>JBHHYX010000140.1:0-11749 GCA_046757765.1 Acidobacteriota bacterium | reverse complement strand
TGCCCGGGTTTGCTTGCTATGCACTCCCACCGGCTGATCACTCCTTTAACGACACTCACTGACGTTCGTGCTTTTGGTCAATGCGGCGGCAGGCAGCTCATAGTCAACTGGCACACAGGGAACGCCGAGCGCGCGCAACACTGTCAGATCGGCTGATCTCGGCGCCGCGGGGGACGGCTGGTCAGCAAGCGGGCTGAGTCTGGCAGGCGCGAACGATTGACGAACGGCCCCGGTTGGCGATACCTTCGGTTGGTGATCGAGAGGGAGGTCTGGAAGATCGGCCGGGCTGGATCGCTGGGACGCTTGAAACTCCTGCCGGAGACGTTGCCGGCTCTGGGGCCGGGGCAGGTCCGTGTCGGCGTGCGTGCGGTGGGTCTGAATTTTGCCGATGTCTTCGCCTGTCTCGGCCTCTACTCCGCCACGCCTTCCGGTGAGTTCATCCCCGGGCTCGAGTTTGCCGGAGAAGTGGAAGAGGTTTCGAGACGCCAGGGTGAGAGGTCCCCCTGGAAGAGAGGCGATCGGGTCATGGGTGTGATCCGGTTCGGCGCCTTTGCCTCACGAGTTCATGTCGATGATCGTCTTCTCCAGCCTCTCCCGCCTCAATGGTCTTTTGCCGAAGGCGCCGGCTTTGCCGTTCAGGCACTGACGGCATGGTACGCCTTGAAAGAACTGGGGGGCTTGCGACAAGGCCAGCTGGTACTGGTGCATTCCGCCGCCGGCGGTGTCGGATTGAACGCCCTCTCGATCCTGCAAAGATTCGAGGGGCGGGTCATTGCCACGGTCGGCCAGGAGTCCAAGGCCGCCTTCCTGATTGAGCATCGCGGCCTCTCCGCCGACCAGATCATCATTCGAGACCCGGGAAGTTTCCCGCAGCGGCTGGATGAGGCGCTGAAAAAAGCCCACGAGGAGGGACTGGACATCGTGCTGGATGCCGTGGCCGGACCCTACTTCAAGCCGGCCTATCGGAGAATCCGTCCCGGAGGGCGGTTGGTGCTCTTCGGTGCGGCCAGTATGATGCCGGCGGGGAACCGGCCCAATTACGCCCGCCTGGCCCTCAAGTATCTGCGGCGACCCCGTCTCGACCCGCTCAACATGATCTCAGAGAACAAGAGTCTGATGGCCTTCAACCTCATCTGGCTTTGGGACCGCATCGATCTGCTCCGACGTCTCTACACGGACCTGTCTCAAGAGTTGAAGGCTCCTCCTTACATTGGTCGCCGATTCCCGTTTTCCCAGGCTGTGAGAGCGCTTCGTTACCTGCAAAGCGGTCACAGTGTTGGAAAAGTCGTGTTGGAACTCGCCCGGATTTCTCACCCTCAATCGTAGGAAGGGGGAAGAGGCACGTTGTGTCCACGGCCATCTCCAGTCCCTCGCTACCATCGGGTCGGAATCCAGGTCGGCGGAGGCTCGTGAACGGCGGTTCTGGGGAGTCCACGACCGCGTGAGCCTCTGAGACGCGGGGGGGGGCGGCGTCAGTTAGCCCGCATTTCTCACACCCAATCTACTACGGCGACGGATATGCCCGCGTCTACTGCGTTGCGCTCCGTCGGGCTCCTCGACGTACTGTCCAGTACGACTGCGGGGCCCTCGGTCGCGACGCCTTGTATCCACGCGCATCTCCACCGCCTCGCTACGATCGAGTGTGAGAAATTCGGGTGAGCCTGTCCACTCGACAGCATTCTGATGGTGTCGGCTGGATGTCCAGGACCAGGCGGCTCAACTCCGGTAGGAGTGACATGTTTGTAGCGGGGGAAAGGGAATGGAAAACCCAAAACTCCGTAGGAGTGACATGTGGTCTCTTTTGACAATGTCAAGGAACTTTCTCCAGTCAAGGACCTCTAAGTAGTTTAGAGTCACTAGAGGAATGTCCTCGATGAGCGAGTTCACCAGTTCAATCAGATCGGAAGTCGGGTTCGACCCGCCCGAACTCCTGGTGTCTCGCCTCCAGGAGGGTGACGGGCACGCCTTTTCCGAGGTCTTTCGGCTGTACAAGAATTTGGTTTACACGCTTTCCCTGAAATTATTGGCGGATAAGTCGGAAGCGATGGATGTCACCCAGGAGGTTTTCTTAACCCTTTTTCGGAAGATTCACAAGTTTCGAGGTGAGTGCAGTCTAAAAACATGGTTGTACCGCGTGACCTTGAACCAGACTGCCAACCGCAACCGTTGGTGGAGGCGCCGGTACCGCGATCGAATCTGCACCTTGGGACTCGGAGGCAAAGGCGAAGGGGGGACGCCCGACCCAGCCAGCGGTCAACCTCTCCCGGATCGCAGTCTCTTTGCCCACGAGATTCGGAGCGCCCTCCAGCAGGGGCTGGAAGAACTTCCTTTTTCCCAGAAGGCGGCAGTTGTCTTGCGTGATGTGAGAGGGCTCAGTTACGAGGAAATCGCCGAAGTCACGGGGGTGCGCTCCGGCACCGTCAAATCCCGTATCGCGCGAGGTCGCGAACGCCTGCGCAAGATCTTGAGGGAGTACCAGCCCGGGGAGATGGGATGAATTGCAGAGACTTTCGGTGCAAGGTCGATGACTTGCTGGATCGCGAGTTATCACCCAGAGAGACACTTGTCCTGGAGGAGCATGTCCGTTCTTGCCGGGACTGCGCTCGGATTCATCATGAACTCGAAACCGTCAAGTCGATTCTGGCCACCCCGGTCTACATTCCGGAAATCTCGCAGCAACGACTCTGGAGGCGTCTTCGGGTGAGTCTGAATCAGGGCTGGAGGGTGCGACTGTTTGAAGTCTGGAAATCGCTGCTCGCCTCCTGCCGCCAACTGGACGGGACAGTCCTGTGGTCCAAGCTGTCCGCCATCCCCCTGACCGTCGGCGGTTTCGTCCTTCTTATGAGTCAGTTTACGCAGCTCCCCATGCGGGAGTGGACCTACCCTGTGTTTTTGACCTCCCAACCGTCCTCCTCCGGCGTTTTGTCGCGCCCTTTGATGGTTCAGGTGCGTCAGACGGACAATCAGATCAGCGAGTTGATGGACACGGCGTGGAGGATTCCCTACGAAGACTCCCTTTCCCTGGTGGCCGAAATCCAGCCAGGTGGATATGCGGAAATCGGCGACATCCTCGAGTATCCGAAAAGCCCGAAATTGCTGGATGCCGTCGGTTTGAGCCTCCGCAACAGCCGTTTCGAGGTGGCTGGACTCCCCAGTAGCTTCGTGATCTACTCCTTCCAGAAGGTCGATGTCTACGAGGCGCGCGGCCTTTGAGCCGGCCGCCTGCCAGGCAGCTGCGCGACACCTGGCTGAGTAGTGTTTGCCCGCATTCTCCCTAACAAATATTTGAAGTTTTGATTGCATCGGTTGAGCGATTCTGCCGCCAAGTCACTGAACCACGAACGTGAGTGAGTGGCCATCCGGATGGGGCCGAGCGCTGAGCCGTCTCGACTGGCATCGAAACGTCACCAAACACACTCCATGGAGCTGTCAAACCCGCCTCCACCGGGACAAGCCCGGTGGGGGTCTCCGGTGCCGCTATCCGCCGTCGCGGGAAGCCCCGTATTGGCAGGGGCGTTCACTGGATCGAAAACGTCACCTTTGCCGTCCCGATGTTGCCGACCGAATCGACTACCCGAACCGTAATCAGGTGCTCTCCCCGGGCCAGTTTCGTTGCGGTCAGATCGAATTCCTCGACTTCACTGTCCGCGATGCCGTCTCTGGGGTAAAGGATCTGCCACTCCCCAGCGTCCACGGCGTAATCGGTCTGATAGACCGAGCTGGCGGAAGTCCGTGCGGTGACCTGGACGGTCACGCTATTTTCCTGCACCTGAGGCTGCGAAATCTCAATTCTTGGAGACGTGTTGGAGATCACGAAAGGCTTGCTCACCAGCTCTGCCTCAAGTGACTTCGAAGGAGGGTTGTTGAACCGGTCCGAGGCGACCACTTTGAAAGTATAGGCTCCATCAGGAATGCTGGCTCCATCCATGCTGTAGTAGGTGGCCCCCCCATCCTTTCGCAGCAGCTTCCAATCCTTTTCATCCTGGCCACGGTAATAGACTGAAAAAACCAGATCGTCCCCATTGGGGTCTGTGGCGGACCAGGAGACACTGCGGGCACCCTTGACGTAAATCTGCCGGGGTGGCGGAGTGATGAGCGTGGCCCCCAGGCTTCGCATCGATCTCGGCAGGGAGCGGATGTGCACATTATCAGGTCCGCCCACGGCGCCCGAGGCGGCGGGGTTGGCTGCGGGAAGCTTGGCCAGAGCGATTCCGGGTCCATGAACCGTCAACCCGGTGATCACGGGAGCCATGTTGCGCTGCAGGTAACTGATGGAGACCAGGTCCACGGCATTGCTTCTTGAAACAACCGTTTTCGTTCGACTCTCCGGAGCGAATTCAATCTTGCACTGGAGGTACCGGGCCGAGGGACTCTGAATAGCGCTTCCCCGAGAATCTTCATAGGGTCCACTCCAGTCACTCCAGTTTTCATCCGGCTTTTTGGTGTTCCCGGAACGGGTAAAGACCTTGGGGAGAGGGTCAAGCGGATCGTTCACCCGCCAGCCGATTCTTCCCCAGGATGAAACCATGTGCGCGTCCAGTGCCTGGGACTGATAGACGCCATTGGTTTCCGGTCGAGGCTGCAGCCGGTAAAGCTTACCCAGATTGCTGGCGGCAGCATAGATCCCCCCCCCTTGTTCCAACAGGCGAGTGACCTGGTCATCCGGACTCTGGACCAGAAGGGTGAGGAATTTGCGAGGACTGACCGAGAGAATGCGGCCTTTGTTGCCCGTCGCCAACAGCAGAGTGCCGTCGTTGCGAACGAGAAGGTCATAGGCGGACTCAGTGTTTGAAGTGTAAACCGTTTCAACCCGGCCCTCTTTATCAATGCGATAAACCTCCAGCTTTTCCCCCTTCCCGGTGCCCTCGACCTTGACACTGGAGTCGCCACTCTTCTTGGCGGCCGCTGATTTCCGGGGAGGGGGCGTCGACTGGTTGCGCGCCTTCTCCGGGTTCCGAAAAGCCAGTCCCAATGCAAAGATGTTTCCATAACGATCAGAGGTCATGGCTTTGACCTCTCCCATGGAGGAATCGTAGAGAACAAAGGGCTTGCCAGCCTTGGAAATACGGTAGAGCAAACCTCCCGGCGCCGTTCCCGCCAGCAGATTACCTTCCAAGTCCCAATCCAGACTCACAATATGGATTTCCTTGCTGTCGAGGAAAGTCGAACCCTTGCCCTGGGCATCGACGCGGTAAATGATCCCCTTCGGACCCGTCGCCACGTAGAGATTGTCCTCCCGGTCGACGGCCAAATCCCAGATGTATTTTTCATTGGGATTGAAGAAGGCCTGTGGGTTCCCTTTCTCATTGAGCAGATAGACCTTGCCGTCCGGTGCCCCTCCCGCGAAGAGGCGGTTCATGGAGTCGACAGCCAAAGCATAAACGCTCCCTTGCTCGAGCCTGGACCAAAGGCCCCCCTCACCTTCCGGAGTGATTCGAAACACCTTGCCGCTGCTGCCTGTTCCCAGAAAAAGATTGCCGGTCTTGTCCACAACGGCCGCATGGATAAAAGCTTCTTCTGTATCGAAGACAAGATCGAGAGCCGGCGCCAGCGTCAACTCTCCGGCGCTGGAAACTGAAACTCCATCAAAGTCTCCTTTCAGGAACTCTTCCTGACTGGAGAGCGTCCAGCGCTCCGGCCGGGCGGCCCGCGCTACAGGGAACCCAAGGCAAAGAAGAAGCCAGGCAACAAGGCAGGAGAAGATCCGTGTTTTCATGTCTTTGTCAGCTGACAGGTGGGAAATGGACGTTATCTCTTGACGATCACCTCAATGATCTGGCGGCCTTCCAGAACGAAGCTGGTTGCGGGCAGCTCGTGCTCCGCATAGACAACGTGGCGGATGGGTCGGGTGGCCCCGCCAGTCCTCCCGGAGCTGTAAAGCTCCAGCATCGAAGGTGGCAGTCCCGGCAGTCCCTCACCCCCCACCACGGCGCCGGCCCGGGAGCGGTACAGGCGGATGTAAAGCCGGTTGTTCTTCTTGAGATTGTTGATGGCCCGGATGAGCTGCGGCAAGTTTTCGGGCACGAAGTCTTCATCCTCGTCTTCCTCATCAGCTTTGCTCACCGACAAGCCTTCACCGACGAGAATCTTGAGCGGACCAGGTGCAACTTCTTCAGGGATCTTGACAGGGTATTTTTCCACCAGCGACTCGCCATTGGCCTTCCGCAGGAAGACGGTCAGGTTGACTTCATCACCCGCCGCAACCTCCCTCTTATCCACCCAAACTTTTTCCAGGGCAGCCCTTCGAGTCTGCTCAACGGCCGTAATGTCCACCGCGACCTTCTCCATTTCCACTTCTTCAAAACCGCTGTTGAGAAGAAAGTTGACCGGGGCGGCGGCAGCGAGAGCCGCCGCAACCGTGGTATTGGCCAAGTCGGAGATGCCGTCTTCGAAGTTCACATCGTTCTGGCCCTTGATCGAGATCGTACAACGCACCTGAAGAGTTTGACCTCCCAAAGTTCGCTCTGAAGAGGAAATACTGTTGAAAACAACCAGAGTCGTGAGAAAGGGGCTCAGAAGGGGATCCGTGACGACTTCAAAGTGGAATTGCTTTCTTTCGTTTCGGCTCGTCAACAGGCTGACCTGGATGGGAATCAGTGTCGGCTCTTCCCCGCCGACCCCCAGGATTCCGGTGGCCCGATCCTGTCGGATGCTTCCAATGAACTCCGTCGTCGCCGTGACTTTCTGGCTGCTGGCCAGACTGGGGATAATGGTCAGAACCGATCCTTTGTTCAACGGCATGTCGGTGTAGCCGACACCCATGAACGGATGCCCAAAGGCATAGATTCGGTTTCCGCCTATATAGGTGGCGGTGCCGGCGGCACTGGCGTCGATATCCCCCCGGATCAGTTGAACCGTAACGGTTGATCCCGCTTGCAGGGGAACATGGCTTTGGCCTTCGGCGCGGGCGCTGCCCAATGCTCTTACCGGCACCAGGCCCATGGCCTGCAGGGAAGTGCCGAAAGCTTGAAGAGTCTGGGGAGAGAGACCGGAAAGGCTCAATGGCGTAGCAATTGGGCTGAGGGTCCGGCTGCCCTCAAACGGTTGCGAAGCCATCCCTGATGGCGGGGTGGAACCTCCGACTCCCTGCAAAATGTCCGCTAAGGAGCGGACGCGATACATCTTGAGCGGCGATCGCTTTCGGGAGAGCCGGAAACGCGCCCCCGGTTTCTCTTTGAAAATGTCAACAATCTCCTGGATGGGAGTGATGCCGGCAATGGGTTCCTTGGAATAAGGGAAGGAATAGGCGACGGCACCCACCAGTTTTCCCTGGATGTAGACCGGACTGCCGCTCATCCCTGCAAACACCCCTGTCCTCTCGAGCTTCCGACTGCTCAGTCGAGCCAGGATGAGATTCCTCTCGGGAGCGATGTTCTGAAGCACTCCCAGAATCTCAACCTTGAATTCTTCGATCTTTTCCCCCTCAAAAACGGTCCGACCCACACCCTTCAGTCCAGACTTGACCTGGTCCAGAGGAAAGAAATCGGCCGACTGTCCGAGCAAAGGAGTGAAAAAAACGGCCAGTAACGTGGTCGCGAGGAAGGCGCCGGGGTGAGTACGCAACTTCATGTCGTCAAAAACGGATCCTCTTACAAAGTTCTTAACCTTATTCACTATACAGAATGACGCAACCGGGGAGCAACCGAGCGGCCATTGTCCGGCAGGCCCAATTGACGGCTGAGGCCTGGTTGAACTTCCGGTTCCCGGGAGGTGTCAGCCTCACCTGTCATTATATCCATCGGCTCTTCTTGCAGACAGGTATACTTAAAACTGATGCTCAAGCTCGGTTCTCTGGAAATCATAGGCTTTAAGTCATTTGCCAGGAAGACTCGCATTGTCTTCGACGGTAGCGTCATCTCCATTGTCGGCCCCAACGGTTGCGGTAAGTCCAATATCTTCGATGCCATTGGTTGGGTTCTGGGTGCCCAAAGCGCTCGCAGCCTGCGGGGGGAAAGAATGGAAGACGTTATTTTCAGCGGCTCTGAGAAGCGGGGGCCGTCCGGAGTCGCTCAGGTCAAGTTGACCATGCGTCGGGATGATGAGACTCCGGTGGTGGTGAACGGTAAGGAAGTCTCCGGAGAGGACTTGGAAATCTGCCGAAAGCTTTACCGATCGGGGGAAAGCCTTTACCTGATCAATCAGAGACGCTGCCGTTTGAAGGATGTTCACCAGGTCCTGGAGGATATCGGCCTGGGCTATGCGTCCTATGCGCTGATCGCCCAGGGCAAGATCGATTCCTTCCTGACCGGCAAGCCCGGAGAGCGGCGTCTGCTGATCGAGGAGGCGGCAGGCATCTCCGGCTACAAGAGCCGCCGGCGCAGCGCCGAACTCAAATTGGAAATGGCCCAGCAAAACCTGCTCAGGGTCAACGATATCATTGAGGAGATCGAACGCCGTCTGCGCTCGCTGAAACGCCAAGCCGCCAAGGCTCGTCGTTATCGCGACATCCACCAGGAATTCAGGCGCGTTCAACGACATAAGGTGACTCTGGAGGCGACTCATCTCAATCGACATCTGGCCGGCTTGCAGCACCAGCTTCAGGTTTTTGAGGACGCCAACAGGGACCTCGACGAAACCTTCCTCGCCTGTCGGAAGACACAAGAGCGCAGCCTTGAAGCCAGAGAGAGTCTGGAGGCCGACTTGAGCCATCTGCGCCGGCAGCAGTCGGAAGTTCGGCTGGAAGTCGACCGCAGTGAGAACTCCATTCGCCATTACCTGGACCAGATCCAGACCACTCAGCGACACCTGCAAGACAACAGAGATGAGCAAGAGGCGATTCGACAATCCCTCCTCAAGGCCAACCAGGAACGGGCCCACTTCCAGGCCCAGAAGGAGGCTCTCGAAGCCCGCCAGACAAAAGCCGAAAATCTGCACGCGGAGCAGACGGATCAGGTGCGTCAAGCCACTGCCGAGGTGGGACGGATCGAGGCCCAGGTCGAGGAACTGAGAAACCAGTTGTTGCGCTTGTCGGCCGAGACGGTTTCCCTCGGTAACCTGAAGGAGCAACTGGAGGATCGGATTAAAGAGACGGCGGTCACCCGGGAAAGGCTGGAACGAGATCGGGTTCAAGACGCCCGAAAACTGCGCGACTCTTCAGAAGAGCTCGAGTCAACCCGCCGACTGATCAGCGACAGGGGTGCCCGGCTTGCCGCTGCCAGGGAAGAGATCGAAAAACAACTGCAAGAAAGGAGAGAACTGGAATCCACGATCAAGGACCTGGAGGCTGAGGCTACCGAGATTCGCAACCGGTTGATCGCTTATCGCGAACGATTCCAGTCACTTTCCGAAGTGGAAATGAACCACTCTCAGTACAGTGAAGGAGTTCGCAAACTTCTCAATCATCTCAGCGCGAAGCCGGGGATTCACTCCGGTGGCACCCTGGCGGATCACATCGAGACGAGTCCCCAGTATGAACGACTGGTGGAGGAGTTCCTGGAGGAGGAACTGGAGTATGTGGTCGTTGATTCCATGGACGAAGCCGTCCGTGGACGTTCGGAAGTCAAAGCTCTGCAGAGCGGCAGGTGCACTTTCCTGAGCCTGCGCGGCAACAACGGAGACGCCGCGGGCGGCGGGCGCAATGGCCGGCGAAGCGCAACCATGGAAGAAGGGGTGCATGGCAGGTTGGGCGAGTTACTGCGAATGGATCCTGAAGTGGAGGGCGCCTTCCGCCGGCTTTTTCCCCAACGAGCCAGCGCCATTGTCGTCTCGCACCTGGAGAGGGCCATTCAACTGGCACATTCCCATCCCGACAGCACCTTTGTCACTCTGGAGGCTGAAACACTCTCTGCTAAGGGTCTCTTGTCCGCCTCGGCCGCTCCTTCGAAGAAGCTGGGCTTTTTGAGTCTGAAGCGCCAAAAAAGACAACTCGAACGGAAGATTGCCGCGGCCAACAAGTCCCTTGCAGCCTCAGCTGAAAAGGAGCAGCTCGAGAATCGCCGACTCCAGAAAGTGCTCGACGCCTGCAGCCTGTGCCAGGAGGCGGAACGTGAACTGGAGAAGGAAATCATCGGTCTCAAACACCAGCAGCAAGAGCAGGAACGAGACGCGCGTCGGCTCCGGCAGGCTCTCCAGGTCGTGGCGGACGAAACGATGAGGTTGCGCCAGGAAGAATCGAGTCTCCAAGAAAGAGCCCGTCAGGTCGAAGCTGATCTGGCTGCAAAGAGTGCCGCCCGAAGGGAAGCCGAAGAACGGATCCATAAAGCCCAGGAGTCTCTTCGCCAATTCAAGCGGGAATTGGGGCAAAGACAAGAGCGACTGCACTCGATCGCTTCGGACCGGAAAGTCCTTTCGGAACGCCGCCTGGCTCTCGGCCGCACTCTCGAAAGAATCGACCAGGAGTTGAAGGACCTGCGATCGCGAGGTGAGACCACTCGCCGGGCGGAGAAGGAAAACGAACAGCGGCTTGACACCCTGAACCAGGATCTGAGCCGGACCCGAACCTCGTTGCGCAAGTTCAAGAAGCAACAAGAGCAGACTGATACCTCTTTGGAGCGGCATGAGAAAGAGTTTCAAGGATGGAAAGAAACCCATTCTCGAATCGAAGGGCAACTCCGGCAGCTGCAAGACGAGAAGACGGAACGGCAGAAGGAGCGGGGACGGCTTGACATCGAGCTGGCGCGGCTTGAGACCCAGCTCCAGGAGCTGGAGCGGCGTTGCGCCGAGGAATTGCAGTCTCCCCTCCAGGAAGTGGTCGCGGGAGTCGATGACCGTGGTCTGGATCTGAACCAGACCGCCCGTCTTTATGAAAAACTTCGACAGCGCCTGGAATCCTTTGGCCCCGTCAATATGACCGCCCTGGACGAGTACCAGGAGAACGAAGAACGTCACAATTTCCTCTCCACCCAGAGGAGCGATACGGAGCAGTCAATCGCCGATACGGCGCGAGCGATTCAGGATCTCGACCGTAGAAGCCGGGAAAAATTCCGGCAGGCTTTCGACACTGTCAACCACCACTTCAACGAGGTCTTCCGAAAGCTTTTCGGCGGCGGCGAATGTGGGATGCGGCTGCTCGACGAACAAAACATGCTGGAAAGCGGGATCGACATCCATGCCAGGCCACCAGGCAAACGAGAGCAAAATGTGATGCTCCTTTCAGGAGGCGAAAAGGCGCTCACGGTCCTGGCCCTGCTGGTGGGTCTGTTCACTTATCGGCCCAGCCGCTTTTGTGTTCTGGATGAGGTCGACGCCGCTCTGGATGACGCTAACGTGGCCCGATTTGCGGATTTGATGCGGGAGATGAGCCAGAAGACTCAATTGGTCCTCATCACGCACAACCACCAGACCGTGGAAACCTCCGACGCACTCTTTGGAGTGACCATGAACGATCCCGGCATCTCACAGGTAGTCTCTGTCCGAATCTCCCCAGCAGTCCAGGACCTCCCGGCCAACCCGGCTCTCTCATGAGTCGTCCGCGGCGGCCTCAGGGTCCTCTCCGCGCTGACCTCAGATGGGAACTCGAATTCCCCAACTCCCAACCACCAATACCCAAGGTAAGGGTTTGCGCAATAATAAGTTCGCAGAGTTGGCGCTCAGATTTGCACCAGATTTGGCCGCGAACGATTGAGCGAAACCGCAGGCGTAGCCGGGCCTAGGTTGAGGATTTCGCGATTGAGGAGCGGCCGAAGAGGGTGTGAAGATGAGAGGCCAAAATGTGAAGTTATTCTTGCGCGAGCCCTAAGATTGCAGATACCAAATGGTAGCGAGCGACCTCATACCGCCGAGAGCCCATTGAGGTGATGACTGGGTTGCT
>JBHHYX010000139.1:0-11845 GCA_046757765.1 Acidobacteriota bacterium | reverse complement strand
GTATCCATTAGCGGTCAGTCCAATGTCTGAAAAAGTCCCGTCCGCCAGATCGATTCCCGCGTCGTTGGAATCGCATGTCTTGCTTTCCACGCAAGGCACCTGGACGGAGCGGCTTTCTTCCTCCCCACTGTAGTGAAGCTCGATCTTGACCCGCAGGCGCTGGTCGGTGGTGTTGCGAAGGAAAAGAAAGGGCGTGAAGCGGACGCCTTCCGGGAAGCCCCAGCTCGAATGAAGAGTCCGAAAAGTGGGAACGGACTTACGCAACAGCCAGCTAGAAGAAGTGGCCGACCGAAAAGTAAACATTGAAGTCCTTGCGGTTGGTTCCTCCCGCTTCCAGCCGAATGGGGCCGATGAAGCGAGTGTCTAGATAGAGACCTCCGCCAAAGCCGTGGAGGAGAGATTGAAAATCGAGCAGGTCGTCTTCCCGGTTGAAAAGGCCGGACTGATATCTGAGGCCCCAGTAGATGTTGCGGATGAGGCCCAGCTGCAAGGTTTTGATTCTGTAGCGGTAGGAAGCGCCCAGGTAAAAGAGGTGCCGGGAAGCCAGTTGGTCCCGGTCCAGACCCACAAACGGCAAAGACGAGGCCCTCAGGTAGTGGGCTCCGCCGGAGAAGAGCCTTTCGTAGAAGGGCACTCGGTCACTCACCAGACCCCAGGCGCCGTTCAGACCGAAGGTTGATTTGGAGGTCGGACTGAAATAGTGGTCGGCTGAGGCGATGAATCGGGTGAAGGAGAAATCGCCTCCAAGAGCTGGATCCTGCCATTCGAAAGAGAAGCGGTTGACGGAACCGTGGTTCGGGAAGTCGAAGTCGTCGAGGGTATCCGAACGCACTTCGGCTCTCAATCCAGCCAGGATGGCTGGAGAAAGGGGTCCGAGACGGTCGACCCTCCCTTCCACGTCTACTCTTTCAATATCATAAGCCACCTCGAGTTGAGTGGGTTTCCCCAGATTGTGGCGAAAGGAGAACTGGAAGCCGAGTCGTTCGTCGTCGAACTCGCCCGTGGAGTCGTTTCCGTTGAAAAGGAGCCGCTCCAGAAAGCGGTAGTGCACTCGGGCCGAGAGCTGTGACCGGCTTCCCGCCAGGGGTTGCCTTTTGAACTCCACATCGGCGCTCTTGAAGTCCCCGATCAGGGCGTGAATGCTCACATCCGTCCTGCTGTCCAGAAGGCCTCGACTGGTGAGATCGACAGCGGCGGTGAAATTGTAGTCGCGATCATATCGGAGTCCGAATCCAGCTTTGGTGGCCGGCAGCTCACTCAATTGATAGGTCAAGACCGTCTTGCCTTTCTCTTTTTCCAGGCGATAGCCGACCTTCTCGAAGAGGCCAGTCCCGTACAAAGTTGAAACCTTGTCATCAATCGATTTGAGAGAGAGAGGACTTGCGGGAGTGGGGTCGTTTCGAACGAGACGTGAGTAGCGCTTCAACCCCTCGATTTCCACACGGTCAGGCAGGATCTTTCTACTCGAGACCTCCTCCTGATTGGGGTCGAATCGACTGGGGTCGAGCATCGAAGCCCGTCGTCCAGAGGCGGGCAAGTCGATGGAGTTGGCCCGCAGGAGCGCTCGGATCTTGGGAAGCTGGGCCTCAGTGGCCTCGTAGCCCGTCCCCACCAAAGTCGCCGCGTGGGAGAAATCGAGAGACGAAAAACCCTTCAGATCGGGCTGGATCACTACTTGAGCCCGTTCCAGGCTCTTGCGCCTGTTTTCTTCAATGTGGATGCTGATCACCTGATCCAGGACGTCAAAGAGGGAGTGGACCTCCTCCTTGCGGCTCTTCAGAGGCGTTGAAACATCGACGGCAATGATGAGCGAGGCGCCGCTCCCGAGAGCGATCTCGACGGGAAGATTGGAAGCAATGCCTCCATCCACGAGCAGGGTATTGCCCTCCTCGACGGGGCTGAAGATTCCAGGGACGGAAATGCTGGCCCGTATGGCGGCGCCCAGGGAACCGCGCCGGAAGACGCGGGCCTTCCCTGTCAAGATGTCCGTGGCCACGGCCCGAAAAGGGGTGGGGAAGCGATCGAAGTCATTGCCCGCTTCCAGCGTCGGCAGGACGGTGAGCCGATCCAGCAGCAGCTTGATCTTCTGGCCCGCCTGCAGGCCGGTGGGAAGTTGCAGGTCCAGGTTCCGAAAGTGGAGTTCCAATAGACGTTCATCGGCGCGGGAGCGGGTCTCCAGGTCGAGCAGCCTTCGATCGGGGGTGTCGTCCACCAGATCGTTCCAGTCGATGCGCT
This sequence comes from Acidobacteriota bacterium, assembly GCA_046757765.1. Taxonomy (GTDB): domain Bacteria; phylum Acidobacteriota; class UBA6911; order RPQK01; family JBHHYX01; genus JBHHYX01. Next base: position 9,610 of record JBHHYX010000139.1, on the reverse strand, counting down.
GCAGGATGAGTTCGATATCTCGGGTCGAGTAGCCCACCCCATAGAGCCCACCCACCAGCGCTCCGAAACTGGTCCCCACGATCAGGTCGATCGGGACTCCCTCCTCCTCCAAACGGCGCAAGACTCCAATGTGGGCGCCTCCCCGAGCGCCTCCGCCACTCAAGACAACCGCCAGTTTGGGTCGTTCACGTGTGGAGCCGCTCACGGAGGAGGGAACTGAGAGAGCCGCCAGCAGCGGGAGGGTGAGAAGGGTCGGGTAAACTGATGGCAGAGGTCGAGATCGGATCATGGAAACCCCTCACTTTGCGGTGATTGTAGTCGTCGGGCTAGCCCGCATTTCTCACACCCAATCTAGTGCAGAGCCGGAATCATCCCCGCTGACTGCGTTGCCCGCCCTCGGCCTCCTCGACGTAGTGCACGACTACGCCTCCGGGGGCCTCGGTCGTAACGCCTTGTCAGCGCGGCGCTTCCGGCTCTTCGCTACGACCAGGTGTGAGAAAATCCGGGCTAGCCTTCCAGAAGAAGCAGGAACGGGTCCCGCAGGCCTTCTGAGACCCAGCTAAGGAAGCGGGCGGCGGCGGCGCCGTCAATCAAACGATGATCGTAGGAAAGCGACAAGGGGAGCATGGTGCGAGGAACCACTTTACCTTCCACGAAGGCCGCTTCGGTTCTGGAGCGTGAGATCCCGAGGATGGCCACTTCCGGCCAATTCACGATTGGAGTGAAGGCCGTTCCGCCGATTCCACCCAGGTTAGTGATGGTGAAAGTGCCCCCCTTCATCTCCTCCGGGCGCAGTTTTCCGTTTCTCGCCTTTTCGGCCACTTCGGTCAGTTGGGTCGAGAGCTGGAGGATGTTGTGGCGATCCACGTCTCGGATCACCGGGACCAGAAGACCGCGCTCGGTCTCCACTGCCACGCCCATGTGGATATACTTCTTGTAGACAACCTTATGGTTCACGATGTCAATGCTGGCATTGAATTCCGGAAACCTCTTCAGAGCGGCCGCGGCGACCTTCAGCAGGATGGCCGTCAGAGTCAGCTTGCCTCCTGCGGCGTCGGCTTTCCTGGCATAGCGTCTCCGCCTCTCCTCCAGGGCGGTGATATCTACGGCGTCGTGTTGCGTCACGTGGGGGACGGTGGTCCAGGAGCGGGTCATGTGCTCGGCGGTGATGCGCCGGACATTGGTCAGATCCCGGATCTCCAACTCCCCCCATTGCCCGAAATCCGGGAGCGGTTCCAGCGCAGGTCTTCGCATCCCTTCGTGACTCACTCTCCATTTTCGAGCGTAGGCCTTAACATCGTCGACCGAGAGGCGTCCTTTGATGCCTGATCCCGGCACCCTGCGGATGTCAACGCCGATTTCCCGGGAAAAACGACGCACCGAGGGGGCCGCGGCAACGGCCGGTTGGCGGTCCTCGCTGGCGGTCTCCCCTACAGCGACGCCGAGATCGACGACTTCGTCGTCAGGTTTGCCTTCGCCGGCATCCTGGCGTTCAGCCGCTACTCTTACCTGACCCTCAATCGGACCCGCTTCCGGGGAGGCTTTCGCTAGCCCTGGCCGTGGCTTCGGGGAGGAGCCTGTCACGACCCTCCCGTCGGTGAGCCGCCCCGCAGGCTCAGTCTCCCGGGCGGAAGCTGTCATGTCTTGGGCCCAGGTGAGAATGAGCTGTCCGACCACGGCCTGCTGGCCCTCTTTGACGTGGATCTCCTGGATCCTTCCACGGATCGGAGAGGGGACTTCGATCACGGCTTTATCGGTCTCCAGTTCCAGGATCGGCTGCTGTTTTTCGATGATATCGTCGACTGAGACCAGTATCCCGACGATCTGGCCGGACTCGATATTTTCACCCAGGCTCGGAAGTCTGAATTCTGTCATCTCAAAGACTATCCCTTGCTGTCTATGCTATGGGTGGGGAGCAACTCGGCCGCCGCAACTCCCCCCATCATTCCATTCGGGGCCTGAGACCCCTCTCGCCTCCACGCTCCACAAGGTGCTACAAGGTTACGGGATCTGGTTGTTCCGGGTCGATTTCCATCTCTTTGATAGCTCTCTTGACGACGGTGGTCCGCACCAACCCTTCTTTGGAAAGGGCGTAAAGGGCAGCCAGGGTAATGTGGCGGAAGTCGACTTCAAAGAAGTCCCGCAGCGCGGCTCGAGACTCGCTTCGGCCAAAGCCGTCCGTTCCCAGGGCGACTGCTGTGCGCGGCAGCCAGCCCACAATCGACTGAGGTAGCGCCTTGAGGTAGTCGGTGGCCAGCACGAAGACACCCGGGGCGCGCCGCCCACACTGGGCGACATAGGGGACCTTTGGTTTCCTGGAAGGATGAAGCCTGTTCCAGCGTTCCGCCGCTAAACCTTCTCTGTAGAGTTCCTTGAAACTGGTCACGCTCCAGACACTGGCAGCCACGCCGTATTTTTCTCCTAGCAGCTGTTGGGCTCGAAGCGCCTCGTTCACAATCGCGCCGCTGGCCAGCAGCTGGACTTGAGCCTTCGCCCCACTGTCCGGGCACGCCTTGTAGAGATACATCCCTTTGAGAATGCCTTCCTCGACTCCTTCGGGCATGGCCGGCATCGGATAGTTTTCGTTCTCCACCGTCAGGTAATAAAACAGGTTCTCCCCTTTCTCGTACATGCGCTGGATACCGTGGCGGATGATGACCGCCAACTCGTAGGCAAAAGCCGGGTCGTAGGCGACCAGGTTCGGAACCGGATAGGCCAGGAGGTGGCTATTTCCATCCTGGTGCTGGAGCCCCTCGCCGGCCAGTGTCGTCCTTCCCGCCGTCCCCCCCACCAGGAAGCCGCGGCAGCTCATGTCGGCGGCGGCCCAGATGAGGTCGCCCACGCGCTGAAAGCCAAACATCGAGTAGAAGATGAAAAAGGGGATAGTGTAGAGACCGTGAGTGGCGTAGGCGGTACCGGCCGCGATGAAGGAAGCGATCGAGCCCGCTTCACTGATTCCCTCCTCCAAGATCTGACCGTTGCGGGCTTCCTTGTAAAACATGAGACTTCCGGCATCGACCGGTTCATAGAGCTGGCCGACGTGGGAGTAGATCCCAAACTGGCTGAAGAGGGCCTCCATGCCAAAGGTGCGCGCCTCATCCGGAATGATCGGAACGATCCGCTTGCCGATCTCCTTGTCTCTGAGAAGCTTGGCGAGAATCCGCACGAAGGCCATGGTGGTCGACACTTCCCGCTCACCGGTGCCCTGCTTGAATTCGGAGAAGAGCGCCCAGGGAGGGGTCTTCAGGTTTTGGGCCCGGACGATTCGACGGGGAAGAAACCCTCCCAGTTTTTGTCTTCTTTCCTTCAGGTAAATGATTTCAGGGCTGTCTTCGCGAGGTCGGTAAAAGGGAGTGGCCGCCACCTCATCGTCGGAAAGCGGGATTCCGAAACGGCTGCGGAACTGGCGCAATTCTTCCTCATTCAGCTTTTTTTGCTGATGGGTGATGTTTTTTCCCTCACCCGCTTCTCCGAGGCCATAGCCCTTCACCGTCTTGGCTAGAATGACGGAAGGAGCCCCCTTGTGCTCCACGGCGGCCTTGAAGGCGGCATGGACCTTTTCCGGATCGTGTCCGCCCCGTCGCAAGTTGTCGAGGTGGGTGTTGGAAAGCTCCTCACCCATCCTTTTCAGCCGAGGATCGCCCCCGAAAAAATGCTCCCGGAAATAGGCGGGGCCCTCGACCGAATACTTCTGCCACTGGCCGTCCACAAGCTCGTTCATTCGTTCCACCAAGGCGCCCGTCTCATCTTGCTGCAAAAGCGGATCCCAGGAATCCCCCCAGATGACCTTGATGACGTTCCAGCCGGCCCCCCGGAAGACCGTCTCCAGTTCCTGGATGATTTTGCCGTTGCCTCGGACGGGGCCGTCCAATCGCTGCAGGTTGCAGTTGATGACAAAAATGAGATTGTCCAGCGTTTCTCGGGACGCCAGCCCGATGGCACCCAGGGACTCGGGTTCGTCGGTTTCCCCGTCGCCCAGGAACGCCCACACTTTGCAGGATGAGGTCTTCTTCAAGCCTCGGTCTTCCAGGTAGCGGTTATAACGGGCCTGATAGATGGCCACAATGGGCCCCAGGCCCATGGATACGGTCGGAAATTCCCAAAAATCGGGCATCAGCCAGGGATGGGGATAAGAGGAGAGACCCCCTCCCCGCTTACGCTCCCGGCGAAAGTTCTCCAGGTGTTTCTCGCTCAGGCGGCCCTCGAGAAAGGCTCGGGCGTAGATTCCCGGCGCCGCATGGCCCTGGAAAAAGACCTGGTCACCGCCGTCCTCGAAGTCCTTTCCCCGAAAGAAATGGTTGAAGGCCACTTCATACAACGTCGCGGCCGAGGCATAGGTCGAGATATGGCCGCCGATTCCGCTTTCTTCGCGGTTGGCGCGAACCACCATGGCCATCGCGTTCCATCGAATCAAACTCTTGATCCGCCGTTCGATCTCCCGGCTACCGGGAAAAGGTGGCTGTCGGTGGCGCACAATGGTATTGATATAGGGCGTGTTGGCGGAAAACGGAATCTCAACGCCGCGCTTGTGGGCATGGATCTCCAGTTTCTGCAAAAGCCGGCGCGTGCGCTCGGATCCTCCTTCCTCGATCACGTAGTCGAGAGATTCCAGCCACTCCCGGGTTTCCACCGCTTCAAGATCCGCTTCACAGAAGTCCTTGCGAACCCGTCTTTTCACAACATCAGCCATTGCTCTCAACCTTACCCAAACTTCTCTTTCGAGATCCAGCCCATCAACCTCATCGACTCCCGTAAGCTCTGTCGTGAAGGCAAGAAACGCAAGCGAGAATTCGAGGCGATGAAGTCGGCTTTAGCAAGGCTCGACGCCCCGGGCCCGGATTCTGGTTTCAGTCTTCTTTGACACCATCCCACAGAGAGAGCAGACCGAGGCGTGACAGCCATTCGAACAAAACGTCGCGGTCCAGGTCACCGCCACTTGTCTCAAGAAGCCCACGAATATCGCGCAGGTGCTTCTCGGAGCGACCTTCCCTGTAGTACTCGAGCTTGCGAACGATGACATACTCCGGCGGCGCGACCCACAGGCCTGCATCACCGGAGAGATCCACACGTCTGCGACGCCGTAGCGCCCAGCGGTGGAGATCGTCGCCCACCAGGTAGACGTCTGCCTTGAAGCCTGTTTCGTTGTGGATCAGATTGAAGTGGCCCCGCTGGGCTCGGGCCAACTCCACGCGAACCACCTCCTCGGGTGGACGGTAGTAGTCCGACTCCGGAAACGCCTCCAGCAGCCGGACCACATCTTCCTCCTTCAGCGCCACAACAAGATCCACATCATGGGTGGATCGAGGCTCTCCATAGACGATCGTGGCAACGCTTCCCGTTACCATGTAGTCCACGCCAAGCTGGTCGAGCGGACGCGTAAACAACAAGAACAGGTTAGTCTCGGGCATACAGGAACGCCTCGCTCACCAGACGACGAATCTCAGACGTCGACTTGGACGGATACCGGGCCCTCAACGCAGCTGTCTTGAGCTCACGCGCAGACCAGTACAGGCGCATGGCGGCCGCCATGCGCTGAGCAGGCGTCATTTGGCGAAAGACATCCCCCTGCTTGTTGAACCCGGATCCCTGCACGCGGATCAATCTAACACCTGAATCGAGCGATTGTCGACGGCGGTAAGCACCAATCTGTTGCGTCCCGCGGGTCTTGTCGATCCTCGACATACCGCAGCGGGTATGCCCTGCGGTCTCCGCAACTCGCGGGAACACAACATCTTGGCGCTTCCCATCCGCCAGAATCGCTCAACTCAGGTAACACAAAGCCCGCCGACACTTCAACGGAGCGATTTCAGACTGTGCACGCGCCATTAGCGTAGACGGAATAAGGGCGAAGAAAAACGCTCGGATAATCCTCTACACGGCCGCCGCCAAAACACTCCGCTCTGTCAAAAAGTCTGAGTCAGAAACTGAAGAGTCTGCTTAAGGTGCTTGCTCATCAAAGCCCAGCCGTGAGGCTCGCCTTCGTAGACCTTGAGCTGGTGCGGGACACCTCGTCTTTTGAGGATTCCATCCACCCTACGGATCCCTTTCTCCATGGGGACGAGTCCGTTGTAGCGGTCAGCGGTTCCATAGAGCATGCAGATGTTGAGGTTTGTCAATGGAGCGCTTTGGGCCAGAAGCTCAATGCTGTTCTTCTTCCAGTGCTCGCGGTCCAAAGGTTGGCCGAAAACGGCGGCAAAGATGCGCGAGAAGAACTGGCTTGTTCTGGTAGAGCCGGTCGTCAGCTGAGCCGAGGGATCCTCGCCCAACAGGATAATAGGCGAACCTGCCGCCACCGAAGCATAGAGCCGCGGGAACTTCATTGCGATCTTCAAGGCCCCATAACCTCCCATCGAAGTCCCGCCGATGGCCCTGTTTTCGCGCTCTTTCTTGACACGGAAATGGGCTTCAACTTCCGCGATCAAGTCTTTGCGAACGTATTCTTCAAACTTCTTGCTGCCATCCGCGTAGTCGGTGTAGAAGCTGTTCTCCCCATTGGGGTGCACCATCAGGAACTCGGGGACTTGTTCACTTTGGATGATCTGTTCGATGAGGGCCGGAAGGTTGCCATAGCGATCCACACACCAGCTGGTGTCGTCATTGAACAGTCCGTGCAGGAAGTAGACGACCGGAAACGCCCGTTTCAGATTCTTATCATAGGACGGAGGCAGAAGAACGCTGTAGCGAGTGGTTTCGCCGATCGCAGGCGAGTAGAATGTCTTGAATTCGACCCGCGATCCGCCCTTCAAGAGAATCGTGCTGGGGTTCGGAATCCTGCGGGGTGGTCGACCTCTCTGCCCAAGCAGGAAGGCTGGAAGCAGAAGCGCGGCCATCACAAAAAGAACAGTGCTGAACCTGGATCTCGTCTCAATCATTCCCAAATTATCGCCCAAACCCTGCCGGGCCGACAACCAACACTCTGGTCCCCTGGCCACCGAAGGGTCTTTGGAGAGACCGGTGTCGATCCAGACTTTTTGAGGCTCCAAAGCTCGGTATCGGCATCGCTATCGGGATCGGTGATCGACATCCTGCGCCTTCCTCCCCGCCATCGCAATCGACGGCGATAGCGATTGCGAACCCGATTCCGATACCGAGGAAGACCCGGCTATACCACTGCTCGGTCGGAGGAACGCCGCCCCGCTGAATTCCTGAGATCGTAATACTCGGACAGGCTCCTAACCTAACCCGAATTTCACAAACGATCTATTGCGGAGCGGAATGCATCCCCCCTGGACTGCGTTACGCTCGGTCGGCCTGCTTGATGTACTGTCCAGTACGACTGCGGGGAGTTGACTCGGATAGGCTTCTTGCGACTCTTTCTACCTTCCTGACGTAAGCAGAGACGGGAAACCCTCTTGTTTCGATGCGGCTCCAAGTCCAACCACCGGAGGGAGGAGGGGACCGCAAGGAGCAGAGGGCGGGGAAGAATATGAGTCTGCGAAAGGTGACCTGGTGCGAGACGGGGGACCCAAGCTGGTGGATTTTCAACAACAGTCCGTGGGTTTGCAGGAATCGCTTTTCCAGACCCGGACCGGGCCGGCCCTCTACCCGGGGGAACTCCCAGAAGTCTTTCAGGATCGGTCCCTCCAGGTTTTGTCTCAACAGATACGTCCCCTTCCGCCGGATGACAGCCACGACAAAGACAGCTTTCTCGACAGGCCGAAGGCGTCGAGGAGGGGGCAGCTTCTCCTCCAACCCATCCTTGAGGGCGAGGCAGCTCTCTTGCAGGGGACACTTCGAACAGTCGGGGAGGCGCGGCTTGCAGACAAGGGCGCCGAGTTCCATGAGTGCCTGATTGAACTCGGAAACGAACCTGGCAGCGAGGGGTGTCCGCACCAGCCGGCCGAGCAGGTTCCAGAGCTGAGCCTCCTCTTCTTTAGGCCTGGCCGCAGCCTCCAGGCAGAGGTAACGAACCAGCAGGCGGCGAACATTTCCGTCCAGAATGGGTAAGGGCTGGCGGTAAGCCGCCGACAGGATAGCGCCGGCCGTATAGCGGCCTATGCCCGGCAGTTCCAGCGCGCCCTTTAGATCCTGGGGGAAATGCCCCCCGTGCTTCTCGCACACCACCCGGGCGGCTTTGTGCAGGTTGCGGGCGCGGTTGTAGTAGCCCAGACCCGACCACAGCGAGAGGACGGAATGTTCATCCGCCTGAGCCAGTTTCTCAACCGTGGGATAGGCGCGCAGAAACTTCTCATAGTAGGGAAGAACCGTCTTCACTTGTGTCTGCTGCAGCATGATCTCGGAGAGCCAGATCCGGTAGGGATCCGATGTTCTTCTCCATGGCAGGTCGCGCCTTTCGCGCCGGTACCATTCGAGAAGACGAGACACAAACTCAGACGGGCGAAGCGGAAGATCAGGTTTCGTCATTCAGGTTCCCGGTGGTTGGGTTTCATGCTGGCGGAAAGTCCCCTGACTGGGTCTCGTCCGCGACATACGCATGGATCAGTTTGTCGCGCATTCCGGTTATGTCCAGCCACGGGATCCCGGCGGCGAGCTCCTCGCACATCTACCGGGACGGTCTTTGCTGCCTCGCCGACGATCTCGGGTGCTCGGATTACGGCAAACACCGTACGCTCATCGGCGCGAAACTCGTCGAAGGAACAGCTGGAAACGAACTCGCGAGCCTTGGCGGCAGCCTCGAGAATGTCGTCAAGGTATACGCGCGAGTCGCGCCGGTCACTCAAGCCGCCTCCGCCTCCGCGAGGATCCGGTCACGAAGCCTCCGCGCCACACAAATCCTTATTTCGTTTAGACGCTAGGCGTCCGACTTGATCGGCTGGTTATGTCGCCGATCTCCCCACCACTCCCAGCATGCCTACGCGGAGGTGGCGAGTTTCGTCGCCTGCGTGTCAAGCGCCCGAATCGCTTCCTGAATTGAATCCACCTCCGTCTCCTCAAAATACGGCTCCCCGCACTGCGAACACACCCACGCTGGAACTGCGTCCAAAAGCAGGTGATAGCCCTTTCGGTCCACATGGAATGGCGCTGCACTCCGCTTCATCTGACCCTGACAGTGAATGCACTTCATCTCGTCTTCCTCAGCCGGAAGTCCAACTCCCAGTCTTCCTCCGATGGTACATAGGCCGTGATTATCGCTAAGTACTCCTCTTTCGGGGAACACACTACATGAATCGGACGGCCACCCTCTCCTCCGCCGAGCATGAGGCAGCTATGGCCCCTCGGATCTTCCGGGTAATCCTCAATAATCTCCCCGATTTCAGTCACGTCCCTTACCTCGGCAGGAGTAATCAGCCTCTCAGGCCTCGACATTTGTCGGATCGCATGCGGCAGGTACAGAATCCGTTGCCTTGCCGCCGCTCGAATCCGCTCAAGCATCAACTACCCGCTTCTCTCGCTCAGTTCAAAACTCTTGCAAGCGGTTTCCAGCAACATAACGGCTGGGCGATAATCCGCGCCGCCAGCCGAATGTGCTTGGGCGCCGAGCCCAAGGTTACTTGAGACTTCTACAGCGGCGCCGAAGCCACGGCGGCGGGTTCATCGCCTTGTTAGCTGGCGTTCAGGCTACGCGACTTCCGTCGCCAGTCGCTGGTTCACGACCTGCCAAAACGTCTTGACCGCATTGGGCTTGCGGCAATTTCAAACATCGGACTGC
>JBHHYX010000138.1:0-12032 GCA_046757765.1 Acidobacteriota bacterium | reverse complement strand
TATGTAAACGAGCTAGCCGCTCCCGTAACGGGTCCGGGCGACCGTTTCGAAACGGTCGCCCGGCGTCCAGTGTGGCCTTGCCGGGTGGTTCGCGATGTAGCGGGCGGCCCGCGTGAATGCCTGGCAGAAGCGGCTCAGGTAGCCATAGTCGAAACGGTCGTCGGCCTCATCACCCGGCTGGTGATAGTAGCGCATGATCTTTGCGTCGAAGGCCCTGAAGCCGGGGCTGAAGGTCAGCGACGGCACCCCTTTTCGGGCGAAGCTGGCGTTGTCGGAGCGACCAAAAAAACTTCTTTCTCCCGCCGGCTCCGGAATGGCCTCCAGGTTGGAATCTTGACAGGCCGCGCGCAGCTGCTCGCTTGCGCTCGACCGCTCCAGACCGATCAGGGTGACGACGCCGGTGTCGGTGAAGCCCGCTCCGTCGGCATTCAAGTCAAACACAGTCTGGTCGAGGGTGACCGGCGGATGGGCCACGTAATACCGGCTCCCCAACAACCCCTCCTCTTCCCCTGTAACGGCAGCCAGTAGGATGGAGCGAGCAGGTGGTTTACTGGCCAAAGCCCGAGCCGCGGCCAAGAGGGCGACAACCCCCATCCCATTGTCTCTGGCTCCGTTAAAGATGGAATCCCCTTCGGTGGCGCCCGGGAGGGCCTCTCCGGAGCCTAGATGATCGTAGTGGGCGGTTAGAATGAGGTATTCGTGAGAGAGCGCTGGATCTGCTCCAGGGATGAGGCCCAACACATTGCTCGACCTGATCGGCTGTCGCCTCTGTCGGGAAGCTTGCAGAGACGCTTCCACATCCGTTTTGTCTTCCAGCTGCGCAAGGCGACGCCCCTTCGGATCGCGGACCAAAAGGTGAGGGATTTCCTCAGAATCGATGTCTCCATCCAGGGAAATCCGCGCTCGGCCCAGGAGGCGCGTCAGCGTCTTCCATCGAGCGTCATCGTAAAACTCGATGAGGGCCACCGCCCCCCGGGCCAGGGCCGCTCGTCGTTTCTCCGCCATCGCGCTGAATCCTCTCCGACGAGAGCCCGGAAGGCCAAAGCGCACCGCCACAATTTTTCCACTCACGTTCAGCCCGTCGAAGTCGTCCGGCCCCGAGTGGAGTCCGGAGCGGCCATAGCCCGCGTAGACGACCTCGGATTCCAGTTGAAAGGGAGCTCCGGCAACGACCAGGACCTCTTCCTTTTCCCATTCATGGCCGGGCAGGGTCATCCCTCGCTGCTCCGGCGGTCGAGTTCGAGCCAGCGGTACCGCCTGCAGGTAGTTGTCTATTCCGGGCGGGGACTCGACACCGGCGGCCCGAAACTGTTCGGCAATGTAGCGGGCGGCCACATCATTGCCCGCAGTCCCGGTGAGGCGTCCGGCCAGCTCGTCGGAAGCGATGAAACGCAGGTGGGCCTCCAGGTCACTTTGTCGCAAGTGAGCTTCGGGCCAATCGTCTTGAGGCTCGGCCGCGCTGGAAACGAGTGCAAGAATCAGTGCCAGTCCGTCCAGAATGGCTCGCATCGTCGTGTCTCCCGGGAGAATTCAGAGGACCTCGGCGCTCAAGGAGAAGATCGGCGGCAGCCAGTTGGCCAGCAACTCCCAGCAATCGCCTCCGTCCCGGCTATGAAAAATATGCCCCGTGCTGGTTCCGAAATAGAGACCCGTCGATTCGCAGCTGTCCGCGCACATGGCCTGACGAAAAACGTGCAGGTAGGCGTTCCGGCTGGGAAGGCCCCGATCGAGTCTCTCCCAATCCACTCCCCGGTTCCGGCTTCGATAGACGGCAAACGCGGCGTTGACCGGACCCCGGAACTCGGCGCCTTCTTCAGGAATGACGTAAATGGTGTCGGGTCGCCGAGGATGGATTTGGAGTGGAAAGCCGAAACGGGAAGGTAGTCCCTGAGAGATGTCGGTCCAGTCCAGGCCCTCGTTATCGCTGCGGTACACTCCGTCATGATTCTGCTGGTACAAGACTTCCGGTCGATCGGGATGGGATTCCATGTGGTGGACGCACTGGCCCACTTGAGGGAACTTGTCCGGCAGAAACTCGGCTCGAACCCCTTTGTTTCGCGGCTCCCAGCTCGCCCCGCCATCCTCGGAGCAGAAGGTTCCGGCCGCCGATATGCCGACACCAATTTTCTGGGAGTCGGTGGGATGGGGACAGATGCTGTGGACCATCATTCCACCGGCTCCGGGCATCCATTTCTCGCGCGTGGGGTGGCGGGTCAAAGACTCGACTTCGGTCCAGTTCCGGCCCCCATCTTCGGTGCGAAAAAGTGTGGCCGGGTCAACGCCTGCAAAAAGGACCCCCGGCTCCCCCTTGCGCCCGGGCGTCACGCACCAGACCCGCTTCACCTTTTGCTCCGAGCCTTCCTTGAATCGAACTGGGGTCTTGGGCTCCTGCCAAGTCTCCCCGAAATCCAGGCTGAATCGAATGTCCGGTCCCCACCACAGGCTGTTGACACAGGCGTACAGTGTGGGCTCCCGCCGCTGATCCAGAATCATATGGTTGATGTCGGTCCCCTTGAAAAAGAGGCCTCGCGTTTCCCACTTCTCCCGCTCCAAATCGGAGGTCAATAGGAAACCTCCTTTGTGGGTGCCCACAAGAAGGTGAACGGTCTTGGAATGAGTCATGACTTCCCCCCGTGTAGAACCTGGCCCGTATTGGACCGGGAAGATGCGATTCTGTCCAGCAGCAAAGGTTCAGGCTCGGGTCCCGCCGACTCGCGACAAGCCTTCCGCAGATGCGCCAAGGCGGCGCTTTCGACTCTTCCCGACTAATCAAAACTGCGAGAAATGCGGGTTAGGACAAAAAGCGGTCTTCCCGTCACTCGAAATGGCGGACTTTCAGCTTCTCTGCAATCTTATCTGTCTGGTCGACAACCGAGGCGGCGGCGACCCCCATGGTAATACAAATCGCCTCGCTGACCTCTTCCTTCGTCGCACCATTCTCTAGCGCCTTTCTCAGGTGGTTCTCGAGACACCCTTCGGAATGGGCCGCCAGCGAGGCCGCCAAGGCGATGAGCTCCCTCGTCTTCCGGTCTATCCGCGAGAAACGATAGTCGCGGTCAAATCTGTGCCGCAGTTCCTCCAGCCAGTCTTCCAGCATTCCCTGCTCAGCCACTTTTGCACCCTCCGGCTCTTTGATCTCATCGTCCATTTTCGGCCGACTATGTGCTCTATTCACGGATTTCATTGGATTTCATTCGCTCCCGCAACGGGCCAGAGCCCTCACTCGTCACAAAATATCCATGGCGGCGGCGAACTCGTCTATCCGACTCTTTATAACCGATAACTCTGTGAGAAATGCGGGCCTGTCACTCGTTCCAACGTCAAACGACCGGAAAAGGTTCCCGAAACAGGAGGAGTCCAATCCTTTCCCACCGCGTTTCCATGGTAGCAGGGCCGTCCCCTTTGAAACACCCGGTCTCACTCGTTCGTATTCCCTGTCAGCATCCCTCGAAGCCCTGATCCAGCTTCTGGTGGAACGAAGTTTCGCCCGGCAAAGTTTCACCACTTGCGCAATCGTGCGAAAATGTGGAGGAGTTTGAGAGCCAATCAGAGACCTGAGTTGATTGCGGCAGGGTGCTTTGAACGGGCGCGTTGGCCAGCTCTTGGAGTGCGGTAGGTCGTACGTGTTTAGCGTAGGACAAGGGAATCCCACGGGCCTTGTGGCGTCAAGCCCTTTGGGCTTGTTGGTTTGTTTGCCTTCTCACCCGCTAAACATGTACGGTAGTTCCACTACCGCCCTGGAGTGCCAGTGGTGTGCTAGCCCGAAGTGCTGACCCCCCACGACCCCTTCCGGTGGTCTCGTCGGTCTGAGGCGCGAGCCCGAACGCTTGGGAAGGTGACAGGAAAGTTTATGACGTTTTCTCCAATTCGGACCCGATGGTGTATCGTTCTTTCCTGCTTTTGTCTGATCTCTGCAAGCAGACTTCAGGCCGAGAGCGTCCTGAATTTCCCCAGGTTGTCCAATCAAGTGGATACGATCACGGGAGTGGCGTTTGTGAATCCAACCGCCGAAAACGCCCCGGTGACGATTACAGCTTATGGCTCGCAGGGGACGATCCTACAGGGAAAAGGCATCGTGAACCCGGTGGAGTTGACACTTCCGGCCAATGGACAAGTGGGAAAGCTCACCGCCGAGATCTTCGGGACCGGTCTGGATGATTCGGTAGTGGGCTGGTTTCAGGCCACCAGTCCGGTGGACGGGATCACGGGTTTCTTCCTCTTCCTGAATCATTCGATGAGTCTTTTTGATGGAGCCGACCTGCCGCCGGTTGACCGCAAGATTGCTTTTAACCAGATCCGTGTCGACAATGGCTACACCACCGAGCTCAACATCGTCAATACAGGGGACCAGGTCACTCACCTGGATCTGCTCCTGATCGACGACAGTGACGTCCGGGTGCGAGTCCTGGAAAATCTCGCTCCCATGGGAGTCGCTCGTTTGGATGTAGCCGGTTTTTTCAACCTTGATCAGATCTCGGAGGGGGCTTATGTGCTGGTCACTCCGTCGCTGGAACCGGATTTGGTGGTCTTGGATGACAGAATTGCGGGCTTTGAGTTTGTGAGAAGCCCGAACGGCGATCTACTGGGCCTGAATGCCCGCAGCGCCGGGGAGCAACTGAATACGCTCTACATCCCCCAATTGGCCGTTCAGGGGGATCCCAGCTTCACCATGGAGATTGGGACCGTTAACTATGCTCCCGAACCGGTTTCACTGATCATCACGGCCTTCAAGCCGGAGGGTTTCCCCTACCTGCCAGGAGAAGAGGTGGAACGCAACCCGGTATTCCGGAACTTGGGGGCCGGGCTGAGTCTTCGCGAGGACGTCCAGACCATGTTTGGGTTCTTAGGGAGCCAGGTGAGGGAAGGATGGGTCAAGATCGAGGCGGACAATGAAGCGGTCAACGGCTATGTGACGTACGGAGTTCCAACGGCGGGTTCAGTGGCCGCGGTAGCGGCGGTACCCCAAGGTCAAACCAGGGCTATCTTCTCTCATATTGCCACGACTCTTGGCTTTTTCACGGGACTGGCGGCCCTGAACCCGGCCGCTCTGGCCGCCAACTTGCGGCTTGTGGCTTTGACCGCTTCGGGAAAGATACTGGGAAGTTTTGACACCGTGCTGCAGCCGGGACAGCGCATCAGCAGGCTGCTTCGCGATTTGATTCCGGAGGCGGACGGGCAGGCGGGCGGGATCATCTGGGCCAAGAGCGATCGCCCTCTTTACCTGACTTCCCTCTTCGGCACGGACACCAGCACGGTCCTCGCCAACATTCCTCCTCAACCCGCCCCGCCAGGGTATCTTCCCGACGCGGGGCTGGCGTCTCTGCGGATCAACCCCCAACTGTCGGTGCTGGCGCCGGGCCAGAGCGAGAACTTCAGCGAAAGCAGCGCAACTCCCAATCTCATCTGGTCCGTCAACGGTGAGCCGGGCGGAAACGCGACGGTTGGCACCGTTGACGGCAGCGGCTCTTACCAGGCACCAAGCCTGCAACCCCCTTCCCTTCCCATTCTTGTGACCGCGGCCGATGGGGATCTGGAGGCGGGCGCCACGGTCGACGTGCTCGATCGGCAATCGCTGATCCACTGGTTGCCCGAAGTCGGCCCCATCGCTTATCTCAAAGGGCTGGGACGGCTCTACGCCGTTCAAAAGGGCGACGGGTCGAGCACGATTCTCGAAGTGGAGACCTCATCGTCGCGGGAATTGGCCACCTTTTCTGAGGAGATCACGGCCGCCATTCCGTTTGAGAGCTTCGATGGACAAGAGTTTCTGTTGCTGGCCGGACGCCAGGGAGGACGGGTCATCCGTTTCGATCCCGTTTCACTCAGCGGCGATTCGCGAGAGGTTGTGACGGGGCTCAATCAGCCGGTCGCTTTGGCGCCGGATCCGGTGACCGGAAATCTGCTGGTGGCCGACGGCGAGGGTGTGACGCTCGTTTCCAGGGTGCAGTTGGAGTCTGACCTGGTGTCGGGACTGGACCAGAACGGCAGTCCTCCGGTTCAGCTCTTTCAGGCTTCCGGCAACCGGGGAGTCGCGGTTGACGCCTGCACCGGAAAGATTTACTTTTCCTCCGGCACGGCAGGTGAAATTCGAGAATTCGACCCGGTTACGGAACAGGTCCGAAATGTGGTCTCGGGTCTGGACTCCCCCGAGTCTCTGCTCCCGCTCTATCGCAGGGATGCGGCCTGTCCTTCGTCCTTTCATTTGTTGGTGACGGAACCCGGTTCCAACCGGGTCTCTCTGATCCTGCCGGCTGAGGGGGTGACAATGACCTGGTCTTCGATTGAATCTCCCATTTCGCTGGCTTTCCTGGACGACGGGGGACCCTTTTCCGACACCCCACTGGTGGCCATCGCCGCCTCCGGCGGTGACGAAGGTCTGCAGACTGCTCTGGGTCTGTCGACTGCCAGCCGGCTCTCAGGCGTCGACACTTCGGAGCTTTACCAGCCGGATGCCATCAATCCACTCCTGGCGGTCCCTGTGGGAACCGTCTCGGATCCAGTGGGTGACATCTATGGCATAGAGTCCATTCAGCACGACATCGTGGAAATGGTCATTCGCGCCACCGAGACTTCTGTGCTGGTCTCCGTGACCTTCGCCGATCCCGTCAGTCCTTGCCTCGAGCCCTGTCTGCCCGACGGCACTCAACCTGTGGACGCGGTGGGCGGTCTGATCGATGTCGATGTAGACCAGGACCCTTCCACCGGTCTGGTGGCCAGCGTCGACCTCAATTCTCCTTATACCAGCGGACTCGGGATTGACTTCTGCATTGATCTCTTCTCCTACAATCCGGATAAGGGCGGCGCTGAAGCCTTCCAGGTGGTGGGGGGCGAGTTTTTCTCCGCCGGTCGACTCCCGGTTCAGTTTGGCACTCACTCGATGTCAGTCTCGATCCCTCGATCACTGCTCGACTCAGCCGGTAAGGTGAATGCCGCTCTGGTGGTGGGAACTGCGTCAGGACCCACAGACGCCGTTCCGAATGGAGGATTCATGATGATGGGGGGAGGGGGCGTCTCCGCCTCGGGCCGGGTCGTCGCCGCGGCCGCGGAGACGGATTCCGATTCTGGTTCTCGGCTCAGGACAAGGGTTGCGAACTGGAAACGGATGATCTCGCCACAGGGAGGTGGAGCGGACAGGATGCGTTAACCGAACGAATCATTGGCGACCGATAAGAGACTCATGAGACCAATTCAGCTCTTCTCCCTTTCAGCGCTTCTTTTTTCAGCTCCGATTCTTGCCCAGGGCGCTGCCAGCGGAATTGCCGGTAAGGTCCTTGCCGCCCAGGGTCTGGTGGAGGTGCGGCAGTCTCCCTGGACCCCAGCCAAAGTGAACCAGCTTCTCAGACCGGGCGCCACCGTGCGAACCGGGGCAAGGAGCCGGGCCGCCATTCTGTTGGCCGACGAGACACAGCTGAAGCTGGGCGCCAACTCCGACCTGCAACTGCGGGAGGTCCGAGCCTCCAGCAACCTGTTGCAGCGGATTGGCAAGGTGGCCGCGGGGGCCAGGCAGAGCATCATCAACCTCCGCTCGGGCAAAGCCTGGCTCAGATCGAAGCGGAAACCGGCGCGGGTTCGGGTTTCCACCCCGGCGGTGACAGCCGCCATTCGAGGAACGGAATTTGTCGTCGACGTGGCCGAGGATGGAGAGTCGGTCGTCACGGTGCTCGAAGGAGCCGTCGATATGCGCAACGACTCGGGCGCTATCATCGTGAGTTCGGGCGAACAGGGCCGGGCCCGGATCGGTCAGGCACCTACCAAGACCATCGTGGTCAACCCCGACGACGCCGCCCAGTGGACGCTTTCCTACTCCGCTTCGGTGAGCCCGCGGGACTATCCTTTTCTCTACCGCTCTCCGCGGGAGGCGCAAGCCGCCTTGGACCAGGGCGCCAAAGACCCGGTTCAGGAAGCCCAACTCCAGCATGACGCCGGCAACCTGGCGGCAGCGCTGACACGCCTGGAAGGGCTGAACACTCCGGCGGCTGCCGAGACGCGCGGTTGGATTCGGTTGGAAATGAATCAGTTGAGCGCCGCCGTTACCGCTCTGAAACAGCCGGCCTCCCTCACACCCCGCGCGCGGCTGGGTCTCTCTCTGGCCCATTACCGCCTCAACGAGCTGGAACAGGCCTATCAGTTGGTCCAGGATCCCGGGCAGGACCCGGGTCTGAAGCTGCAGAAGGCGGCTCTGGATCTGATTGGGGGGGATGTCGACCGGGCGCGCGGGCTGCTGGAATCGATCCCCGAGAGCGACCCGGCTTACGGGCTCGCGCAAGGACGTCTGGCTGGCGTCCACCTGGTCCAGAACCGCAAGGAAGAGGCACTGGCAGCCGCTCGGAGGGCGGTTCAGGCCAGCCCCAATTCTCCCTCTGCCTACTTGAGCCTCAGTCAGGTCCAACAGAGCTTTTTCGATCTTCCAGCCGCCATTCGTTCAGTCGAAACAGCCCTTCGCATGGACCCGGAATTCCTGCAGGCTCAGGTCCAGTACTCCCGTCTCCTCTTCGGCACGGGCCGAACCAGGAGGGCCGAAAAGGTGATTCGAGAAGCCCTCGCACAAGCGCCTGAAGAGGCAAGCGTGCACTCCATGCTGGGATTCGTCCTGCTCAGCCAGGCGAGAACCAGCCAGGCCACTACCGCTTTTCAACGCTCCCTCCGTCTGGACAGTATGCGGGGAGAACCTCACCTGGGTCTCGGTATTGCCCACATGCGGCAAGGCCAAGCCACCGAAGCGGTGGCTGAGATGCTGGTGGCGACCACCCTGGAACCGCGCCTTTCCCTCTACCAGAGTTACCTGGGCAAGGCGTTTTATGAGGAGAGAAAACTCGAACAAGCCTTCACCGCGCTGCAAACAGCGATCGACCTCGATCCCAGAGATCCCACACCCCATCTCTACTCCGGTATCATCGAGGAAGACTTGAACCGTCCCGGGACCGCCGTGAGCGATTTTCAGGAGTCCATCCGACTCAACGACAACCGGGCCGTCTACCGGGGCCGGTTCCTTCTCGACCAGGACCGCGCTACACGGAACGTTCAGCTGGCCACCGCCTACAATCGACTCGGGCTTTCGGAATGGGCCAACCTGGAGGCCGTGAAGTCGAACCTGGCGGACGCCACCAGCAGCTCGGCACACCTGTTCCTGGCGGGCACTTTCTTGAATCTGCCCGGGCGCACCGGAGCGGCCGGCTCCGAACTGCTGCTGACCCGCCTCCTCTTGCCTGTCAACACCAACTCGTTCAATGCCTTCAACGACTACACCACTCTTTTTGAACAGCCCCGCCTCAACTGGACGAGCGAAGGCAGCTACGGCAACTTCGACACTTTCGGCGGGCAGATGGTCGCGACCGGAGGCGGCAGCCGCTACGCCTACAGCTCCGTCTTCACCTATGACCGCACGGGTGGTTTTCGACAAGGGCTGGCGAATTTCCCCCAGACAGAGCCGCAAAACGACACCTCTCGATCCTATGCCGCCACTCACCTTTTCAAGTTCGCCCTGACGCCCCACAGCGACCTTCTGCTCACCTATTCCCACCAGCAGAATCGCCTGGGAGACGTGGCTCAGACGCTCGTCACCGAACGCACCGACCCGGATCTGCGGGTCTCCTCCCGTTTCCACAGAGTCGAAGTCGGTTACCATCACCAGCTTCGACCCGGCTCCGAGCTGCTCTTCTATTTCTCCGGACGGGAATCCAAAGTCGTGACCGACGATGGCGACGCCGTTCTCAGCCCGAGCCTCTTCAATCAGTGCCTGCTTCTGGGCCAATCACCACCTTGTGGTTTCCTCGACCGGCGCAGTTCCCTGAGCAACCCCGGTTTGAATCTTCAGTTCTCGCATCTGCTGAGGTTTTCGAGGGTCCAGATCCGCTACGGGACCGACCTTTTTGGAGGCCGATCCAACGCCCGCATTGAAACCTTTTATCGTCAAGATGAGCTGTTTCCGGGTCAGGATCCTCGACTCATCGTCTCGGATCCCAATGTCGACCGAAAGGACGTTCGTTTTTACACCGGCTTCCTGCAGGCGGATTACGCCGTCAGTCCAAAGCTCGTCTTGACGGCCGGATTCAACTATGATTGGGCCAACGACGACAACGCCTTCATCGGTTCCCAGGATCCGGTGGAATTGAACCAGGAATTGCAGGTGCTATTCGGCACCGATGGTTCAACCTCTCAGTGGAATCCTCAGGGGGGCGTGCTCTTCAGCCCATTCTCTTCCACCACTTTCCGATTCGCCGCCGCCCGCTCCTTGCAGCCTCTGGTGGCCGGCGGCGCGGGAGGGACGGCAACCGTCTCCGTGCGGGCCAGGCTCGTCCCCACCCACCTGAATGGTTTTCCCCTCAACTTGAACGAGATCGAGCTCACTCGAAGCGATGCCTACAACTTCGGTTGGGATCAACACATGGGTGAAAAAATGTTCCTCCGCGCCACCGCATTTTGGAGGGATCGGACCATTCCCACGGCCAACGCGGACGCAGCCACCGGCCTGCTGGCGCCAGCTGACTTTGAGGGGGATTCCTACGGCGCCGGAGTGGTCTGGAACCAGTTCCTGACGGATCAGCTGACTCTGGTCTCCGAGTATTCCCTCACCAGCGATGAAGACCTGTTCTCTTCCCGGCGCGATCACCGGGCCAGGATCGGGATGTTTTATGTGCACCCGAGAGGCTGGTTTTTCGATGTCGCGGAGAATTTTCTGAAGCAGAATGGATGCCTGGGCCGGCAGTGCGGTGCCCGGTTTGGCCTCAATCGGGAGGTGAAGGCCTACACCACCGATCTGGGCCTGACCTACGAGATGCCCCGCAAGTTCGGGCTCCTTTCTTTTCGAGTGACCAACCTCTTTGACCGAAACTACGATTTGCCAGCGGGCTTGGATGGTAGGGGCGGCTTCCTGGTAGACCCCCTGGCCCTCGACCCCAGAGTCCCCCAGCGTCAGTACAACGTCTCGCTGCGTTTCAACTTCTAGCCCGGGAACTGGTTGGTGATGTGGTGGCAACCGTTTCATTCCAGCTTGAACGTTTCAACACACTCAGATCGAAGAACTCCGCCGCGTTTGGGGGCTGGGGCCGAGGCCGGACAACGCAGTCAGCGGGGATGATCCCGGCGCCGCTGTAGACGGGTTATGAGACATGCGGGCCCAATAGAGCCTGACAGCTGACAGCAGCCGAGGGACAAAATTTCATGGAACACTGCAAACTGAACCGAAGCGTCAGCGCCCGGCCAAATCCGGATGGCTACTCACTGATGTTCGTGGTTCAGTGACTTGGCGGTATGATGCAGTGCGGAAGCGGTAAACGGCCCGGTCTGGGCGCTGTGGAACTCGCTTGGCGCGCCGGAACACACGGTCTGAAATCCATTTTGGGGAGGTCCGCTTATGACTCAACCTACTCTCGTCGTTGCGCTCTTGATGTGGTCTTATTTGGTGCCAGCCCTGGGGCAGTCGTCCGCACAGCCGCCTCCCCACCCCGGGCCGAAAATCCGGGCCATCAAGGCCGGTCGGCTGATCGATCCGGAGTCAGGGACTGCTCGCTCCAACCAGATCATCCTGGTGGAAGGGGAGAAGATCCTTGCGGTGGGCTCTAAGGTGGAAATCCCTCCCGGCGTGGAAGTCATCGAGCTTTCCGATTTGACCGTTCTTCCCGGGCTGGTCGACGCCCACACCCACATGGCGCTCACCTACAAGGAGGTGCCGGAGAACAACTACTACTACCTGACCTATGTGACCGACTCGACCGCCCTGCGCGCCATTCAGGCCGCCTCCAACGGCATTCAGCTGCTCAGCTCCGGTTTTACCGTGGTCCGCGACGTCGGAAACAATGCGCTTTATGCGGACACTGCTCTTCGTCAGGCCATCGAACAGGGGTGGCTTCCCGGTCCCACCATCATCCCCTCGGGTCTGATCATCGGGGGCAGCGGAGGACAGTTTTGGCCCTCACCTGACATGTACAAGTTCCACAACATCGTCTACCCGGAGTACCTCGAAGCGGATACGCCGGACGAGATCGTCAAGGCGGTCCGGCAGAACATGCTCTTCGGAGCCCGGACGATCAAGCTCT
>JBHHYX010000137.1:0-12038 GCA_046757765.1 Acidobacteriota bacterium | reverse complement strand
GAGCGATTCATGGCCAGTCATAGCGATTGTGTGTGGTGCGAATTGTTATCCAACGGGCAACCTGACCATTCTGTGAACTTGTTTCGAGCCTAGTAGCCCCCCCTGACAAGGCTTGCGAGGGAGGTCCGGCTAGTCGTACTGTACACTACGTCGAGCAAGCCGACCGAGCGTATCGCCGTCAGGGGAAATGCATTCGGCTCCGCCATAGATCGTTTGTTGGAAATTCGGGCTAATCACAGACGCCGAGGCTTCCGCTCGGTACGACTGAAGGCATGAAGAGTCATTCGCCTCAGCAAGATCACCTCCTGGAGATCATTGGAGGCTATCGTACCCTGCTGGATCCTCTCCACTCGGATGCTCCGGAGCGCCCTTTTGTGACGGTCTGGAGACCAGGCGCCGAGGAGGAATATTCTACCTGCACTTTTGGGGACTTCCTCGCTCTCGCCCGCGCCTTTGCCCGACTTTACCAGGACCGCGGCCTGGGGGTTGGAGAGACAGTGATCCTGATCATGCCTCAGGGCGTTCAGCTGATGGCAGGTTTTGCGGGTGCCTTGCTCCTGGGCGCGATACCGACGATCCTGGCCTATCCGAACTTCAAGGTTGAACCCGAGAAGTACCGCACCGGCCTGTCTGGAGTGACCCGGAATATCCAGGCCCGACTCACGGTTTTGGACGAGGCGTTTTCGAACCATCTTCTCCAGCACATTGCAGGGGCTGGAGACAGCGACATTTTGCGGCTGCGCGAAAGCGATTTGATGGGGAGCCCTCCAGAAGAGGCTGTGGTTCGCCCCAACCAGGATCAGGTCGCCTTTCTTCAGCACTCGGCCGGGACCACAGGGCTCCAGAAAGGGGTGGCACTGAGCCATCGCGTGGTCCTGCGGCATATCCTGCAACTGGCACGAGCGTTAAAACTGACCCGACGGGATCGCATCGTGAGCTGGCTCCCCCTTTACCATGACATGGGCTTGATCGCCTGCTATCTCCTGCCCCTGGTGGCGGGCCTCCATGTCATCATGGAATCCCCTGTGGATTGGGTGATGAACCCGGGTTCATTCCTGAGACTCTTTGACCGCTATCGGGGCACGCTGAGCTGGCTTCCCAACTTCGCCTTCCAGTTCCTGGCCCGACGCGTCCCGGAAGAGGAGCGGTCGGAACTGGATCTTTCCTCGATTCGGGCAATCATCTCAACTTCCGAGCCCATTCGGGCCCACAGCATGGGGGAGTTCTATCGGGCCTACCAGCCGTGTGGGCTCGCGCGCACTGCCCTGCAGACCAGCTACGGAATGGCTGAATCCACCTTCGCCGTGACGAATTCCCGCATCGACGGTCACTCCATCCCCGAGATCATCCGGGTAAGTCGCGGGCCCCTGCAGTGCGAGGGAAGAGTCGAACAGGTGGCGACCGACGATCCGAACGCCGTCTCCCTGGTCTCCTGTGGGCGTTGCCTGGACTCCAACTTCATCAAGATCGTCGACGACAACGGAGCCGAACTGCCGGAGGAACGCCTGGGCGAGATTCTGGTGCAAAGCCCCTGCCTCTTCGAGGGCTACTACCATCGCCCCGACCTCACCGCTCAGGTGCTTGAGCACGGATGGTATCACACAGGCGACATCGGCTTTCTTCAAGGGGCTGAAGTCTATGTGATTGGACGCAAAGACGATACCATCATCGTTGGAGGGAGGAACATCTACCCGCAGGATGTTGAGGAGGTGGCCTCCCAACATCCTTTCGTCGGTGACGGTCGCAGCGTTGCTTTTGGACTGGAGGACCCGGACCTGGGGACGGAGGACCTGGTGGTGGTAGCAGAAGTTGTGGAAGAAGCCCATCTCGAGCAGAAGCCTCGAATCGCCGTGGAGATTCGGCGCGACATACTGGCGATAATCGGGGTGGCGCCGCGTTTTGTCCAGATTGTTCCACCCAGGTGGGTCGTCAAGAGTACGGCCGGCAAGCCGGCCCGGTCCACCAACCGGGTGAAGTTCCTCAAGGAGCGCCCTGAGCTCAGCGGTCGAAGCGACTGGAGGCTGAGAAGCTGATGGATTCGAGTGCGGCACAGATGATCGACTTCCTGCTCAAGAATGTGATTCACGACCCTGAGCTGGAGATTGACGAAGACACGCCGCTTGTCTCCACGGGCCTGGTGGATTCATTTGCTCTGGTGGAAGTCCTGGTGGAGCTGGAACGGGTCACCAGGCGAAGAATTCCAACCGGCCGGATCAGTCCTCAGGATCTCAACACGATCCGGCAAATGCTGGCTGTGGTGGAACGGTGGGGGCAGAGTTGAGGACACCGATGCGCAGCCTGACCGGCTGCTTCCGCCCGGCCAGAGCCGGAACCTTGAGAAAAGGGCCACCTCTTTCCCGGGGACTGGCCTCCAACCGGATGAGAAGATGATTCAACACCAGTCCAGGAAAGTCATTTCATGGGCACTCTACGACTGGGCCAATTCCACCTATGCCACGACCGTGATGGCCGGCTTTTTTCCGGTCTTTTTCAAGGACTACTGGAGCAGCGACGCCCTGGCTACAACCAGCACCTTCCGACTGGGTGCCGCCAATTCCATCGCCAGTCTGGTCATTGTTCTGGTGGCCCCGGTCCTGGGGGCGATTGCCGACGGCAGCGGCAGCCGGAAAAGGTTCCTCTTCTTCTTCACCGCCATGGGTGTTGTCATGACGGGCGCAATGTCCCTGGTGGCTAGAGGCGAGTGGCAGATGGCCGCATTCCTCTATGTCTTCGGGACCATCGGCTTCTCCGGCGGCAATATCTTCTATGATTCACTGATCGTGGGCGTGGCCCGGGAAGGGCAAGTGGATCTTGTCTCGGCTCTGGGATACGCACTCGGATATCTGGGAGGCGGATTGCTCTTCCTGCTCAACGTCTGGATGACTCTCCGTCCAGCTACTTTCGGCTTAGCCAGCCCGGCAGAGGCGGTCCAGTTGTCCTTTCTGATGGTCTGCCTCTGGTGGGCGGCTTTCTCCATCCCCGTTTTCCTTTTCGTAGAGGAGCCGAAAAGGACTCGAGAATGCCGTGGTTTCAAAGCAGTCAAGGCAGGATTCCAACAACTGGGGAGGACCTTGGCCGAGATTCGAAAACTGCGAATGGTCTTCTTGTTCTTGATTGGCTACTGGCTCTATATTGACGGCGTCGACACGATTGTGCGCATGGCGGTGGACTATGGTCTGTCTCTTGGTTTCGAGTCCGAAAGCCTGATCGTGGCTCTGCTGCTCACCCAGTTTGTGGGATTCCCCGCAGCCATCGCCTTTGGCAAGATCGGTGAGAAGTGGGGGCCGAAAAGGGGGATTTTCATCTGTATTGCCGTCTACATCGGGGTCACGGTGTGGGCGGTGTTTCTGGACCAGGTTTCGGAATTTTACGGAATCGCCATGGCGGTGGGCCTGGTTCAGGGTGGCATCCAGGCCTTGAGTCGTTCCTACTATACTCGCCTGATTCCAGCCAACAAGACGGCGGAGTTCTTCGGCTTTTACAACATGCTGGGAAAGTTTGCGGCCGTCATCGGACCGATCATGATGGGATGGGTGGGTGTGATCACGGGCAGTTCCCGCCTCTCCATCCTCTCGATCATTTTGCTTTTTGTCTTCGGCGGCGTGTTTCTCTATCGGGTCGACGAGGTGGAAGGCCGGCGTGCGGCGCAAGCTTTGGAAAGAGACTAGGGAATTCCTAGTCCGAGGACAAGTTCTCAAAGTGGTCAAGTTGCGCGTTGGATAACAATTCGCACTACAAACAATCGCTATGCTGGCCATCAATCGCTCCTTCAGAGCTGCCGGGCTTCGCTGTGAAGACCCAGCGCGTTGCGCTGGGCTGAATATGAGTGGCGCCTTCGGCGCCTGACGATGTGAGCGTAACCGACCTTGCCAAAGGCCCGGAGGGCCGACACAAAGGCGGTCAAGGCAACCAAATCATCACCTCGATGGCCGCTCGGCGGTATGAGGTCGCTCGCTACAAAACTAGATGGATTCGCCTTCATTCGCGTCTATTCGCGGTTGCTCCAGCTCATGAGCACCAATGGAGACCGCAAATGATCGCAAATGGACGCCAATAGGTGGAGAGCGAGCTGACGCACAAGGTAGTCGCGTGCGCGATGGCGGTTCTGAACGGGCTTGGACCTGGGCTGCGGGAGAAGACGTACTAGCGAATTCCCAAGGAAAGGAATAGTTTCCATGATCATCGGCGCGCATTCGATTCTCTACAGCACGAACCCTGATGCCGACCGTGCTTTTTTTCGCGACATCCTCAAGCTGAGGAACGTGGATGTCGGCGACGGCTGGCTGATCTTTGGATTGCCGCCCGCGGAGGTGGCAGTCCATCCGTCCGATAAGAACGACGTTCATGAGTTCTATCTGATGTGTGACGACGTCAAGGCACTCATCGCGGAGATGAAGGGACACGGCATCGCCAGCAGCCCCGTGCGGGACGAGGGCTGGGGCTTGATCACGAAGCTGACACTCCCGGGCGGTGGCAAGCTCGGCATCTATCAGCCACGGCACGCGCGACCGTAGTCTCGCTAGACGGTAGGCATTCACGCCCGTGCTGGCGGCATTTGCCGAGATTGCATCCCCCCCATCACCCCCTTTCTTGCGAATCACGACTTCGACTCCGTCAAGGAGCTCAGAAGGAGAGATCTGCAAGAATTCGGGATCTGAGACCTCTGTTCCGATACAGGGCCGCCCGGGGTTCCCGCTGTGGCGAATGCGAGACCTGTTGAAACTTGAGCCCTGGTCATTGCCACTCACTCCTCCCATGGCTATCCCGCGTCCGGGTCTCAGCCTTGCGACGATCCCACCGAGGATGAGGGCAAGGGAGGACAGAAACACGCGCTAAACAGGGCGCCATAGGGGGTACTGGAAGCCCTACCAGTCCCTCGCCAGAGTCCCCATAATGGCCAGATTCTCCGAGAAATGGGGAAACTACTGGGAAACTACTGGAAAGGATTGGATTGCCGCCCCAGGCGCGGTGGATTATAATCCCCGTATGTCAGTGTGGCGGAAAACGGGGGTGACCTCGCCTTGGTCTGCTTACCCGGTTCTTATCCTGAGTTACGCCTGTTTGGTTCTGGTGGCGGCCTCTCCCGGAAAAGAGAGACGCCTCTCGACCCGAGAGGCGCTGCCGTTGCGCTTCACGGATGTGACGCGAGAAGCCGGCCTGGATTATGACCACGGATTCAAGGACGGCGCCAACACCGATCCAAAGCAGGCGATCGGGGGCGTGGCGGCGGGCGACTTTGACGGGGATCGGCTGGTCGATCTCTACCTGGTGCGCGGCGATATCGGGCCCAACCTGCTGCTTCGTAACCGCGGAGACGGAAGCTTCGAGGAAGTGGCAGAGGCGGCTGGCCTGGATTTGCGTCAGACCATCGGTTCCGGTCCCACCTTCGGCGACTACGACGGAGACGGTTGGCTGGACCTGGTCATTGGCGGAGTCGAAGGCACCCCGCCCAGGGTCTTTCGGAACAGGGGCGACTCCACCTTTGCCGAAACCACCGCCGAGACAGGAATCACGGCGCAGGGAGACACCTTTTCCGCTGCTTTCGGGGACTACGACCGGGATGGCTACCTGGACCTTTTCCTCACCCACTGGATGGGCCAGCGGAGTGTTAACCCGGAGGATGTTCACCTGTGGAGAAACCAGGGCGACGGACGCTTTGAACCCCGCAGCGACGAGCAACTCGGCCTGACCGGATACCGGGAGAAGGACTTCACCCTGTCGCCCAACTTCGCGGACTTGAACAATGATGGCTGGCCGGATCTTGTGGTGACAGGCGACTTCGGAACCAGCAAAGTGTTTCTCAATCTGAAAGACGGCACCTTCACCAACATCACCGACAGCACCGTCGTGACCGATGAAAACGGGATGGGGGCCGCCGTTGCCGACTTTGATAACGACGGTGATTTGGACTGGTTCATCTCCAGCATCTGGGATCCGAATCAGGGATTCGGATGGGGAACGACCGGCAACCGGCTCTACAGCAACCGGGGAGACGGCACCTTGGAGGATGTCACTTCACAAGCCGGAGTCAGGATAGGCTACTGGGGATGGGGGAGCTGTTTCGAGGACTTTGACAACGACGGCAACCTGGATCTCTTTCACGTCAACGGTTTTGTTCCGCTTCCCAACCAGCGGGACGTTCCCGAAACCGATCCTCCCGGCCAGATCTTCTGGAATGATCCCTCCCGCCTCTTCATGTCCAACGGAGACGGTACTTTCACGGAGGAATCGGAAGAAATCGGGCTGGAGGATCGAGGGCAGGGCAGGGGAGTGGTCTGCTTTGATTACGATCGCGACGGGGACGTGGACATCTTTGTTGCCAACAACTCCGGGCGCCACAAGCTCTACAGGAACGAGGGAGGCAACCGCAACCACTTCCTGACCGTCCGTCTCAGGAGCCGCTCCCCCAACTCACGGGCGGTCGGGGCTCGAATCTACGTCCGCACCCGCGCTTTCACTCAGATGCGAGAAACCCAAGCCGGCAGCAATTATGTCTCCCAGCACCCGGATGAGGTCTACTTTGGACTGGGAGAGGAGACGCGTGTCAACCGCCTGACTGTGAACTGGCCTTCGGGCCGGATCACGACCTACCGCAACCTTCCTTCCGATCAACTTCTCGTCATTCACCAGAATCAGCAGCCTGGCTCCTCCGCCTGGACCCGGCGGAGACATTGACGGCGTATGCCCCCTTGCCCCGTTGTCGGGACCTGGCAACCGAGCAGCCGAGGGACAAGATTTCAGTCAACACTGTAAACTGAACCGAAGCGTCAGCGCCCGGCCCAATCCGGCTGGCCACTCAGTTGCGTTCGTGGTTCAGTGACTGAGCTGGCCTTGGAGTCCTGGGATTTCTAGAGGGTGAGGCAAAGGGCCGGTGGTTGCGACGGGTGGAGCCAGGGCTCTCTGGCGGCTGGGTGGAATGTTGAAATGATATTGGCAGATCCTGTCCTGCAATCCGTTCTCCTCGGAATTCTCCAGGGATTGACCGAGTTCCTGCCCATCAGCAGCTCCGCCCACCTGCTCCTGCTTCCCTGGTTGTTGGGCTGGAAACCGATGGGTTTGGTCTTTGACGTGCTCTTGCACGGGGGGACCCTGCTGGCTCTACTCATTTATTTTCGCAGCCAGGTGAAGACCCTGGCACGCCAGTCTGTGGGGCGTTTCACAAGAAGGAATGCCAGGGTTGAGAACGGGCCCGACCTGTCTTTGCCCATTCTTGTCGGGACAGCTCCTCTGATCCTTGTGGGGGGGCTTTTTCACGGCCTGATTGAGAAGAACCTGCGACAGCCCGCCCTGACTATGATGACCCTCTGCCTGTTCGGTATCCTCCTCTGGTGGGCTGACCGCAGGGGAAGCCGAAACCGGTTGCTGGCTCGAATCCGTCCCTTCGACGGCTTCATCATCGGCCTGAGCCAGTCGCTGGCTTTGATGCCGGGAGTCAGCCGTTCCGGGATCACCATTACGGCGGCTCTGTTTCTGGGCTTCTCCCGGGTCGATTCTGCTCGCTTCTCCTTTTTGCTGGCCATACCCGCCATCGCACTGGCCACTCTGGCGGAGCTGTTTGAACTGATCCAGACGGGACCCGGTGCCAACGCCACGCTTCTCACCTTCGTGCTGGGTATAGTATTCTCTTTTGGCAGCGGTCTCTTATGCCTCAAGTATTTGTTGCGTTTTCTGGAGAGTCGTTCGTTTTCTCCCTTCGCCGCCTACCGGGTGCTCTTGTCTGCATTTGCTTTCTGGTGGCTGCTCCGGTGATGTTGAGGTCAGCCGGAGCCGGCGAGGAGAAGGACCTCTCTCCCTCGCTTCAAAACCCTATCCTGCGTAAGTATTTCCGCAAGCAGTATGTTTCCATGCACAGTGGAGATCTATCCGGGCCACCCCACCAGATCGAGGACTATATCGATCGAGGAATCCAGCACTTCCTGGAGCGGGTGGGGAAGAAGCTGGATCGGGTTGCGTCCGACCGGAAGGAATTGGAGGCGGCCCGCCAGGGACTGCAGCGGGCCGCTGGCACAAAGGGCGACCCGCAGGCGGTCCAGCGGTTCCGACTAGCCCTCAGGCAAGTGGGAAAGAGTTCCGATGCGTTACGCAGGATGCTCTCCTTCGTTTTTGTGACCCTGAAGCGGAAGAGTGATCTGAAGCTCATCGTCGCGCACGACGACGCCAACCCGACCTTCGAGAGAGAAGTTCGCTTTATCCAAGAAAACCTGGAAAGCGCTGAGCGTCGCATCCGGGAGTATTTCTTTCTTCACACCGCCACCGTGCAGGCCGCGGAGCTGCGAGACAAGAGCATGCTCACCTGTCTCTACCAGGCCCGCCAGATGGCCAGGCGCTTGGAAAAGGAGCTTTAATTAAAGCCCGGATTTCTCACACTCGATGGTAGCGAGGCGGTGGAGATGCGCGTGGATAAAAGGCGTCGCGACCGAGGGCCCCACAGTCGTACTGGACAGTACGTCGAGGAGCCCGACGGAGCGCAACGCAGTAGACGCGGGCATATCCGCCGCCGTAGTAGATTGGGTGTGAGAAATGCGGGTTAGCCCGGCAGAGAGGTGAGTTTATGCGGGTGTCTGAGAGATCCTCTCTTCGCAGCGAAATCGAACGGGCGCGGCAGGCGGCGGAAAGACGATTCCTGGCTGACTATGAGCCCTCGACCGCTCTTGAACAGCGCACCCAAGTAGTGGATGGAATAGTCCATAAGGTCATCGACAAGCATCTCTGTGCTCAGGATGAAATCAGTTTCATAGCGATCGGAGGTTACGGCCGCCGACAATTGTATCCTCACTCGGATGTCGATCTTCTGGTCCTCTACCAGGGGCGGCACCGGGAAGTCCGCGAAGCGCAGATCAAGAATGTCTTGCAGGATCTTTGGGACCTGCGGTTGAGGGTGGCGCAGCAGGTCTGGAGCTGGTCCGATGTGCGGAGTCTGAGTCTGGAACACTTCCAGTTCATTCTGGCACTTTTGGATGGCCGCAGCCTGGGCGGCGACGAGGGGCTTGCCAAGAGGCTCCTGGAGGAGGTCCTGCCCGCCTTTGTGAGCCGTCACCGTGAACCGCTGCTTGAGCAGATCTCCGACAGCACCAGGAAGCGCCATCGGATTTTCCGCGACACCATCTGCCAGCTGGAACCCGACCTTAAACAGTCTCCCGGGGGGCTTCGAGATCACCTGGTCGGCCTGTGGATTCAGAGGCTTCGGCAGGACCTGCCCATCAGGAGTGGAGAAGAGGTTCGCTTCGCCTGTCACTTTCTGAGCCGGTTAAGGGTACTGCTCCATTTTCTGACTGGCCGCGACCGAAACCGCCTCAGTCACCGGCTTCAAGAGCAGCTGGCCCCACGCCTCGGGTACGGCCGGAGCAGCACCGGTACCGGAGTGGAATCTCTGATGAAGGCCTACTTCATTCAAGCCCGGATCCTCTACCGGTTTTGTCGAACAAGCCTGCAAAGCGTTTCCCACGGGTCGGCCGGCCAAGTCTTGCCTTCGGAGCTTTCCCTTCCACCCAGCCTCTCGAGTGTGCTCGACCTCCTCCTGTTGTCCGTTCGGCAGGGACGAAACTTTTCGAGCCAACTGGGTGCGGCCGTCGTGGACGCCTTGCCGGCTCTGTCTCGGGGCCTCCACCCTCCCACCGTTGGCCCTCGAGTGCTGCGGCTCTTTCGGCCTCGGCCAGGGCTCTATCAAACTCTCAGTGAAATGTATGAACTGGGCGTTCTCGAGATCCTTTTTCCCGAGTTCGGGAGCATCAAGGGACGGGTCATTCGAGACTTCTACCACAGGTATACGGTGGACGAGCACTCTTTGATGGCGATCCGCTGCATCGAAGAGCTGCTGGGTGAGGGGAAGCCGATCGATTCCCGTTTTCAGTCCCTGCTCAAGGAGACCTCACGGCCGGAGGTCCTGACTCTCTCCTTGCTCCTGCACGACGTGGGAAAATGCCGCGGCGGCAAGCATGTGGAGAGAGGAGCTCGAATGGCCGCCCGGGCCCTTGCTCGTTTGCAGCTGGATCAGACCCTGATTGATTCCGTCCTCTTTTTGATTCGAAACCACCTCGCCATGTCGTCTGTGATCCTTCGTCGAAATCTCGGAGACCGAGAAACCATCAACCGTTTTGCCGATCGGGTGGCCGGAGTGGAGCCACTTCGGCAGCTTTGTCTCCTCACTTACGCGGACATCAAAGCCGTTGCCCCGGGGGCGCTGAATGAATGGAAGAAGGACCGTCTCTGGCAGCTCTACGTGGCCACCTATAACAAGCTGACGCTGGGCTACGGAGAAGACCGGATCGACGATCGCGACATGAGCCTGAAGCTCCTCTCCCGGCTGCCCCCCGGCCTGGATACAAAGGGCTTTGAAGAATTCCTGGAAGGTTTTCCGCGCCCTTACCTGCACACGACGCCGCCGGCTGAAATCTACCAGCATTACCAGCTGGGCAAGGCCTTGCGGCCTGAGTGCCCGGTACAGGTTCGACTGTGCCGGCGGGACACTCACCTTGAGCTCTGCGTGGTGACGCCCGACCGCTACCACCTTTTTTCCCGCATCGTGGGTCTGCTCTCCTACTTCGACATGAACATCCTCCGCGGCTATGCGTTTTCCAACCGCCGCGACATTGTGCTCGACTTCTTCCAGTTTGTCGACACCCGCAACCTGTTCCAGCTCAATCCCCGGGAAAAAGATCGCTTTGAGGAGTTGCTGCGTCGTGCCGTTAGGAACGAGATCGCCGTGGGCGAAATGCTGGAGGGCAGAGAACGGCGGCTTATCTGGCGGGTCGAAGCGCCGGCGTTGGAGCCGAGCGTCCACTTCGAGGAGGCCAACGACGACCATTCCATCCTCGAAATCGTGGCGCCTGACTCCCTGGGGCTGCTCTATCGAATCAGCCGGGAAATCTCGCGCCTGGAGTGCAATATCGAGTTGGTGCTGATTTCCACCGAAGGCAAGAAAGCTGTTGATGTCTTTTATTTGACTCGAGAAGGCCATAAACTCAGCCCCGGGACGAGCCGGCGCTTGAGAGAAAACATTATCGACGTCATAAGGATGAGACGATGAAATTGATCATGGCGATCGTGAGACCCAGCAAACTCGATGACATCAAAGATGCCCTGGCAGAGGTCAACATTTCAGGGATGACGGTTTCAGAGGTGCGGGGCCATGGCCGCCAGAAGGGTCATACAGCCATCTACCGCGGCCAGGAGTACACTGTCAGTCTGCTGCCCAAGCTCAAGCTGGAACTCGTCTTGCCTGATGATCTGGTGGAAGAAGCGATCCAGACCATCATTGAGACGGCCCGCACGGGAGAAATCGGAGACGGCCGGGTTTTCGTCCTGCCCGTCGAGGAGGGATACAACATCCGGACCGGTGAAAGAGATGTGACTTAGCGGGCTAGTTCCCATCCCGAAACACTTGAATAGTTGTGAAATCTTGTGAAATATTAGTTTAGTGTCCCGTTCGGGGATGGTGGAAACCCCTCGTCTTCAGACGAAGAGAAGGTCCCCGAAGTCCCCGAATGGGGGCGATAGGGAGATCCTCCGACTGAAGTCGAAGGGTTTTTCAGAACTTGTCTTTGGAGAACCGCCGTCTGAAGCCGGCGGTTTCCGGGCTCACAGTCGACTTCGAGTCGACGAGATTAGAACCCCTCGACTTGCAGTCGAGGGTCGGGCGCCACGCCCTCAGTGTTTGGGATGGGAACTAGAAATCCCAAGGACCAAGAGGCCAAATCTCAAACAAATCCCAAGGGCCAAACCCCAAACAGCTCTTGCATTTGCGGTTCTCGTATCGACAAGCCATCTTGGGGATTGCTAGTTGGCACTTGGGAATTTCGAGTTCCCATTGCGACCTGTTAACATTCGTGTTTCCAATGACTTATTCTTTTCCGGATGGGAACTAGAAATCCCAAGACTCCAAGGCCCCAAGTCCCAAACCAAATCCCAAGGACCCAAGCCTAACGGAAATTTTCATTCCCCTGGTTAAACAATTCTGGTGCCAAGTCACTGAACCACGAACGTAAGAGGGTGTCGTAAAAGGAGTGGTCAGCCGGTGGGAGTGCATAGCAAGCAAACCC
>JBHHYX010000136.1:0-12060 GCA_046757765.1 Acidobacteriota bacterium | reverse complement strand
GGCCGATGAGGAGAGGGGGAGAGTGCAAGGAGCGAGCCGGTGCGGCCAACCCCTGGCATCGAGCGGCCTGGGTGGAGAGCCCGGCACCGTGTGCCCGACTCTTGCCATAACGCCCCAAAGGGAGAGTGTCGGACTTGACCTGGCAAGAACCGTTTTCAACCGAACTCGCCCGGCTTCAAAGTCGTGAGCTGCCGGAAGGAGGCTTTCCCAGCCGGCCGGATTCGATTCTTTTCCGGCCCGATTGCACGGCTTGGGCCACTCTGGCTCTGTCGGCGGCCGGAGTGCCTTCGAAGTCTCTGCGGCCCTCTCGGTGGCGCCTTGCCGAGGAGCAAGGGGAGGACGGGCGAGTGAGCCTTTCCCGCGATCATCCGGAAGCTTTCTGGCCGACTTCCCTGGCGATCCTGGCCTGGCAGGGGGCGGTGGGCTATCGGGAGCCTCGCTCCCGAGCCTTGCACTTTCTACTCCAGACAACGGGAATTCAATTCAAGAACAGTTCCACTTCTCCCCTGGGCCATGACGAATCCATTCCGGGCTGGCCCTGGATCGGAGGAACCCATTCCTGGGTGGAACCCACCGCCATGGCTCTGCTGGCCCTGGCGGTCACCGGTTACGGGGGACATTCCAGAGCGGAGGAGGCCACTCGGCTGCTGCTGGACCGGCAGCTCCCGACGGGCGGTTGGAACTACGGCAACACGCTGGTTTTCGGCAATGAATTACTTCCCTTGCCGGAGGTGACCGGAGTGGTCCTGAGCGCACTGGCGGGACGGGTGGCACCGGACCGGGTCGAGGCCAGTCTGAAGTATCTCCGCTCGGCCCTTGAGGAGATGAGGTCGCCCTTGACCCTGGGCTGGGGACTCCTCGGACTGAACGCCTGGAAGAGGAGGCCGCGCGAGGCGCTCGACTGGATCCGGCAGAGCCAGGGCCAGCAAGACAAATACGGTCCATACGATACCACTTCCATTTCCCTGCTGCTTCTGGCGGGACTGGGAAAAGAAGGGCTCCTGAGCCTCATTGAGCCGTCACGGTTGTCGAAATGACTCAGCAGAATCCGGACAGGAAGCGGAAAGGTTTCACCCGCCGCAAGTTCTTGAGGGCGGTGCTGGCGGGTGGCGCACTGGGCCTGCCGGCAGCCGCTGTCCTGCGCTATCTGGCCCTGGGAGAGCACGCGCAGACATTCATTGGGAAGATGGGGGAGTACCACGGGGATATCGCGGGTCTTCTGGGCCGCGGAGTGAGTGAACTGGGAGTGGGCCCAGCCGAGATTTCCGGCAAAAGAATCCTACTCAAACCCAATCTGGTCGAACCACACCTGGGCTTGGGCCATATCAACACGCACCCCCTGGTTATCCGCGCCGCCGCTGAGACTTTTCTCCGCCTGGGGGCCGCCCGGGTCATCGTGGGCGAGGGCCCCGGCCACCGTCGAGACACTCTCCTCGTACTGGAGAGTTCCGGCCTGAGGGAAGTCCTGTATGAGGATCGCATTCCTTTCGTCGATTTGAACAACGATGCCGGTTACAGCCTGACCAATGCGGGTCGTTTCACCCGTCTGAAGCGGCTCACTTTCTCAAGCGTGGTGGGAGAGGTCGATTGGATCGTCTCGCTGGCCAAACTCAAGACACATCATTGGACCGGGGTGACTCTGGGCATGAAGAATCTTTTCGGCCTGATGCCGGGCATCCTCTACGGCTGGCCCAAGAATGTGCTTCACTTCGAAGGGATTACGGGATCGATTCTGGACATCAACGCGACCCTGAAGCCGCATTTTGCCATCGTGGATGGCATTGTCGGCATGGAGGGGGACGGCCCCATCATGGGCTCGCCTCACCGAGCCGGCGTTCTCGTCATGGGCCGAAGCCTGCCCGCCGTGGACGCCACCTGCGCCCGCATCATGGGAATCGATCCCCACAAGATTCCCTACCTTGCCGCCGCTGACGGCTGGCTGGGCCCCATTCAGCAAGAGGGCATCACTCAACTGGGCGAAAATATTGCGTCGGTGCGGACTGACTTTCTCCTTCTGGATGAGATTCCCGCTCATCGAGGGCTGCGCCTCTCCGAGGCTCGAACCTGAGTCAGGCTTTCGAGAACGGGCCGGAGAAAACCCCACACATGCTCCGCAACTATTTGGTGTCCTTCGGGTGTGGGATGAATGCCGTCGGGAAGGTTCAGCTGGGGGCGACCTCCGACCCCTTCCAGTAGAAAAGGGATCAGGGTGGCGTCCTTGGCCTGAGCCAGGACGGGAAAGATGGCACGAAACTCACGGGTATACTCGGGTCCGAGATTGGGTGGCACCCGCATGCCGGCCACAATGATCTTCACGCCGGGGTATTTGCTTCGGGTCTTGTCCACAATCCGCTGCAGGTTCTGGCGCGTCACTTCCAGCGGAATGCCCCGGAGGGCGTCGTTGCCCCCGAGTTCCAGGAAGAGGACCTCCAGCGGCCGTCTCAGAAGCCAGTCCACCCGACTCAAACCGTCCGCCGAAGTATCGCCGCTGACTCCCGCATTGACCACCTTGAACTCCCATCCGAGACGATCGATCTTGTGTTGAATCAAGGCGGGGAAGGCTTGATCCGGGTCGACTCCGAAACCGGCGGAGAGGCTGTCTCCCAGGAAAAGTATGACCTCGCGCCCACCGACCGGCATAGCGGCCTCGGCAGGAGTCGCGGGCCGTGTCGCGGTCGCATTCAGGCTCTCGCTCTCCGTTTGAGAACAGGCGGAAAGGACCCAGGCGATCACCAACAAAGACGTGAAATGAGATGTCCTCATCATCCCCCTCGTTTTCTATCAGACACCAACCCTCGAACCGATTGCAAGAAAGGCGGCGCCGGGGACACGCTCACTGAGGGGAAACGGCGGGCTCACGCCCACCGCTCGCCCGGAGACGGTGCCAGCGCCGGCAACTCTCGTTTTTTTCCGGCCAAGGGGCACGCCGCTTCGCGGCTCGGGGGCAGCTATGATCTGCCCCGCCTGGGAGCCGCGCGAGCTGCCAAACCTCAGCCCACCGGCACAAGGCCAGTCTACCCAAGTCTGGGTTCCCGGTTTCAGACAGGGTCTGTGCGGGAATCCTCAAATGGAAAACTTTTGCCTGACTGGAGCGTCCTTGCTTGGTAGGCTATGGCGATGACGGACATTCTGGTCGTGGATCGATTGACTCAGACGTACCGGCACGGGGAGCGGGAGCTGACCGTACTGAAAGAGGTTTCCTTCTCGGTGGCTGAAGGATCCACATGCGCGGTCGTGGGCCCTTCGGGCAGCGGCAAAACCACGCTCTTGGGGCTCTGCGCGGGACTCGATCGTCCCAGCTCCGGGTCCATCACCCTCAATCAGATCAACCTCAACTCGAAGAGCGAGGAAGAGCTGGCTCAGATTCGAAACCGCTGGGTCGGATTCGTGTTTCAGACCTTCCAGCTCATTCCGACCCTGACCGGTCTCGAAAACGTGATGGTGCCGATCGAACTCCGGGGAGACAATCGCGCGGGTCCTCGTGCAGTGGAGCTGATGGAACGCGTGGGACTCGGAGATCGCCTTCACCACTACCCGAGTCAACTGTCGGGCGGAGAACAGCAGCGTGTGGCGCTGGCGCGGGCCTTCATCAATCGGCCCCGGATTCTTTTCGCCGATGAACCCACCGGAAATCTGGATGCCGAAACCAGTGAAGAGGTCCACCGTCTTCTCTTTGACCTGAATCAGGAAACGGGAACCACCCTGGTGCTGGTGACCCACGACCTGGAGCTGGCCCAACACACGAATCAAATCATTCAGCTACGTGGCGGCCGGGTGCTTTCAAAGTCCACCCCCTCCTTGCAAAGCGAGTCCAGACCGGCATGAAATATCGTCAAGTCTTCCTCAATGCGTGGGTCTGGCGAATGGCCTGGCGGGACAGTCGCTCCAGCCGCGGGCGGCTTTTCCTCTTCATCTCCTCGATTTTTCTGGGGGTGGCCGCCCTGGTCGCCATCAGTTCCTTCGGCGTCAATTTGGAAGAAGCCATCGATCGGCAGGCCAAAACCCTGCTGGGGGCGGACTTGTCTCTCTCCAGCCGCGCCCCTTTCAACCCGGAAGCCGAAGATCTCCTGGCCTCGCTGGGCGGGCGCCAATCCCGGCAGACCAGCTTCTCCTCCATGGCCTATTTTCCGCGGGCCGACGGGTTGCGTCTGGCGCAGGTCCGGGCCGTAGAGGGAGGATTCCCCTACTATGGAAGCCTGGAAACAGAACCACCGGCGATTGCAGGCCGCTTTCAGCAAGGACCGAACGCGCTGGTGGACAAGACCCTCATGCTGCAGTTTGGCGCCCGAATAGGCGATCGCCTGCGGTTGGGGAGAATGACCTTCAGAATAACCGGCAAGATCGTGAAGATTCCGGGTGAATCTCTCGTTTTCAGCACGGTTGCCCCCCGTGTCCTCATTCCCATGAGGTACCTGAGACAGACTGGCCTGATTCAGCTGGGAAGTCGTGTCACCTACCGCTCTTTCTTCCAGTTTCAGCCCGCCACCGACGTCCAGGAAGTGGTGAAAAAAATAGAGCCCCGGTTGAAAAAGCTCCGGATTCGGTACGACACGGTGGAGAAACGGAAGCAAAACCTGGGCCGCTCTTTCGCCAATCTCTATCGCTTTCTGAATCTGGTAGGCTTCATCGCTCTGTTATTGGGTTGCATCGGGGTGGCGGGCGCCATTCACCTTTACATCAAACAAAAACGCACCACTGTGGCTATCGTTCGCTGCCTCGGCGGCCACCACCAGCAGGCCTTCGCCGTCTACCTGATCCAGGCAGCCGTCATGGGTCTCACCGGGGCCGTTGCCGGAAGCCTGTTGGGTATGGGCATTCAAGTGTTCCTGCCGCGGGTGCTGGCGGATTTTTTGCCCATGACGCTACCCTTTTCCATCTCCTGGGGGGCCCTCCTGAAAGGAGCCGGAATCGGGCTTGGAATGTCGCTTCTCTTCGCCTTGCTGCCGCTCTTGCCGGTCCGACGAATCTCACCATTGATGGCCCTGCGAGCCGATTATGAAAATACCCCTTCGGCAGCCAGAGATCCTCTCTCGGTATTGGTTTGTTTCCTGATTGCCGGGGCGATCTTTGTTTTTGCGCTGGCTCAGAGCAAGGGTTGGGTCTTGGCAATCTCGTTCCTCCTGGGTCTGGGTGTCGCCTTTGGTTTGCTGGGCGGCATTTCAAAACTGATGACCTTGGGGGCTAAAAAGTTCTTTCCGGCGTCTTGGAGCTACGTCTGGAGGCAGGGACTGGCCAACCTTTACCGGCCCTTGAACCAGACACCGATCCTGATGCTCTCGCTGGGGCTGGGCACATTTCTGATCGTGACGCTCTACTTCATCCAAGGCACGCTTCTCTCCCAGGCCGCCCTCACCGGCAGCGGTTCCAATCCCAACCTGGTTCTTTTCGATGTTCAGAGTGATCAGAAGCAGGCCGTCAGAGAGTTGTTGACTGACTCCTTCGGCCTGCCAATCCTACAGGAGGTTCCCATCGTGACGATGCGACTGACCTCGGTGAACGGCACATCGGTGGAGAAGCTTCGGGAAGATCCCCACTCGGCTCGATCGCGCTGGGCTTTGACTCGAGAATACCGTTCCACCTACCGCCGAAACCTCGTCGAGACGGAACAGATTGTGGCCGGCGTCTGGCAAGGCAAAGCCCCGGAACCGTCGCGTTCCGTCCCCGTGTCATTGGAAGAGAATCTCGCCAGAGAGCTTGGGGTGGGGCTGGGGGAGAGGCTGGTGTTCGACGTTCAGGGCGTGCCCATTGAGTGCCGTGTGGCCAGCCTCCGAAAAGTGAACTGGCAGAGAGTGCAACCCAATTTCTTTGCTCTTTTCCCGACCGGTGTCCTCGAGGAAGCCCCTCAATTTCACGTCTTCGTGACGCGTGTGGAATCGGACGAGATGTCGGCCCGGCTGCAGCGGAGCGTTGTCAAGAAGTTTCCCAATGTCTCGACCATTGATCTGACGCTCATCCTCACCACGGTCAACAACATTCTGGATCGGGTCTCTTTCGTGATCCGCTTCATGGCTCTCTTCAGCATCTTCACAGGGTTCACGGTCCTGATCGGAGCGGTCGCCACCAGCCGCTACCAGCGGATGAGAGAGAGCGTCCTGCTGAGGACCCTGGGCGCGTCACGAGGTCAGATCCTCCGGATCATGATGATCGAGTATCTTTTCCTGGGAAGCCTGGCGGCCCTGACGGGACTGATCCTGGCCACAGCGGCCGCTTGGAGCCTGGCTCATTTCGTCTTCGAGACCCCCTTCTCTCCAGAGGTCGGCCCCGTCCTGGCTGCCCTTGTGGCGGTCGTCACCCTTACCCTCCTGATCGGGATGGTGAACAGTCGCGGCGTCTTGACCCATCCCCCGCTTCAAATCCTTCGACGAGAAGATATCTGATCGACGTTTGACAGGGTCGGACCGCTGACTCACTGGCGCGGATCTCCCGAAAAGGAATAGGCGCCGGCGCTGTCAGCGGCGAGAGTGGAGTCGGCCCAGAGGACCGAATCCGCCCACAGAACCGAGTCCGCCCAGAGCACGGAATCGGCCCACATGATCGAATCTGCCCACAGAACCGAATCAGGCAGGATCAGCGTCCCGTCCCAGGCGGTGGAATCACCCCAGAAAATGGTGTCGGACCAGAGCTCACTAACCTCCAGTATTGCGCCGGCCCAGTGCATCCCGCTGACCCACTGAATGGAGTCGGCCCAGAGAATGGACTCTCCCCAGAACCGGTTCCGGCTGGGATCGACCAGAGGACTGTAGAGGACCTGATTGGAAAAGGCCACGGCGCCTCCGGCCCAGACCGTTTCTCCTTCCAGGTCCCAGTAGGGGCTGACCTTGGTGGAGTTGACGGTGTGGCGGCGCACGTCGGCTTCAGCGGCCAGTTCGACGGCCGTCTTGGCGTTCAGCAAGCCGTTGCCCTGCTCCAGCATGTGGGGCTGTTGCAGCTTGGTGGCTGTCAGCATCAGGATCATCTTTGCCAGAGAGGGGCTGAGCGCGGGCTGGGCTTCCAGCATGAGGGCCACCGTTCCCGAGACAAAACCCGTCGCCATGCTCGAACCGCTCAACTCGATGTAGTAGTCGTCCACAGTCAAATCGGGATAGCTGGCTTCAAGCAGGCTGCCATTGGCCAGCGGTGAGACGACGGCGTTGCCCGGGGCAGAGAGATCGGGTTTGAAAAGCCCATCGATGGTGGGGCCTCGCGATCCATAGCTGGTGGCGATGTCGTCGGAATGGCTGACCGTCTCCAGCGTGTTGATGGGCGAGATGGTCAGAACGGTCGGATCGATGCCGGGGCTGGTGATGGCGCCCCAGATCTTGGGATAATCGGCGGTCTTGCCGAGATTGCCTCCTGAGACGACGGTGATGATACCCGCCGCCACCATTCTTTCC
This sequence comes from Acidobacteriota bacterium, assembly GCA_046757765.1. Lineage (GTDB taxonomy): Bacteria > Acidobacteriota > UBA6911 > RPQK01 > JBHHYX01 > JBHHYX01. The sequence goes on along the minus strand of JBHHYX010000136.1, from coordinate 4,687 downwards.
ACAGCCTGGCAGAGTGGGTCCTTCCGGTAGGACTCGAGCGGAGCATGGCCCAGGGAAAGGTTGGCCACACTGACAAGATAAAAGTCCTTGCGGGCAATCACCCAGTCAATGGCCCGAATCAGGTTGCTGGTCAGACCGGTTCCATCTGGCCCGATCACCTTGACGTCGAGGAATTCAACCCCTGGCGCCACCCCGGCATAATCTCCTTCCGAGGCCGTTCCGTCACCGCCGATGATGCCGGCCATGGCGGTGCCGTGGCCGTAAGCGTCGTCGTTGCCGGTATACCGCATGACCGCGCCCCCCGATGTAAAGTCCACTGCTTGGACAACAGTGACACCGCGATTCAGATCCGGATGGGGGCTGATGCCCGAATCAAAGAGGGCGACGATGACGTTGCGCCCCGTCACGGATTGAGTGCCTTTGAGGCTGATCTGGTCCACTCCAAGAGTTTGCAGTAGCGGGTTCTCAGCCGCGTTCGCACTGGCACCAGTCGGTCCGCCGGTTTTGGAACCGCCCTTGCCCGGGCCTTTTCCCGAGGCCTTCAGGGGGGCATCCCGTGTCACGTACTCGACCACGTCGGACTCGAGCAAAAGCTGAATCTGTTCGGCCGTCAGTGTGGCGGTATAGGCATGGACCAGCGAAAGCATATTGCGGCCGTTTTCTCCCTCTTGGCGGCGCTGCTTCAGGTCTCGCTCGAAGAAGTCGCGTCGGACCTGGACAATCACCGGGACAGGAGGGAGCGCTTGAGGCCGGGTTGCCAGAGCGGCTACTTGATCTTTCAACAGCGGAGATATTTTCTCGCTGAAACGCTCCAGGGAGCTACCCGCTGGCACCCAGACGCGGGTTCTTCCTCGAGCCGGAGAGACGGCCACGAAAAACGCGAAACCGATGGCCACGGCCGCAGTCCAAGTTCCTCGAATCCGGGACCCGGGCGTCTGGCGCGATGTCGAGCCGGGTCCAATAGCGCAGGCTCTTTTCATGATGGATCCCCCCCGATTTGCAAGGCATCCGACCAGAAGACACTGTCACTCCAGAAGACACTGTCACTCCAGAAGACGCTGTCGGTCCAGAAGACGCTGTCACTCCAGAAGACGCTGTCGGTCCAGAACACACTGTCACTCCAGAAGACACTGTCGCTCCAGAACACACTGTCACTCCAAAACACGCTGTCACTCCAGAGCAGGCTGCCGCTCTGGAAGAGACCGTCCGTCCAGAAGACGCTGTCGCTCCAGAACACACTGTCACTCCAGAAGACGCTGTCGCCCCAGAATCCGGCGCTGGCGGTGTCGACGAGGCCGCTGTACACAATCTGGTTGCCAAAGGCGAAGGCGCCGCCGGCCCAGATCTGCTCATCGCCCAGGAACCAGTAGGGCATGACATTTCCGGTCACGGTCTGATTGAGGACGTCGATGGCTTCGGCCAGCTTGACGGCGGTATAGGCGTTGAGCAGACCGTTGCCCTGTTCCAGCATGTGAGGCTGGCCCAGCTTGGAGGCCGTCAACAACAGGATCAACTTCACCAGCTTACTGTTCAGGGCCGGGTTGGCCTGGAGCATGAGTGCGACGGCTCCACTGACTTCGGCCGTAGCCATGCTGGCGCCGCTCAGTTCCATGTGGTTGGAGTCCACCAGCAGTTCCGGGTGTTCTATGTAGAGCGTGGAGCCCGCCGGCACCAGGGAAGTGATCCGGTTACCGGGCGCCGAGAGATCGGGTTTGAAGAGTTCATCAATATAGGTCGGCCCTCTGGAGCCGTAGGTGGTCGCGATGTCATCCGAATGGGTGGGTGTGCCTCGAGTGTTGATCGGTCCCACGGTGATGACGGCTGGATTGTTGCCCGGACTGGAAATGCCGCCCCAGATCTTGGGAACGTCCGCGGTTTTTCCCAGATTTCCGGCCGAGACCACGGTGACAATCCCCGCCTCGACCATCTCCTCGACGGCGTGGCCGAGAGGATCCAGCGTATAGGATTCTTTGGGAGGGTGGCCCAGCGAAAGATTGGCCACCCGAATGCCGTACTGGTCTTTGTGTACGATCACCCAGTCAATGGCCAGGATCAGATTGCTGGTCAATCCGGCACCGAATTCGTCCACCACCTTGACACTGACAAAGTCGACTCCCGGTGCCACTCCTTTGTAGACTCCGCCGGAACCGGCACCGCCGGCGCCGATGATTCCGGCGACGTGTGTACCGTGACCGTAATCGTCGCTGGTCCAACTGGAGCCGATCTTGGCCCATCCCGAGGTGAAATCGATGGTCTTGACCACGCGTCCGGCCAGGTCCGGTTCCCAATCGCTGATTCCGGAATCAAAAACCGCCACGGTGACGCCCAGGCCATCGTAGCCAAGACCCGGCGTCTGATTGGCTCCGATTGCGGCCAGGAACTCATCCGAGCTGCCGGCATGGGCGCGGATTTCGGCATCGGGCGTGACGTACTCGACCCGCTCCGAATCGAGCAGCATCCTGATTTGAGCCGGTGTCAGACGAGCGGTGTAGCCATGGATCAAGGAAAGAGCATTAGGGGATCGCTCTCCGCGCCGGCGGAGAGACTCTTGATGACTTCGGAAAAAGTCCTCTTTGACCCGAATAATGACCGGGATGAGACGCCCGTTCTCGGCTTTCTCTTCCCGCTGCTGCAACTCCTCCCGGAGAACGGGAGAAATCTTCTCTTGGTGACGCACGAGCGAGTCGTTCCCCTCCGCCTGCCGGCGCCCCCGGCCAAAGACGGGGAGGAGCAGGAGAAGAACGACCACTCCCAGGATAACGGGAAATACCTTTTTGAACAGTTGCAGTACCTTCATGCCGTAATCTCCAGTTGAATCTGCCGGTCAATTCGTATTGGCCGTTCGTTTTTTGGTTGAACAGCGATGGCGGAGCAAGTTGCGTTCCAGAAGGGGGCCAAGTCAGCGAGAAGTGATCGCCATCACGAGTTTGAGACAAAAAGCCGGGAAAACGGGCCGTTTCGCCCCCTAATGCGTTGTTGCACAGGGGCCCGTCTCCCTGCCGTCGATCGGCCGAAAGCGTCAAAAAGGGAACGCTTTGGTCAAGACCATGGCGCCGCTTCGGATACCGCTGTCCCGTGGATACTCTCTTCTGACTGGCCTCAGGGAGATCGAGTTCCGGACAGGGTCAACACAATTCGGCTGGGTCGGTTCATTCCGCCCGCGGCATGGCATCCAATGGTTGATTTGTCCTTATGCCTCGGTCCGGCGGCTCGTTGTGATGGGTGGAGGGGAGGTTGGCAAGGGCGCAAAAGGGGAAGCGGATGGGGTTCCGCAACATTTGAATCGTGTGCCTTGTGCGCTGCTAGCGCGTATTTCCCACAGGCTTTATTAAGTCATGAGGAGTCGAAGGCGCCGCCCTGACAAGGCTTGCGACGGAGGCCCGCGCAGGCGTGCTCTCCACAGTACGTCGAACAGGCCGACCGAGCGTAACGCAGCCAGGGTGGATGCATTCGGCTCCGCAATAGATCGTTTGTGAGAAATGCGAGCTGGCGCGGCAGGATTTCCAACCAACCCTCGTCTGACCGATACCGGAGGTGGCACGGGGACCTGACTTTCGAGAATTCTGGGCTCCGCCTGCTCCTGGCCAGGTTTGCCAAGTATCCCCTGACCTGGGGCCTATGGCCCCCCCCCAAGTCTTCAGGTTGAGACTTCGTCTGCGAAGCTGCTCTCGTGCCACTCCCCTTTCTCTTAGGTCGACGCTCGCGTCCAAAATGTGTTTCAAATCACACTTTCTTTTGCCCCTGTCCTTTATCCTACGCTGGCTAAACCAAGTTGAGCGATTCTCGCAACCGAGAAGCACAAGTTGTTGTGTTTAAGTTAGTTGTGGACACCTCAGACAGACCCTTCCGGGCCAGTTCGAGGATCGACGAGACTCGCAGGACGCTACAAACCGGCGCCTATCGCCATAGAGAATCGCCTAGTTCAGGATCTAGTCGGCAAGTGGCTTCGGGTCCACTGTTGTCACCGTGCAGGCGGAGACCGGCTTCCCAGGCAGACACCTCTGGCGGCATCCCCTGAGTCCTTTTAGGGAACCCGGCGAAGAGAGCAGCCGAGCAAGCAAAGCAATGAAGAATTCGAGCAACGCGCTGAATATTGGGAGAGCAAGGAACAGAGGCTTCTCCCTCCTGGACCTCCTCGTGGTTGCCGCGGTGGGCACGGTGGTTGCCGCCATGGCGGTGCCCATCATCCAGAGCTCGGTGATGCAATACCGACTGGTGACGACGGCCGGCAGAGTCGCATCCGAATTGAATGCTGCCCGGGTGCTGGCTGTCTCTCGGGGCACGAGTTGCTCGCTGGTCTTCGGCAGCAACGGTTCATTCTGGGTCGTCGACCTGGCCAACCCGGAAGATCCGGCCAGGGAGGCCGCCCAACTGGGTGCCGGGATCTCGCTATCGAGCGCGCCGGCCCAACCGATTACGTTTTTCAGTCGCGGCTATGCCCGGGGCGGCACCATCATCTTTTCCAGCCAGGATGGAGAGGAAGCCACTGTCGCGGTCAGCCCTTCTGGAAGAACCGAAGTGAGGAATTGACGGACCACAACGCCATGCCATGGAAATTCGATCTTGCCCAGGCGCAGGCGGCCCCCTTCGCTCAGAGACGCGAAGGGTTTGTGCGAAAGTCCCATGCGGAGGAGGCCGGCGCAAGTGGGCCGGGCCCCTCGACCTTACACTGGGAACCATCGCACTG
>JBHHYX010000135.1:0-12072 GCA_046757765.1 Acidobacteriota bacterium | reverse complement strand
GTTCCAACTCTCGGCCATCGTTGTATAACGATGTTATCTGTTGCCATATGCGCAACTTGACTCAAGTTTGAAGATTACCGCCACCCCTACCCGACCTAGCGGCCCTAGTCCCGGACTTCTGACACTGGATCGTAGCGGGGGACCGGAATTGGCCGTGGATACCAGACGTCGCGACCGAGGGCCCCGCAGTCGTACTCGACAACACGTCGAGGAGCGCAACGCAGTAGACGTGGCGATATCCGGGGCCACAGATTGGGTGTGAGAAACCGGGGTTGGGCCGGCACACAAATGCTCCCGCTCCAAGGGCCTTGGCTATTCCCTTCCGCGAAATCGTCCAACCTTTTTTTCAACCTGAGTTGAGCGTTTCTCAGCCCTGGCCTGCCGCAGAGCCGGGAGGGTACCCGCTGACTGCGTTGGCCGCCCTCATCCTCCTTGACGTAGTGCACGGTTACGACCGCCGGGACACGACGCCTGCAGCTCTCGGCGACGACCCTGCCTGAGAAACCCGGACCAGCCTCATCCTGGCGGCCGGGATGGAAGGCGGTTGCGCGAGCCGACCCCCAGATTGCCGGGTATCGTCTGACGACTCCGACTGGCTCCGCCCAGGCGCGAGCCGAAACGACCCTGATTCAAGCCGGCCGCGCCTTGCCGCCCGCCGGCGCCTGCCTGGAGCCCCCTTCGCCCTCGAGTGCCGCGAGCTCCGCCTTGAGCTGGCCGGGCCCCCACCACAGCCACCTCCAACCCCGGCTTTTCTTTCTTCTTCGCGGCCACTGTCGTCTTCTCAATCGCCGAGCCGGCAGAGCCGACTGTGATGATGTTGACGGCCTGCCGCGAACGAGTTCTACCTTTCTTTGGCGCCGGTTTGGCCGCCGCGGGATTGAGATCGATCACAATCTCATAGTCGTTCCAGGCCAGCTTCATCAAGTCGTCTTCGATGGCGCTCACCCGGTAGAGCTGAACCTCATCACCCAGTTTGACGGTTCGCCTCTGAGCCTTGCTCCTCTTACCCTGGTACACGTTGAGCACGGCTTCCCGCTCATCCCCAAACACGGAGACACCGATCAACTCGGGTTTGATCGGCAATTTCGGGGCACGTTCGCCCCCGCCCTCTCCGCCCTGGCCCAGTTCAGCGCCTCGGTCCTTTCGGAAAAGGTCCTTTTCAGCAATCACCATGAACTGGGGAACGGGCTCCAGTCGTTTGGGTGAAGGCGGAGGCACCAGTTCGGGGGCGGGACCGGGCCCCGAAAGCACGGTCCGAGCCAGTTGCCCTTCAAAAGTCCTCCAGGAGGCCACCAAGTGCTGAGCCAGCAGGTAAACTCCACCCAACACGAGCAGGTTGACGAGCAGTAGTTTCTTTGCCATTTCCTTCGATCTCCCCGGCTCATCCCCTTAGGATGCCGTTCGACTACGAAAGTCTAATCAACCCGGAAACCTTCAGCTGGGGTTGAATTCGGGTCCGGTTCTTGGACCGGAAGCTGTTCAGCTTCAAGTCTTCCACCAGCAGGAACTTCTCGTAGGCCGACAGAGCGTACAGGAAGTTGACCAATTGCGGAATGTCGCTTTCCAGATTCAGACTCAGGCTAATTCTGGTGTAAGTCTCCCCCATCTTTCTTTCCGGAAGCGGACTGCTGCGGGTGATCCTGACATCGTTGCGGGCCGCCAGGTCGCGAACCACTTCTTCCAGCCGGCCGTTTGCCGATCCCGCATCCTTGGCAACGAACAACTCCTGGTCATAAGCGCGCAGACGATTTTCGACCGTTTGCAGATACAGTCGATAGCTCTCTTCCTGTTGCAAAGCCGTGACGGCACGCTGCAACTGCTTCTGTTTCAGTTCAATGGCGCTCCCCATGTCGGGCCGTTCCTGAAAAAAGGGCACCACCACGTAGAAAACCACTGCCACGAAAGTGACACCCACAGCCAGGGCAATCCCTCTTTTTTCCCTCTTGGACAACTTTCTCATCATGCTCCTGATCCGAAACAGCCAGCCTTCGGCTCGTCAGGGAGCCACTGTTTCATCAACGCTCCGGATGGCGGCTTCAAAACTGAATTTCTCTTTCCCCGTAGAGCGATCCCGAGTGATGTATTTGGACTCCACATTGGTCAGATAACGGGAACCTTGCAAGACATTGATCAAGGCCGATGCCGAATCGGAAAACCCCGTCAGCGTCACCTTGTCCGGTAAGATGTTGAGAGTCCTCAGATAGGCGTCCTCCGGGATTGTTTCAGTCAAGTCCTTGAGAACCAGCAAGACCCTCTGTCGCCCCTGCATGAGAGTCTGCAGCTCCTTGGCCTGCGCCAGCCGCTCCTCTTCCTGGCGGCGAATCGCCAGGATTCGATCCACCTCGGGTTTCAGCCTTTGGGTCTCAGCCGTCAAGGCCTCCAGCAACCGCTGTTGCTGGACATAGCGGCGCGTCCCCGCAGCCATTCCCATCACTGCCAATAGACCCACCAGCACCAGGGTCGGAACGAAACTGGGGCGTTGTCCCACCACGCGCTTCTCTTTCGGAATCAAGTTGAGACGGGAGAAAGAGGATTTGTGCAGGCCGGAAACGGCAAGGCCCACAGCTTGGAGGAGCTCTTCCAAGCGGCTCTGTCTTCTGACTCGGTGCTTGATTCTCAGCCCTTTGAGGAGCAGTTCGCAATCCTGGAATCGATCCCGAAAGGCCCCCAGGAATTCTTGCGCTCGATCACCAGCCAGATAAATCTTGTCAATCTCTTCGCCGGCCAGGTGCAGGCGAGGGATAAAAGCGTCCAATTCCAGCAGGATTCGATCGATGCTCAGCTCCTCCGCCGAAAGACCCACTCGATGGGAAAAACACTTCTTGGTGCCATCCACAACGACAATCTCGAGAAAATCACCACCCATATTGAGCACGATCGACGGTTCCCTGCCATAGCCATCCTTGTGGATGGAAAAGATCTGCGACAGCCCGACACTGGAGGGGCGAACAGCCGCCGGGTAGAGATTGAGTTGGCGGAAAAGATCCAACTGCTCGTCGATGAAAGCCTGTGGAACCATTATGATCTGCAGCAGAAGACTCCTCTCCTTTTGGTTCCTTTCCAAAACGACGTAGTCATAGTAAGACTGTTTTTCCTCAGTCGGTTCCAACTTATCCACCTGGAAGCGGACCACCTGATCCAGATTCTCCTCCACTTCCAGCGGTAGCTCCACGTGACGAACGACGACGCGATGCCGGGGCAAACCCAACAGGACGTTCTCCCGATTGAACCCGTTGGAGCGGAGGAACTGCTGGATCTTCTTGCGCAGGTCGGCAAATTCCATCACCTTGTGGTTCTCGATGACGCAATGGCCCTTGAGGTGGAATCCCTGCAGTCCCTTGGAGACGGTGGCCAGGACCAGACGATCCTCCTGAATTTCAATTCCTAAAGCAGAATCGAGATCAAACATCCCTTCAATCTCCTCGCCTTCCGGTCAAATCTCCGTATCGGCCTCATTCCAATAAAGTACGGAGTATCCTTTGGGGCCAAGGCCGTCCACCTGGACAACGCAACGAATGCGACTCACCACCTTTGAGCCGTTCAATTGTCCCTCGCTCACCAAGGTGTACACGTTGGAGGGTTGAGCCGACAGGAAGCGAGCGATGTCAGTGGGAAGACCGGGAATTCTCTCCATGACCTCCGTCATGTCGCGAATGGGGGCCTCCTCCCTCATATTGTAGATCTGGATTGCGGTTGTGTAATCGATTATGGGAATAGCGGCCAGCACCGCAACTGGGGCGGAATTGATATTGATCTGACTGCTCCGCGTGAAGGTGGTCAGGTAGTTCTGCAGCCCGTAGAGATCGGCATGCTCTCCTTTCTCGTTGAGACCCTTGCGACCATAGTAGATTTCCGGAGTCACTCCCTGAACCAGCAAGAGCTCCTCCGGAACATCGAACAGTCCGTTCTTGGCCCGGTACGGCTCCTCCAGCGACAGGTAGTAGTCATCTTCAGCCCCATTGGGCCGGTAGGTGTCGTCTTCATCCAGCCAATCGTAGATCGAATCGGTAATGACGTCGGCCTGATGCTCCTCCACTCCAATCATGACCAGGAGGTTGTAAATGAGGTTGGAGAGCTCGTCCGAACGGGCCACCATGTTGAGGTTGATCTTGCCCGCCTCGTCAATGATGCGGACGGTGACGCTCCCCTCGGGAAAGTCCAGCCGAAGGGGACCCTCCAGAGGCGGAGGAATCTCCCTGTTTCTCCCCTGTCGGCCCGGCTGTGGTCGAAAGAGCGACGACCGGGATTCCAAGATCTTGAAGACGGCATACTCGATACCCGCTCGCGACAGGTAATAGGATTGTTTCTGATCCACAACGTTGCGAGCAGCCTCAACCTCGGTTCGAATCGCCCCTGAGAACGAGAGGCCCAGGAGGCTCATCGCCACAAGGGCCCAGAGCACGATCAACAGAATCGCACCGCTTTGACCTTCTCGCAAAGAGCGCGGGCCCGCAAAAGCAGGCGCGGCCGGCGCCGAGGAGATTGAAAAAGGACTGCCGCCGCCTGTCTCAGGGGCGCGCTTTCGCCCGTCTTGGCCCTTTTCAGCCTCCGGCCCGGGGGCCGTCATGGAATCGCCGGCGCCATGATAGAGGCCGAGACGCCCGCCCTGCAAAGCGCTCCCAAGGCCCGTCCCGGCCCCACCGGCGCGCAAGATCGCGTGGCCAGCAGCAGCGCCAACCGCAGCGCCAGAGTCATTCCGTGATCGAGCCTTGGGATTGAAAACTTTCATCAGCGAATCAGATTCTGGATTCCTCCCCGCAGAAGATTCCCAAAGAAGTTGGTGTTGATCGGCACCACCAGCCAGTGTTCGTCGTAGTTGATGCGGACGGCCGACGGAATGGCGTGATTCTCATCCCCCCTCCACTCTTCAAGCCACTGATAGGATTGGCTTTCCACCACATATCCGTAGTATTCAAAGCTCAGCTTCGACACGTTCTCGATCAACGCCAAAGGCTTGCCTTCGGGGATATCCGCCATCTTTTGAAAACTGTCCAGTCCCATATAGCGGGTCTCCATGGCGCCCAGGTAGCGGCGCCCCCATTCGTCCTCGGCCATCCCGTACCTCACGACGGTCAAGCCTGGGTTCTTCAGAAGCCTCAGGGGAGCCACAGTGATGAATGTCATGGACTCATCGGTCCCGTAAAACAGCGGTATTTGTGTCAGGAAAAGATCCGTCGGCTCAAAGTCCAACAGGCCCGTTCCCGCATCCTGGCGGGTCATGAAGGAGGCGGTGGGTCGAAGCGGAAAAAGTGATCCGATTTGCCTCTTGATGAGATCCTCGAGAGCTCGCCGGCGCGCGTTTTTGTCCAGGCGCTCCTGGCTCCTTGCGTAGCTGGTCAGCGCCAGTCGGAAGCCGGAGAACATCACTCCAGCCATCAATGCAAAGATAGTAAACGCAATCAGAAACTCAAGAAGGGTAAATCCGTAGCCCCTTTCTCTCCGACCAGCCTGCCGCCCACACTCTTGCCTCACTCGGCTCCCCGCCCCCCAATCAGGAGTCAGGTTCCTAGAGGCTTCCTCTGCCCCGGCGCGGGATGGGTTCATCCTCATCTCACCCCCGCTCCGAAAAGCTGCTGGATGGTATCGGCTCCCAGTCCCGGCAACTGGAGCGGCTCTCGCGTGGAGACGGCCTTCAAGCACCTCAACCGATAAAACTTCCCGCGGCGGTCGTTCTTGAACTGGACATCCACCTGAATGCTCAAAAGCCGCATGGTCGATTCGTCCGCATTCAAGGACAAGTCGGTCTCCGGTTCCTCCCAATCCTCAATCTCGGCGCTGTAACTGAAGTCTTCATCAAGGTCCCCGGACCGATGCGTGGGTCCGGAGATGTCTTCGTCGGTTAAAATCTCGTTCATCACATTCTCGGCGTGGGAAATGGCTCGATGGGCCATATCCATGCGGTGAATATTCTTCAGTCCACCGGAGAAAATCTGCATCACCGCCGCCAGACCAATGCCCAGTAGCGCCAAAGCGACGATCACCTCCAAAAGAGTAAAACCACTGCAACCGCGGCGTTTCATAAAGCTACTCCGTCCGGGTTTTCTTGACTCGGGGAAGACCGGTGATCGGGTCCACTTCAATCGCGATCTGTTTTCCCCGGGAGTTTCTCAGGGCAAACTCGGCGCCCGAGCTTCTGCCGTTGGGGTAAAAGCTGACTTGCAACGGTTTGCCGGACTCTTGGAGGACGAAAGAGAGCCCGGCGGGAAGTTCAAAGGCCTTGATTTCTTCCTCATAGGCATTGGCCAGCACGTATCCATCCGATTGAGCCCCCGGTCGAAGAATGATGCGCAGCACTCTCTGCTGTGCGATGGCACCGGAGCGCGCCTGTTTCATTCGCGTGACCAGATCGCGGCCGGAAGTCTCCAACTCCAGACTCTTCAAGCCCCCGCTGAAAGAGGGCAGGACGACGGCAACGACGAGTCCCATGAGGATCATAACCGCCAGCAACTCGAAAAGAGTGAACCCGGTTGGCCGCCCGAAGGTATTACCAGGAGGTGATGTCGCCATTCTCACCTTCTCCGCCCTCAGTCCCATCGGCGCCGTAGCTCCAAAGATCGTAGTCGCCGTGCTGGCCCGGAGAGCGGTATTCATAGTCCTTACCCCAAGGGTCCTTGGGAAGAGTTTGCTTGGAGAGATAGGGTCCGCTCCAGTTCTGCACTCCCGGAGCTTCAATCAGAGCCGCCAATCCTTCCGCTGTAGTGGGGTAACGGCCCACGTCAAAACGAAAGAGTCCCAAAGCCCCGTCAAAATCGGCAACCTGAAGCTTTGCGATTTGCGACTTGCCCTTGCTCAGGCGTTCGATGACCTTGGGGCCAACCACGGTCGCCAGCAGGCCCAGAATGACCAGCACAACGATCAATTCGATTAACGTGAAGCCCCGCGTCTCCTGGATCTCTTTCTTTGTCATGTCTTCCTCTCCTTCCCGCCGGAGGCGCCAGCCCGTCTTGCTCCCAGCCGGCTGGCTCCAGCGGCCGAGTTCCCCCCTTGACTCTTGCCGCCTCCTCGAAAGGTTTTCCACTGCCCTCCCTTACTTTGCAAAGCTGCGGTGGGGCAACGGCGAGAGTCGTCGGCCCCGTTCGCGAGTCTCGTCATGAGGCACCTTTCGCTGCCTCGCGAAGCCGGTGTCTGAAATCCCGACTTATTCTTCAGACGCTTTCTTCCGGACTCGACATCGCGCCAGTCCGGAATCGCACCCACTCATGCTTCCTACATCGGTACGTCGTTAATGCTCAAGATAGAGTACAGAATCGAAACGATCATGATTCCGAAAACAATTCCCATCACCAGAATGATGGTCGGTTCGAAAAACGCAATGAGTCTCTTGACCGCGGTCCGCAATTCACGATCATAAGTGTCAGCCACCTGCAGAAGCATGACGTCCAGCCGACCGGTTTCTTCTCCAACCTCCAGCAGATGGGCGGCGAAAGGGGGGAAAACCCCCGATCTGCGGAAGGGCTTGACGAAGCCTTCCCCTTTCTTAACTCCCGACTTGATCGGGTCCAGAGCGGCCGCGATGGCCCGATTGGAGACGACTTCCTTGACAATGTTAAGGGATTGAATCAAAGGGACCGAGCTCTTCATCAATGTGCCCAGGGTTCGGCTGAAGCGACTGACTTCAAGCCTCTGAAGAACCGTTCCGACCAGGGGCAGGGTGAGAATCTTGCGGTCCCATTTGAGGTGTCCTTGCTCGGTCTTGAGCCAGCGCTGAAAAAGGGACCAGGCTCCCACTCCACTCAGCAGCAACAGCCACCAGTACCCTGTGAGGAAAGCGCTCGCTCCCAACATCAACTTCATCGGTAAGGGGATTGGAGCTCCGGCATTCTCGAAAATAACGGCAAACCTGGGAATGACAAAACCGATCAAAATGATGGAAGAAAGCAGGGCGACAAAAACGAGTATGGCCGGATAGATCAACGAAGAGACCACATAATTCCGCAATTCCTCCGCCCTTTCCAGGTACTCGTTCAAGCGTCCCAGGATCTCATCCAGAGCGCCGCCGATTTCCCCCGCCTTGATCATATTGGTGTAGACCTTGGGAAAGACCTGGGGATACATGGCCAGAGCTTCGGACAGGGATTTCCCCGCCTTGATCTCCGTTAACAGGTCTCTTACGATCTCACGCAGGTAGTCGCTCTCCGTAAGTTCGCGAAGAATGGTGAGGCTTCGATCCAGGGGAAGTCCGGCCTGGGCCAGGCGCGAAAACTGCTGGGTGAAGACGAGAAGATCGTTCTGAGAAACTTTGCGCCGCCGCCAGGGCAGTTTGAGCTCCCGTCCCAGCAGTCCGCCTTCCTCGCCCGAGAGGAGGACCTTGATCGGCAACTGGCCCCGCTCTTCAAGACGGGCCAGCACGGTCTGTTGATCGGCCGCTTCGAGAGTCCCCTCGATCACTTTGCCTTCTGGAGAGACTGCCTTGTAATGGAAAAAAGCCATGATTCTTCAGCGCCGGCAGCCGCACCGGCTCGCACTCCCCAAACGCCCCCTTCTCGTTTCACTCAGCCCCAGCCAGCCCCATCGTCATCCGCCTCAAGAAGATCGACAAGCCCTTCTCCAACGACCCGTCAGGGCTGAGATCAAAGCGAGAAGGGTGGTGTTCTTTCCGCATGGGCGTTACTTGGCAAAAGCTCGGCGAGCAGCCCGCGCTAGACATCCTGGGTGACCCGCAAGACTTCCGAAACCGTGGTCAGCCCACGTCTCACTTTCTCCAGTCCGTCCTGTCGCAAGGTCACCATATCGCTTTCAATGGCGGCTTTTCGCAGTTTCTGGGCATCGGCGCTAGTGATGGTCAAGCGCCGAATCTCGTCGTTCATCAGCATGAGCTCAAAGATGCCGAGCCGTCCTCGAAACCCTGTGTGCCCGCACTCTTTGCAGCCGACACCGTGGAAGACCGCGTGTCCGGCATGTTTTCCCAATCCAACTTCCCGGAGGAGTTCCGGAGGAATGTGCTCTTCCTCCTTGCAGGCCGGACAGATCACGCGGACCAATCGCTGAGCCAGGATGCCAACGACCGAGGAGGCGAGCAGATAATCCTCCGCCCCCATATCCACGAGCCGGGCAACGGCGCTCGGGGCATCGTTGGTATGGAGCGTGCTGAACACCAGGTGACCCGTCAAGGCGGCCCGAATGCCGATCCCAGCGGTTTCCAGGTCCCGCATCTCCCCCACCATGATGACATCCGGATCCTGGCGCACGATGGAACGGAGTCCGGCGGCAAAGGTCAGGCCGATCTGAGGGTTGACGTGAATCTGGTTGATCCCGTTGATCTGATACTCGACGGGATCCTCGATGGTGATGATCTTCTTATCCGGTAAATTGATTTTCGTGAGAGCGCCGTAGAGCGTCGTGGTCTTGCCGCTTCCGGTGGGGCCGGTCACCAGGACAATCCCGTGGGGAAGCCGGATGAGGGACTCAAACTGCTCATACATCCGCTCGGAGAATCCGAGTTTTCCCAGGTCATAGATCTGGGTGTTGCTCTTGTCCAGGATCCGCATCACCACGCTTTCGCCGTACATGGTGGGGAGTGTCGAGACACGCAGATCGATGTCTTTTCCCAACACTCTCATTTTGATCCGGCCATCTTGGGGCATCCGTCTCTCGGCGATATTGAGCTTGGCCATGATCTTGACGCGCGAAATGATAGCGGCCTTGAGACGGTTGGGTGGAGATTCCACGTCATAAAGGATCCCGTCGATGCGGTAGCGGACCTTGAGGTCACGGTCGAAGGGCTCAATGTGGATATCGGAGGCGCGACCCTCCACGGCACGGGAGATGATCAGATTCACCAGCCGTATGACGGGCGCCTCCGAGGCCAGATCCCGTAAATGCTCGATGTCCTCGGTTTCTTCCGCCAGGGCATCGACATCAGTATCGTCAATTCCTTCAATGATCCTTCCCAGGGTCGAAACCTGACTCCCATAAAACTTTTCCACCAGATCCAGGATCTCGCTTTCCGGTGCCAGTACGACTCGAATATCGTGGTAGTCCGTGTAGAGCCGCACCGCTTCCAGAGTGGAAGAATCGAGGGGATCTCCCATGGCCAGAACCAGAGTCGTGCCCTCCACTACATTGATGGGGACACAGCGCGCTTCCTTCATGAACTTGGGAGAAAAAGTGTTTTCCACAACCGGCACTTTAGGGAAATCCCCGGAGGTCATGTAGGGCACATTCAAATGGCGGCTCAGCTGTTTGACCATGTCGACTTCCGAGAGGGCGCCAATGTCGATCAGGAGTTTTCCGATCTTGTCGGGAGACTGTCGCTGCAGATTCAGCGCCGCCGTCAGTTCCTCCTGGGAGATCAACCCCTGATCCAGAAGGGTCTGTCCGAAGTGGCTCTTCGTCCTCAAGTCGGCAAGCTTGATCATTTCAAATTCTTCGTTTTGGGCCTCATCCAATTCGACGATTCAGCGCTCCTCGGGCCGGCGATGCACGGGCCTGAAAACGGGCCTCAGAGCATGGGTCTGGATGTCTTTTCGGACCGCGCCCACCGGGGCACAACATCGCGGCACTTCCCACCCTCTGGAATTCGCATTTCAATACTCGAGAATATGCACCCGCTCTTTGAATTTATCGGCGGAAATCCGGTTCATCCTCAACAGATCGACATCGTCCTTGGAGGCGGTGACCACCACTACCGTTCTCCGCCGAAGGGGATCCAATTCATTGCGATCCTCAATACGGGCGCTGATTGAGATTCGATCGTGCCCGCCAAGCTGTTTGATCGAGCTTCCAAAGTCAGCCAGGCACTGAATCATGATGGCTCTGACTCTGCCCAACTGGCTGGCCACTCTCCGCGCCTCCCTGGCAGTGCTGAGTTCTCCCAGTTTCCGGGGGGCGGCTATCTGGCCCCAAGGCGTCCGTATGGTGGCCCGGTTGATATTCAGATGAAAGGAAACCACCACCCCGTACCCCTGCAGATAGGTCGCCTGCGGGTTGTCGGTAATGGCAAACGGATTGCTGAAATCCTGCTTGAGGCGTTCGTCCACTATCTTTTCGAAAACCTGCGTGTCTTTCTTGAGAGTGGCAAAGTTGAGACTGTTCTGGGCATGGCCCCAAAGCCCGGACAGAAAAAGCACCGTTACTGAACATAAAATATACCACATAGACTACTCCTCAGCGGGACAACAGAGCCTTCAGATACTGATTGTTCTGTTCCAGATTCTCCAGGTAGCGCTGCTCCAGCAGATAGAGAGTGTTGGTGATTTCTCTCTTATCGCTGCTTTGCCGCAGAGTCATGTCGTCGGAGAAATTGACCAGGGCCTGGCCTATAATCCTTTGCTCCTCCGCCTGTCGCGCCACCACCATGTCGTTGACCATCTCCATCAGCTGGCGTTCGGACACCATCATCTTGCGTCCTCCCAAGAAGCCCATCCCCTGCAAAATCGAGGCGGCACCAATCAAAATGAGGAAGGCGGCTGCAATTCTCTGCGCCAGCGGCCACCAGGGTCGGATCCACGACTGGAACCACTTGTCTTTCATGCCAACATTTCCCCAGTCCGGGGATGGCTTGAGGTCTTCCAACTCCCATTGACCCAGCATCTCGCGAGTGGCGAGGAGTTCCAGGTACTCCTCATCGCACTCACCGCAGCTCTCCAGATGTTGAAAGAACTGGTACGAAACTCGAGGCTCCAATTCTTCTCCGTAAAGGACATCGATCATCCGCTGACGGCAGTCCTGACAATTCATACCCTTCTCTCCATCAGTCTCCTCAAGGTCTTCAAACCCAGATACATGCGGGACTTCACGGTTGAAAGCGGGACCTCCAGGATGGAGGCAATCTCGCGGAATTTGAGCTCCTGATACTCCTTCATCACAATCACGGCTCGTTGCTCCTCGGGCAGCTCTTCGAAGGCCCGAACAAGCACTCGGGCGATCTCTTTCGAAGCCAAAGCGCTTTCCGGCGTTGCCGTCTCGACCTCAGCTCTTCCCGACTTGACGTACTCTTCATAGGGTAGGGCGTGGCGTTTTTTTTCCTTTCTAAACCGCATGCGGCATTCGTTGAGGGCAATCCTGTAGACCCAGGAAGAGAAGCGACCCGGGTCGGAAAGACGATTCAGATTCTGATAGGCCTTGGCGAAC
>JBHHYX010000134.1:0-12083 GCA_046757765.1 Acidobacteriota bacterium | reverse complement strand
GCCAGCCCGGCGCCTTCGCCGCTTCGTGACGAAAGCCGGTGAATAATCCGGGCTGACGAGCCTCACCAGCGGGGCAATGTCACCGAGGCCTCACGATCGGCCTGGGACATCCGGCCTCGGGACCATTGAAATTAACTCAAAAAACAAGCAAGTTTCTGTGTGTGACGTCACACTTGGGTCGGTTGACCTTGATCTCAACCCTGTATTGGAGCGGTTCGGGATTCGGTTTCACATAGAATCCAATGGTGTAGCTGTTGGAGAGTCGCGACATCAAGTCATCTATGAACTCTTGAGGAAACACATATTCGCCCGAAAGGTAGAGACGGCCGGAAGTTTCGCCGACCAGTTTTCGAAAATAAAAGCGGTTCGATCTTTCCGCCTGACTGACTCCCGCGCCGGAAACCGAACGGGGTGCAAATGAAACTACGTAAAGGTCCACATCGGAAAGACGAAACATCTGCCGGTACTCGTCCAGGTGCTTGAGAGACTCCCTGTCCACCGTGGTGGTGAAGAGGACCACGACCTTTCGCTTTTCCGCCCGCTCGCGGATCAGATCGATTCCCCTTCCCAGCATTCTGCCGACCGGGATGTTTTCCTTATCCAGGAAGGCGACGTTGGGCTTCAGCTGGTTCAAGGCGTTCATCAGCCGATCCTCGTCCGTTGTAAAATCTTGCAGCACCTTGAGGGTCTTGTAGAACTCCGCCAGAAGGACCGGGCCGGCCCGGGCCACGGCGCTCAGTGAGTCCAGGAGATGGTAGCGAACGCGGTCCACCGTGTTGACGCGGCCAAACTGCGGCATGCTGACTGCATACCGGGCGGTTCGGGGGCTGTTCTCGATGAGAAAGACGAGAGCGGTCTCCACATTCCGGTAACCGAAGAAGCGAAGCCTGACCGGCTTGCCGTTGAGAAACAGAGAGACCTCGTCCGCCTTCAAATCACGCAGGTAAACTCGGTGGCGGTTTCGAACCGAAAAGCTTAGGTAATGAGCCTCTCGAGGCCGGGCATGAAGAAGGGAAGAGAAGAAAGGCTCAATAGTGAAGACAAGAAGCCAGGGAAGCAGCCATTTCATGCCGGTCCATTATAGTCGTTGGGATGACCGTTCCGTGTGGTCATGGATTGAATCGGTCAAGGCTTTCAACTGCTTGCCGACCTCTTGCTGCTTGCGATTCAGGTAGACGAGGTAGAAGAAAAGAATCGTCCAAATGACCAGATAGGCTGAAAACAAATAACCGTTGACACTCATGATGGGCAGCCACCTCCTTGCAATGTAGCTCACCGTTCACTTAGGGCCTGAGACAGCTCTCCCGCCACCTGATGATGCAGCCGAATCGACATCCGCAGCAGCACCAGGACCACCAGCAGCACAACGTGGGCGACGAGAGACACCCACAACGCTGTTTTCATCTCGGGTTCCAGGGCGGCGCCCTGACTGGTCATGACTACCGGATGTATCGTCCGCCACCAGCGGATGGAAAACCAGACGATCGGGACATCCACGAAACCGATGATGCCGAAAACGGCGGCGAACTGGTATTTCTTCTCCCCTTCCGGAAGGCTGGAGCGAAGAATCATGTAGGCCATATAAATGAGCAGTAAGACCAGTTCCGTCATGACCCTCGGATCGCCCCACGGAAACCAGGTGTTCCAGACCGGTTTGGCCCAGATCGGACCGGTCGTCAGAACGATGAGGGTCAGCACAATTCCGGCCTCGGCCGAAGCGGCAGCGAAAGCGTCCCAGACAGGCTTCTTGCTGATCAGATAGGCGATCCCCCCCACGAAGACCGCGAAGAAGGCCAGAAAGGAATTCAACGCCGATCCCAGATGGAAGTAGAAGATCCGCTGGACCTCTCCCATCACCCTCTCGGTGGGGGCGTACAGAAACGCCCCGTACAGGGCGGCAGCGACCAGCAACCAGAGTGGCGGAAGGAGCCCTCTGTTGAAGCGAAGACATCTCTGGCTCAGCGACAGGCAGCGCTCGCTACTCTCCAACGACATAATCAAACACCAGAAATCCAACCGACAAGTAAATCACATCGAAAACAACCAACAGCTGAACCCAGCGAAAGAAGAACTCCAGTTCGTCCCAGATCAGGACTTCCTGCGTTCCATTGACGGCGGCAAGGATTATAGGGACCGCAATCGGAAAGAGCAAAATCGGCAGCATGACTTCGCGCGCTCGAATGCTGCTGAGCATGGCCGCAAAGACCGTTCCAACGGCGGTGAAGCCGACCGTGGACAGGATCATGAGCAGCACGATCCAAAGCAGTGCCACCGAGAAGCTGAAATTGTAGAAGATCACAAAAGCGACCAGAATGAACAGATCGATCACCAGCAGAAACCACCAGTTGGCCAGGAACTTACCCAGGAAGAGGGTCCCTCTATCGAGTGGCGACAGGATGATGGCTTGAAGTGTGCCCTCTTCAGTCTCCGATTGAAAGGATCGGTTCAGTTGGATGATTCCGGGGAACAGAAAAGCCACCCAAAGGATGCCGGGCGAAGCTTCCCGGGTGGCCTGGCTGCCGGGATCAAATGCAAAATTGAAGATGATCAGGATCAAAATGGCGAAGAAAAGTGTGTTGAGGAAAGCCTGCCGAGACCGGTACTCGATCTTGAGGTCTTTGTGCGCGACATACCACATCAGTGCGAGTTGGCTCATATGCCCGGTTTCCAAACAGCTTGCACTTCTCACCAACGATCTCTTGCGGAGCCGAATCCCTACGCCTTTGCAGTGGGCTCAGTTTCGTTCCACCAGCCGGAAGTAGAGCTGTTCCAGCTTCTCCAGGTCCACATCCTCGCGCCGAGCCTGAAAAACAATCTCGCCACGATGCTGAATGAGAAGCCGGGTGCACAACTCGATGCCCTCATTCAAGCTGTGTGTGATCAGCAGGACAGTCCTCTTTTCTTCCCGCAGCCCCTTCAAGACTGAGGTCAACAGCCGGGTTCCATGCTGATCCAAACCCGTATAGGGCTCGTCCAGGAGCAACAGGCCAGGCTCGTGAAGGAGAGCGCGGGCCAACGTAAGTCGTTGCTTCATGCCACGAGAATACCCCCTGACGCGCTGCTCGCGAGCCTCCAGCAGCCCCATCTTTCCCAGCATTTCCTGGGCTCGGGCGTGGGGTCGGGGAATATTGTAAAGGCGGGCGTAAAAGACCAGGTTCTCTTCCCCGGTCATTTCGTTGTAAAGGAGACTCTGGTGGGAGGCGTATCCCACCTGTGACCTGGCCAGACTGTTCCCCTTGAACGTCACGCTTCCACTGCTGGGTGAAGTCAGCGAGGCGATGATTCGGACCAGGGTTGTCTTGCCCGCCCCGTTGGGTCCAAAAATGGCGATAAAGTCACCCGGATAGACTTCCAGGTCGGCTTTCCACACGGCCCTCACGAGACCGTAGTTCCGAGAGACGCTGGAGAGCCGCAAGAGAGGTTCCTGAGATGCCGGGGAGGAGGCCATTTCTTTCAGGACCTTCTCTTCCTGGCCCTGGAGGGCTTGGAGACCTTCTTCAGGGATTCGAGCTGCTGAAGCGCTTTCACCGCCCGATGCTCAAATTCAGACTTGAGGGATTGATAGTCTGTTTCGGAAAGCTTTCCCATCCGAAAATCCATCTCTATGTCTTTGAGCGTGGCGACGAGTTCATCCTTCCTTTTCAGGGGGCCTTCTCTCTTGGATGTCACCTGCTCTCCCACCACCGACTCCCCACTTTCAAAGAGCAACGGATAGGCCACATAGACAATGACCGCAATGAATAAGAGGGGTGCCACCAACAGAGTCATCCGTAAGTCATCCAGTAGCGTGACCGAACGTCCGCCCGGCTGAAGATCCGGCCGGGAGGGCTATTCCTTCAACTCCCGTTCCAACAGCTTTCGATACTTTTCATCCAGTGGAGGAGGCGAGCCGGCAGCTTTCCCGGGCGTTTCCCGGGTTCTCAATCTACGGTAGGCGACCACCACGATCCCGGCGCCGATCAGCAACGCCACAAAGGGAAACACCCAACCCAACAGATTGAACCCCTCAGCCTTAGGGGCCGCAAGAACGATGGCGCCAAACTGGCTCACGTAGTAATCGTAGATCTCTTCGTCGGTCTTGCCCTCGGCCAGCAGCTTCTTCACCTCACCCGTCATCTCCGCCGCCCGAGTACAGGAGCACTTCGACACGA
This sequence comes from Acidobacteriota bacterium, assembly GCA_046757765.1. Classification (GTDB taxonomy): domain Bacteria; phylum Acidobacteriota; class UBA6911; order RPQK01; family JBHHYX01; genus JBHHYX01. Next base: position 7,932 of record JBHHYX010000134.1, on the reverse strand, counting down.
GCGTGGGCGGGCAGCCACATGTACAGACGATGTTACTGGTCACGCGGACCACATCCTGGTGGCGCACATCGGCTGAGCGCGCAAGTGGCGTCGAAAGCAGCAAAAGCAGGATTGGCAGGCCGCTACGCCGCAACATTTTCTCTGACCTCCGCCTTCGACTTCCTCAAGAGCATTGCCGCCACCCGCTTTCTGTCCCCGAAGAGCACAAAAACTCCCCCCAACACCATGATCAGAACGCCTATCCAGATCATCATGACGAGAGGATTGATGAAGAGATGGAAAGTGATCCCATTCTCATCCCAACCTGAGAGGACGACGTAAAGGTCTTCCTTGAGGGTGGAACGTATGCTCACTTCCGTTTGAGGCTGCTCACTCTTGTGGTGAAAGTGCTTTTCAGGCACGATGCGAGCCAGGAGGTTGCCGTCACTATAGACATCGAGGGGCGCCGACACCACGTTCTTTTCCGGATCTCTCCTCTCCGTCAACCCTCGAGATACGAGAGTGTAACCACCCAGCGTGAAGCTCTCACCCTGTTTGACCGTAAAGGACTTCTCAAGGCTGAAGAAGGAGCTGGCGACGATCCCGACGAAGGCTAGAACCGCCCCGGCGTGGATGATGAATCCTCCGTAGCGGCGTTTGTTCATCAGAGTCAGATCGCGCAGGGCGACCAGAAAACCACTGGACCCGATCGACTGCCGCGCCCTCGCCCCTTTGTAAAACTCGAAATAAATCGTCATGGTCACGAAGCCGGCCGACGAGAAAAAGAGCAAAGGAACCCATTCGTGTATGCCCAGTGCCAATAGGACCACCCCGGTCAGCATTCCGCCCCCGATGGGGTAAAGAAAGTTGCGCCGAAAGTTCTTGGCCGACGCCTTACGCCAGGCAATCAGAGGGCAAATGCCGGTCAAGATCAACAACGATAGCCACAAGGGCAGGGTGACTTGGTTGAAGAAGGGGGCGGAGACCGTAATCTTTTCGCCTGTTACGGCTTCGGAAAGGATGGGAAAGACCGTTCCCCAGAAGACGGCGAAGCAAATGGAAACGAAAAGCCAGTTGTTGAGTAAAAAAGTGGCTTCTCGGGACAAGAAGGACCGCATCCTCAACTCACTCCGGAGCTGGTCGGCGCGGTAGACAATCCAGGCGATCCCGAGCAAGCTGGTGAATACCAGGAAGACCACAAAAAACGGACCCAGATTCGACAAGGCAAAGGAGTGGACCGAAGAGATGACGCCACTGCGGGTAATGAAAGTGCCGAAGATGGAGAGCTCGAAAGCCAGCAGGACGAGGACAAAATTCCACACCTTCAGCATGCCCTTCTTCTCGGTGATCATGATGGAATGGAGAAAAGCCGTGGCCACCAGCCAGGGCATGAAGGAAGCGTTTTCAACCGGATCCCAGGCCCAGTACCCGCCCCAGCCCAATTCTTCATAGGCCCACATTCCCCCCAAAGTAATGCCAAAGGTGAGGAAGCACCAGCTGACGAGCGCCCAGCGACGTGTAGTGCGAATCCAGGAAGTGTCGAGCCGACCGCTGATCAGAGCGCCCATGGCAAAGGCAAAGGGCAGAGAGAGAGAGACGAAGCCCAGATAGAGCATGGGCGGGTGGATCGCCATATAGGCGTTCTGGAGCAGGGGATTGAGCCCTTGACCATCCGGTGGAACGCGGGTCAGGAGGTCAAAAGGACTGGTGGCAAAATTCAGCAGCAGCGAGAAGAAGAAAGCAATCCCGAGCAGCACCGCCGTCGCATAGGGCATCAAGGCGCGATGGCGACGCCGATTCTGGAGGACGGCAACCGCCGTGAAAAGAGCCAGGATCAACTCCCAAAAGAGGAGACTTCCGCTCTGCCCACCCCATAGAGCAGTCAGCTTGTAGATTGGAGGTTGGTTGGCTGAGCTGTAGGAAGCGACATACTCCAACTGGAACTGATCGGTCAAAAGCAGATACCAGAGGCAGACTGCCGCTGACAAAGCAATCACAAAGTTGCCGATGGCCGCGTTTTCGGCGCTCCTGATCAAGGCCAGATTCTTTCTGGCCCCTCCCCACGCGCCGGCGAAAACGCCGTAGCCGCACAGGAGGACTGAAAAAAGCAAGCAGTAGCGTCCCAATTCAATCATGGTATCCCATCGCTCCACCCGCGGCGGTTTCTAGCCCCCATTTCTCCCACCGAGTCTACTCCAGAACTGGAATCATCCGGTCTGACTGCGTTGCCTGCCCTCGGCCTCCTCGACGTAGTGGACGCCCGCGCCTCCGGGGGACTCGGTCGTAACACCTTGTCAAAGCGGCGCTTCCGTTTCTTCGCTACGACCGGGTGTGAGAAATCCGGGCTATTGGCCGGAATTTTCCTGCCCTTCGCTTTCCGCCTCCAGCTTTTGGTATTTGGAGGGACACTTGGCCAGCAGCGTAGTCGCGTGGAAAGTCTGATCCCGGGAACGATACTTTCCCTCGACCACGACCTCCGCGTCATCCTTGAAAGTGTCGGGAATGATCCCCTGGTAAACCACCGGGATCGTCTGGCCGGTCCCCTTTTCCTCGACTTGAAACTCCACTCGTGAGTCGGCAGCGTCGCGACGAATGCTTCCACGCGCCACATAGCCGCTGACACGAATTCCCTTTTCGTACAGATTCGGGGCCTTTGCCAGAACCTCCGAAACCCCATAATAGTAGACCATGGAGTCATTGATGCCGCTGAACATCAAGTAGCTGATGGCTCCGATAATCAGAGCCCCGCCGATAACGAACTTCAAATGAGGCATAGCGTTTCTCCCAACTCTGTCTCGACTGCGACTTGCTGAACCCACCTGGCTTTCTCGCGCTCCGCCGGCCAGCCTGACCCATCGGCAACTGTCGCGGAGCGTTGGTTGACAAAGGCGTCGCCAACAGTGCCACTCAGCAGAATTACGCCCGGCGGCAAAAAAAGCAAACGGCGGGCCAAATTGCTGTCGTCTGTTTCCTTCGTGGTCGTCTTCAATCCGGTTCACACAAGGGACTCTTGCCTGCGTCACCCCCGCCGAGGCCCGCAGGCGCCTCGGTCAGTCCCAGTCAGAGTCCTCATTCTAGCAGATCGGAGGTCGTAGTCGGAAAGAGCGAAGGGTCCTGGAGCGTCAAAGTGGGTTGGATGACCCACTTTTACTCCCACAGGTGGGGGATTCTCAACTTCATCCGGCAGCGGGACGAGCGTTCCCAATGAAGCGTGAATACCAGGCGTCGTGACCCGCCGGCACGGTCGCATCCGCCGCCGCAGTGGATTGAGTGTGAAGAGTCCGGGTTGAGAGGGTGTCCCTGAAGCGTTCAATTCGCGTGATCCACTCTCCGCTCTGACTGCGAAGAACTTGCCACTTCTCTCTGGCTTGAGCGTGGAGACTCCGCCAGAATCGCTCGATCCTTTGGCGCCGAAGGGTCCAGACTTTCTCGACTTCCCCAGCCACGCGACTGGCCCCGCCGCGGGCCTTCTCCCTGCCGGCGAAAAGAATTTCGGAGGGGAAGTCCAGCTTTTCCATCAGGTTTGTGGACACGGCAATGGGGCCTGACGTCAGGTGGCGAAAGCTGAGGCCGGAAGTCCCTAGAACAATGAAGATCAGGAGCGTCCCCACATAAGCCGCCTCCCAGCTGAAGCGCGGCCGCTCCAACAGGGACGCCCACCAGGGGCGGGACTCCAATCTTCCCCTGCCGCTCTCTCTTTGCCCCACGGTCGCTGCCAGGACAGCACGCGTAAAACGCTCATCGGGTTCCAGGATGGTGAGCTCCGGCAACTCCGCATCCAGCCGGGCAAGCGTCGCAGCCAGGGAGGAGCAACCTTGGCAATCAGATAGATGGAGAAAGATTCTCCTGGCCCGCTCCGGGCCCACGGCGGTGTCGACATAATGGACCAGAGTCCTCCGAACCCTGAGACAAGCGGGACCGCTTGTCCGGCGCAGAATCCGCCCCCTCAACTCCCTTTCCTGGTGGGCGGGGAGCAGATCCAGTTTGCCTTCAACGATCAGCAGCAATCGGGAGCAGCGCCGGCACTCGGCCAAGTGCTCTTTCGCCACCTCGCTTTCGGCCGCGGACAGCCGGCCGGCCTGGAGACTTTCGAGACGATCTTCAAAGGTCTGACAATCCATGCGTCCCTTCATACGCGATCCTCACCGGCCAGTGCGAGAACCTGCTCGGCCAGTTCCAGCCGAGCCCTATGAGATCGGGATTTGATGGTGCCGACCGGCGCCCCAAGGAGGATCGAAACCTCTTCGATCGAAAGCCCCTGAATCTCTTTCAGGAGGATCACCTCCCGACTCAAGTGGGTGAGTTTTTGAAGCGCGCCGCACAGGATTCGCCGCCGGGCGGCGTTGGCGGAGGCCTGCTCTGGAGTGGGTCGCTCATCCGCCACATCCCACATTTCATCGACCGGGACATCCCTGACGTGAGAACGAGCCTTCTGTCTGCGCAGAAAATCGATGCTGGCGTTGCGGGCGATCCGGATCATCCAGGGAACAAATCTCTGCGCATCGGTGCAAAGCGAGAGATTCTTGTACAGGCGAACAAAGATATCCTGGGCCAGATCGCGAGCGTCCTCATGATTGCCGACGTAGTGGTAGGCGATACCATGAACTCGCCCCTGATAGCGGCGCACCAGCGCCTCCCACGCCAGTTCGTCACCCCGCTTGCAATCGTTCAGAAGTGTTGCCAACTCCATTGCTCTCCGCGCTACCGGGTCGGGGCCAGTCCCGGCGACTCTCCCGCTAAACTTAAACGCACCGACACGGGAAAAGGTTCGGGGAACATTGAAGCAACGTTGACCGGGGTACGTCTTTAGCGTGTTTGGACTCCAGTCCAGTTGGGGTTCAGTTGGGGACGTGGGGTTCAGTTGGGGACGGAGTATTTTTCGTCTCGGTCGTACCCGTACCCGTTCACGTACCCGGCATCGCCCTGGCTGACACAATCTCTTCGACTGGCGTCCCTTCGTGTACGAGTACGAGTACGTGGTACATGTACGACCCCAGTCGGCGACAAGGACTCCAGTTGCTTGTGGGTATGTTTGCATCGGCACCGGCTAAATACGTACTCACCAGAGGTCAACGCCAACTTGTAGCTCCAAGAGGACTGCGGCTTCAATGAGTCATGGCGTAGATCACATAGTTCGTGCCCAGTTGAAAAGCCAGCCGGGCAAATTCGCGGGGGTAGACTTCTCTTTCCGCCCATTCCCAAGCGTCTCCCAGATCCACATTCCGGTTGATCATGACCATCAGGCGTCCTGTCTCGTCTTCAATCCCCATGTAGTGAGGCTGGACACCCCCCTTTTCCCAGGTCCGGCCACTGTAGACATACTGGAGTCCGGGAACCTGGATCAGTTGTTGGATGTCGTAATAGCAATGGAAGATCGGATGCTCCAAGGGCAGATCAAAAGGTTCGAATTCCGGGAAGACCTTCTTGATTTGGCGGTAAAAGCTTTGCCACTCATAGGCGCCGTGGAAGTCGTCAACGACCAGGAAGCCTCCTCTCAGCAAATACTCTCTGAGCCGCCCCGCTTCTTGATCGGAGAGGCGCATGTGGCCGACTTCGACAGCGTAAACAAAGGGATACTCAAAAAGCTCCGCCGCAAGAATGGGAAGGGCTTTGTGTTGGGAGTTGACAAAGTTGAAGTCGACCAGTTTGCGGAGAGCATAAACAAACTGGTCGTCGGCCTTGGGGTAATCGACCGCCCAACTGGGGTAACGTCTCCAGTCGCTGCCGGAATAAACCAGCCTCAAGAAAGTGAACTCAGGTTGACGCCGTTCTCGTTTCCGGTCATTCGAATCCACAGCCTCGACCAGTGAACTCAGGATCAATGAGATGGAGAGGAGGCGCAAGAAGACACGTCCAACCATAAGCCTGGAGACCATTATAACCTGGGTCGAACGATTCTCAGGGCGGCCCGCCGAGGTTGACCCTCAGAGCGACCAGCGGTGGGGTTGCCAGGTCTTGATCGGTATCGGAATCGGGTTCGCAATCGCAATCGCTGTCGATAGCGACGGCGGGGAGCAATGGGCATGATGTCGATGAGCGATAGCGATACCGATCCCGACCCCCAAGAGGCTGGATCGAGACTAGGGATCCTGCCAAGGGGATGTGGGGCAGGCGCGAATAGGATGCCCGCCCTGGCCGTAGTATGCTGTTGGACCACAAAGAAGATCGTCAGCTAACCCGGATTTCTCACGCCCGGTCGTAGCGAAGAGCCGGAAGCGCCGTGCTGACAAGGCGTTACGACCGAGGCCCCCGGAGACGTAGTCGTGCACTACGTCGAGGAGACCGAGGGGGGGCAACGCAGTCAGCGCGGATGATTCCGGCTCTGCAGTAGATTGGGTGTGAGAAATGCGGGCGAACTGACTATGGCGTCTTTACGCTAAGGAGGGGCCATGACCACACTGAATCTTATGGTGCTGCTGATCAGCCTGCCTGTTCTCATCATCATCTTCTACATCTTCGTTCGGCTCAGTTACAAAAAAGCGGGTCCGGACGAGGCCTTGATCGTTTACGGCCGGCGCCGGCTGTGGGGCGGGAAAGTACGGGACGAGAAAGGCGAAGTGGAAGGCTTTCGAATTGTCCGTGGAGCGGGCACTTTCGTTTTTCCCGCTTGGGAACAGGCTGAATTCCTTTCACTCAAAATGATGACCCTGGACATCGACCTTCAGCACGTGTACACGGTCCAGGGCATTCCCATCAACGTCAGGGCGGTGGCCCAGGTCAAGGTGAACGGCAGCATCGATCACATTCGCAGAGCCGCTGAGGGCTTCCTGGGTCTGCCTCAGAATCAGATTCAATCCACCATCAAGGAAACTGTGGCCGGCCACCTGCGCGGCATCATCGGAACTCTCACCGTGGAGGAGCTTTATAGAGATCAGAAGCGGTTTCAGGACAGTGTTCGCGAGGAGGCCCACAAGGACCTGGAAGGGATGGGTTTCGAATTCAAGTCTTTCGTCTTTCAGGAGATCCAGGATGACGAGGGATACTTGAACGCCCTCGGTCAACCCAAGATCCAGAACGCCCTCAAGGGGGCGCGCATCGCCACGGCGGTAGCCGACCGGGAGGCCAAGGTTGAAGAGGAGCAGGCTCGACAGCAGAAAGAACAAAAGCGGTTCTCCGTCGACACCGAGATCGCCGAGGCCGAAAAGGAGTTGAGTTTGAAGCAGGCTTCCATCAAACGCGAAGTGGATGTCGCCGCCGCTCAAGCCGTCAAAGCCGGAGAAATGGAACTCAAGGTTCAAGATATTTCCATCGCCGCCAAGGAGGTGGAGAGGCAGAAGCTTGAATTGACCGCCACCATTCGCGAGAAAGCCGACGCCGCCAAGTATGAGGCGGAGCGTCTGGCCGACGGGGAACAGTACCGTGTCGAACGCCAGGCAGCCGCCGAACGTAAGCGGCGTGAGGAAGCCGCCCAGGCGCTCCGGGTCGAAGGTGAGGCCAGGGCCAAGGCCGAATCGACCATGCGCCGTGACATCGGTCTGGCCGAAGCCGACGCCATCCGGGCCAAAGGCGAGGCTGAAGCAGAGGCGCGACGCCTGCTGGCTCAAGCCCTCAAGCTCTACAATGAAGCAGGTCTCTCCATCGAGGCGCTGAAAGTGTTGCCCGAAATCGCGGCCGCCGTATCGGAGCCGCTGGCGCGGGCGGGAACCACGACCATCATCAGTCAGGGACAGCCGGACGGAGCCGGGACCGGGGCCGCCAAGTTGACCGAGGACGTCGTCCAGGTCCTGAGCCAGCTGAGCCCCATCATGGAACAGCTGGCGGGCGTGGACCTGCGGAGATTTCTGAAGGACATCTCGAGGCTTCCCGGCACCTTGTCCGGGCGTCTGTCGGGACCCAAATCAGACACGGTTCCCGAGGAGTAGCCAAAAATATTTGAAATTTTGATTCCATCGGTTGAGCGATTCTGGCGCCAAGTCACTGAACCACGAACGTGAGTGAGTGGCTATCCGGATG
>JBHHYX010000133.1:0-12110 GCA_046757765.1 Acidobacteriota bacterium | reverse complement strand
GTCTGGGCCGTGTCTCAGTCCCAGTGTGGCCGTCCGTCCTCTCAGACCGGCTACCGATCGTCGCTTTGGTGAGCCGTTACCTCACCAACCAGCTAATCGGACGCGGGCCCCTCCTTGGACACCCGAAGGCTTTCCCCTTCTCTTCAAGAGAAAAGAGCTTATGCGGTATTAGCCCGGGTTTCCCCGGGTTATCCCCCATCCAAGGGCAGGTTACCCACGCGTTACTCACCCGTTCGCCACTCTACTCGGCTCCCGAAGGAACCTTTCTCGTTCGACTTGCATGTGTTAAGCACGCCGCCAGCGTTAATTCTGAGCCAGGATCAAACTCTCAGATTTGACTCTTAAGCTCTGCCTAGTTGTCAAAGATCACTCGGAACAATGCATTGTAGCAACCCGTTCCCCCCTTGTCAACTCTTGCTTGACTTTCACACCGAGCAGGATGCGCGATGCCGCGCCCCCTCCTGCTCGCTATCGGAATCGGGTGCGCAATCGCCGTCGCTTGTACGTGTTTAGCGTGTATAGAGTGTGGGATTCTCATTGGTGGCGCCGAGGCCACGCTCACTCACGGGAAACGGCGGGCTCACGCCCACCGCTCGCCGGGAGGGGGTTTCCGCGCCGGCAGCCTGCCCCGGCGGGGGCCGCAGTGGTTCTCATTTCTTGTCCGGCCTGGGACGCCCACTTTCCATTGTCGCCGCTCCTCGCCAATGCGACGGAGTCGACTCGTCTCCGACGCCCGAAACGGGCTGACCCGGCTCAATTGATCACACTGCGGGGCTTGGTATAGGGGTCTTTCTTGTATTTCTTGGCCTCTGCCTGAGCGTCGTTGTAGTCGATGCCGCTGTTGATCGCCTTCTGGTATTCGGCCAGAGCGCGTTGGCGCAGTCCCAGAATGTCGTAGATCTTGCCCAGCTGAATGTGAGTCCAGGTTTCGACCCACTCCGGCTTGAGATCTCCGTCGAGGGCGTCGCGGAAACTGTTGGCGGCGCTCTCGTAGCTGTGTTGCTGAAAGAACGTGTCTCCCAGCCGGTAATGGGCGTAGCTGCTGCGCGGATCCAGCGCTTTGGCCTTCTCGAATTCTCGAATCGCGGACACATACTCCCGCTGGGCCTGATATTCCTCGCCCAGGGCGATGTGAACCGCCACCCGCATCTGGTCGGAATCCCGAAGGATCTTCCCCTCTGGATCCAACTTGATTCGAACCGGCAGGGTCTCGGTCTTGAAGACGAAAGACGTGCTCTTTCCAGAGACCCTCAACTTCTTCTTCTCCGGCTTACCCTTGGTCTCGATGGTGAGCTCCAGCGGCATTTGGAACAACTCCAGATCCTGTTGGATCTGGCCCCGAATCTTGAATCCGCCCTGGCGCAGTTTGAGAATCGTATAGTCGAGACGGAACTCGGGCACGCCAGTAGACTCCACCCACTGCAGGAAGAACCACCGATAGTCCTGGCCTGTGGCGGCGTTCACGAACTCGACAAACTGGTCGGTGGTGACCGCTTTGCCGGCATTCTGGCGGTACCATTGCACCAGCAAGTCGTCAAAGCGATCGAATCCCAGTAACTGGCCCAGCATATAGAGGGTCCAAGCGCCTTTGGCTCCCACCACTGATTCATATTCAGGACTGCCCCGGCCCAGTTCCAGCCCCTTCGTAATCGGGGCCCTCTGCTCATAGGTCAGCGCCTCCACGGCCATTTTTGCCAGTTCCGCCTTAAAGCGATCCCCGTGCTTTTCCCGCAGATACTGCAAGACGGCATAATCGGCGAATCCGTCCTGGAGCCAGGCATCATATCCCCCCCTGATGTAGAGCGAGGCGCTCCACCATTGGCGGGCGATCCGTCTCGCCAGCTCCACCTCCGGCAGCTGGCCGGAGTCCCATAGCGTGGACTCCAGAAGGATGAGGCCGGAGGCGCCGCTGGAAGGCAGCTTGACGTTGCCGACCTGAACCAGATTCAGGCTTTGAAAGGGCCGGACGCCGCCGTACTGCTGCTCAAAGAAGCGTACCATTTCCTCGATCTCTCCGGCCACGGGTTCCAGGTCCCGATCGAAGTCCTCATTGACGTAGAAGGTCACGGGAACCGGCTCCTGATCAAACTGCTGCCGAAAATAGCGGGACACCAAGAGCGGCACTCGGGTCAAGGGGCGATCGCTCTTCCAATCGAACACCTCGTTGATGCCGACCGTCTCGATGGGTTGAAGCTCTCCCGGCGCCACCACCGTAAAGCCGAGAGGCACAGTCACTCTCAATTCCACACTGGCAGGGTCCAAGGCAAGGAGATGGGACGGAAACCACTTCCCTTCGGTCAGCAACAGCGCCCCATCCGGACCGATGACGGCGGTTTCCGAGCGGGCTGAGTTGTCCAGGTAGGCATACTCCTGGCTCTCCAGCGTCCCATCGAAGCGGAACGTCAGCTGGTACTGGGTGCCCGAGTGAAAGGGTTGGCTGCCGCGCACCAGCATCCTGCTGCTGTTGAAGCTGTCAAAGCCCGGGGTGTAGGGAACTCCCTCCGCGTCCTGGACCTCAATCAGGCTGAGACGATTATTCAGCTCGAAGGGCAGAACCGGAGAATCCTCGAGGAGCGTGAAAACCGCGGTGACCTGTCCCTTCAGGTAACTGTTCTCGGGAACCAGTTCCAGCTCAATCGTGTAGCTCTGAACATCCAGTCGGGGCTTATCGGCGCTGCTCTCCTGCCCTCGCAGGGGCAGCGCCATCAGGATTTGCAGCAGGAATACACAAAACAATCTCATGTGGATCGGTCGTCCTTCAGCAGGAGGTTCATCATCTGTCTCGCCGTCTCGGGGTAAGCTTTCCGCTTCCCTAGTCTCTCTGATGCGATTCGGAGATTTTGTTTCACTTCCTCCAGGCGCCCCGGCGTCTTCAGGAGCTGTGACAAATAATCGGCGATCCCCTCTCCCGTGGCCTGGCTCTGAACAAACTCGGGGACGATTTTCTTTCCCGCCACCAGATTGGCCAAACAGTAGGTGTCGGTCTTGACCAGTGGGCGCAAGAGCTGGTAGCTCAGGCCCGAAAAACGGTAGACCATCACGAAGGGAACTTCCAGAATCATCGCCTGAAGGGTGGAAGTGCCGCTCTTTATGATAGCGCAGTCCACCCTCGGAAGGAGCTCCAGCGCAGGCTCCGATCGGATCTCAAGACGGAGCCCGTGGCTCTCGGAGGGACCCTCTCCAAGGGGCCCCCGCCTGGCCCTCCCTCTGCCCAGCCACTTGTGATACACCCGTGACAAGTCTGCCGCCGAGATGGCTGGAGCCTTGCAGACCCAGAATCTGCAAGGCAGCCGGCCAGACAGATGCCGGGCCGCTTCCAGTAGAACGGGAAAGATCTGTTCCACTTCCTTTTCGCGGCTCCCCGGCAGCAGAGCAATCAAAGCCTCCTCGGCGTCCGCTCTCCGAGGCTGCCGCCGATGGGGCTCCCAAAGTTGGCTGAAAGGGTTGCCGACGAAGCGCGCCCTCACACCTCGCTGGCGGTAAAAGCTCTCCTCGAAAGGAAAGATCACCAGCATCTGATCGACATAGCGACGGATCCAGTCGACGCGGGAGGACCGCCAGGCCCAAATCTGCGGTCCGATGAAATAACAGACCGGAATCTTGAGCCCTTTCAGGCGCCGGGCCAGGCGCAGGTTGAATTCCGGGAAATCCACCAACAGGGCCAGATCGGTTTGGCGTAAAGCCACCTCGCGCAACAGCCGGCGATAGAGCTTCCAGTAATTCCCCAGCTTCCCCAACGCCTCCAGCGGTCCCACGGCGGCAAGGTGATCAATCTCTGCCAGCAGTTCCACCCGCCTGCGGGCCATTTCGACGCCGCCGCTGCCAAACCACTGCAAGCGCAATTCGGGGTTCTGCCGTTGCACCTCTTCGATCACCCGGGCGGCATGTTGCTCGCCGGAAGACTCGCCCGCCACCACCAGGATCGAATAAGCTGAGTTTGGAGCAGGGAGCATGTCCTTTCCAACCGACCCGTTCAGGAGAGCACGGCCCTGATCCAACCCCCACCCAGGAGGCGGTCCCCCTGGTAAAAGACTGCCGCCTGGCCGGGAGTGACGGCCATCTGTGGCGTCTCGAAAACGACCCTGGCCGGCGCCGGACCATTTTGCCGGTCACTCTGTGGCTCCAACGTGATCTGCGCCGGAGCGGGCTGGTTTCGAGAGCGTATCTTGACCTCCGCCGCGATCGGGCCCCGCGGCGCCCGACCCGAGATCCAGTTGACTCGGGAGGCGATCAGGCCAGGGGCCATCAGATCCTCCTTGTGGCCGACGATGACCGCATTGCGGGTGGTATCCAGACGAATCACGTAAAGAGGGCGGGAATGGGCCACTCCCAGACCCCTGCGCTGTCCGACTGTAAATCGATAAGTCCCCTGGTGAGTTCCCATCCGCGTCCCGTCCTTGAACAAGATCGGACCGCTGCGATTCTGCCTCTCGAGGAGGGGCAGGAAAGCGCTGTTGACTTCGCCGGCATGGCGCCTGATAAACCCAGCGTAGTCGCGGTCGGGGACGAAGCAGATCTCCTGGCTGTCCCGTTTGTCGGCCAGCGAGAGGCCACCGGAGCGGGCCATCTCCCGGATCTCCTCCTTTTCGAAGGCCCCGACGGGAAAAAGCGTCCGCGAAAGCTGCTCCTGCGTCATCTCGAAAAGATAATAGGACTGATCCTTGGCTCGATCCCTACCTTGGAGCAGAATGTGGCCCTCCTGGTCGTCATACTCGACTCGAGCGTAGTGCCCGGTGGCCACCCGCTCCAGTCCGATCTGACGGGCGAAAAGGAGCAGGCGGTCGAACTTGAGAAAGGTATTGCACCGGGTGCACGGGATGGGCGTTCGCCCCTCCAGGTAGGCTCCGACAAAGGGTTCGATAACCCGGCGCTCGAACTCCTTCTCGAGATTGAGCACGTAAAAGGGGAAGCCCAGCCGCTCGGCAACCCGGCGAGCATCGTACACATCATCCAGCGAGCAGCACCGGCCGAACTGGTGCTCTCCATCCTTGAGCGGATTGCGACGGGCGTCCCACAGCTGCATAGTGCAGCCCGCCAGCCGGTATCCCTGTCGGATCAACATGAGGGCCGCCGTCGAACTGTCCACACCTCCACTCATGGCCAGCAGCACCGATCCGCCGCTTCCCGCCGAAGATGAGACTCTCATTCCCAGAAAATACTCCTTGACATAATCTCGATTGCGGACGGCCCGACCGAGACCGGGTAGCTCTCGACCCGGGTCGCCCGCTCCTCAAAGAGCGAACAGGTCTGACGGTAGTGGTCGGCAATCTCCCCGCGCAGATCGGCCAACCGGTCCCGCAATTCCAGGTGAGAAGGCAGTTCAACGCTGGCCTCGTGCCTGCTCAACCACTGATCATCATCAATCAGAAACCACCGGCTCAGGTCTTCACGGGCCTGATGGAAAAGGCTGCCCAGCAGGGACAGTTCCCGCCGCTTCAAATCCTCGCCCTCCTGGCTCCCCTCGATCGCCTTCACCAGACGCTGCCGCAACTCGAAGAAACGGTGGAGAAAAACCTCTCGCAGTTTCTTCATGGCCTGCGACCTTTCTTCCTCCAGCTCTTCCCGGCAGCGATTGACGAATTCAGCTTCGCTCTCACCGGGCCGGGAGTAGAGGTCGAGCTCGTAGTTCTTCCATACCTTTGGACCATAGTGGCTCACGAGAAACCGCGTGATCTTCTCATCACCCGAGGCCGGCCAGGGCGGCTGAGAAGGAGGGGGGATCTCCATCAGCTGATCGGACGGGATTCGGGTGACCATGTCCCGCGTCCAGACGATTTCTTCGTCCAGCGGCCAGGACCCTTTGAAAAAGGCGTAATCCGAGTCTCGATAACCGGATCGAGCGTCCTGCAAGTCGATCTTGATTTCGAAAAGGAGAGCCGGTTTCGAAGGGGAATCGGCGCCCCTCAGGGTGTAGTGTCTCACTTCGTTTCCTGCCTGGAAGAAGGATCGTGATTATATCACGTTGCGGGGGTGAGCACCCGTTGCGAAGCGGCCAAGGGCGAGGGCGCCGACCGCGGACGGCAGCCAACTTGTGTGGTGGGCCGATTAGCTGCTCACCGCCGAATTCTGAGGATTTTGCTCTCAGATGTGTTGCAGTCACGACGTGCGCGCCGTTGCCTTGCTCTGTGAACTGAACCGAAGCGTCAGCGCCCGGCCCAATCCGGATGGCCACTCACTGACGTTCGTGGTTCAGTGACTTGGCAGCAGAATCGCTCAACCGATGGAATCAAAATTTCAAGTATCTTTGGTTAGAATTAGAATGAGGATGCCTCAGGGTTGAAAGGATACTACGGCCTTCCGTATGTCCTCTCTCGGGAGGATTTTGTGTCGGCCCTCCGGGTTGGCGTGGTCCTGATCGGAATCGGAATCGGGTTCGCAATCGCTGTCACCGTGGATTGCAATGGCGGGGAGCAATGGGCATGATGTCGATCACCGATAGCGAGCCCAAAGCAACCCGCCTGCCGGGGTTAGACCAGTTGGCGTTTCAGCTCCTCCCGGCCGTAGAACAGTCGTGATTTGACGGTCCCTTCGGCTACTCCCAGCTGGGAAGCAATCTCACGGATTGTGAAACCCCGGAGGTCATGCAGCTTGACCACCGTGCGGTGCTTGCTTCCCAGACGGGCCAGCGCGTTTTGAACTTTCTCGCGCACCTCGTTCCGGCGTACTTTCTCAAAGGGGCTTGCAATCCTTTCATCCAGCAGCTTCGAGTTCTCCGAGATGTCCTCCTCGGTGCGTTGCTGGTGTTTCTTATTCTTTCGCAGAATCTCCAGGCAGACATTGACGGCGATCCGGTTGATCCAGGTGCCCAATTTGGAATCGCCGCGGAACCTCCCGGCGGCGCGATAGACATTGATAAACGTCTCCTGCAGAGCATCTTCCGCTGACTGCTCCTCCTTCAAAATCCTGAGGGCGGTGCGAAAAATCTTCTGTCGAAACCTGGAAAAGAGTTCCTGAAACGCATTTTCGTCACGTTGTTGCACACGAGTGATCAGGCTGGCTTCCAAAGGTGAAATAGTGGCGATGTAGGTTCCCATTCTCAGTGCCTCCGGAGCTCTTTGAAGCAAGTCGTGTGCCAGACAACGGAAGTCCTTTTAAATCAATAAATTCTGTCTTGTCAACTGAATCCGCTGTCAAACACATTAACAGGACCGGCAGACACTTTCGAGTGTAAGTCCTTGGGGTTCAGAGAGATAGAGAGTGTAAAATAAGTTTACACTCAACTGTTAAAAGCTGGATCTCTCACACCGCTTGTAGCGAAGAGCCGGAAGCGGCGTGCTGACACGCTAGACCAGTAGGGTGGCGGTCATCTTTGAAGTTGAGTCAAGTCGTGCCAGTAGCAATAAATGACACCGTAAAGCAACGATCAGCCACCGGCTGCTGGAGCGGAAGCCCCACCGGGCCTGTCCCGGTGGAGGCGGGTTTGACAACGAGACGGCGGAACGTCGGACTCGGCCCCCCACCGGGCCTGTCCCGGTCGCAAGCCTTGTCAGGTGTGAGAAATGCGGGTTAGGGTCTTTACTGCTGATATTGCTTCAGCTTGGCAATAATGGTCTGGCGGGTGATGCCCAGGGCTTCAGCCGTCTGACTCTTGTTATTGTGGTGGGTCTCGAGTGCGTCAAGGATGAGCTGGCGCTCCAGTTCCCGCAGCTGTGTCTTGAGAGTGCCCTGGCTGTGGGGAAGTGCATTCTCAGAACGGACCCGTTCAGAAAGAAGGGAGGGAGGAATGGCTTGGCCGGAATCGGCCAAGATGACCACCCGCTCGATTTCGTTTTCCAGTTCCCGTACGTTGCCCGGCCAGGCATAGCGCCGCAGGTGGTACAGGGTTTGGGGCTCGAAGCCCGAGACGATCTTGTTCAGCCTGCGACCCGACCTCTCCAGAAAGAACTCGGCCAGAACCGGGATATCCTCTGGGCGCGCCCGTAAGGGAGGCACGTGGACCGAGAAAACGTTGAGGCGAAAAAAGAGATCCTGGCGAAAAGCGCCTTCATCGACTCTCTGGGCAAGGTTGCGATTGGTGGAGACGATCACCCGGACATTGATTCTCTTGTGGGTGGGGCTTCCGACCACCAGCACCCGCCCATCCTGGAGCACGCGTAGCAGTTTGACTTGCAGATCGAGCGGAGCTTCTCCGATCTCATCCAGGAACAAGGTGCCCTGGTCGGCCAGCTCAAAAAACCCTTTGGTCGTCTCCGTCGCCCCCGTGAAGGCGCCCTTCCGATGGCCGAAGAAGGCGCTCTCGACCAGGTCGGCGGGAATGGCTCCACAATTGACCGGGATGAAGGCCTCCGCATGGCGTGGACTGTTGCGATGGACGTAGCGTGCCAGGAGTTCCTTGCCCGTTCCCGTTTCGCCCTGGATCAGGACCGTTGAGTCGGTCTGCACGACACGATCCATCATCTGAAGCAGGTCCGCCATGGCGCGACTCTTATAGATCAGCTCCGTCTTTCTGTCCTGAAGGGATTCCATCTCCTGTTTCAGTTTGAAGTTCTCTCTCTCCAGGCGTTCGTTTGCCAGCTTCAGTTCCTTGCTGAGGCGAGCGTTTTCTCTCTCCAGGTCCAGACGCTTGAGTTCCTGTTGGACACTCTGCCTGAGCGCGAAGGGCTCCCACGGTTTGGTGATATAGCCATGGACATGGCCTTGATTGATGGCATCCATGAGGTCCTCGACCTCGGTGTAGCCGGTGAGGATCATGCGGACGGTCTCGGGGTTGATTTCGAGCGACTTGCGGAGCAGTTCGACACCGCTCATTCCGGGCATTCGCTGGTCGGTAATGATGGCCGATATCGGATGGCGGCGCACAATCTCAAGCGCTTCCTCTCCCCCCGACGCGGGGTAGACCGTAAAGTCCCGGACAAAGGTGCGCCTGAGCTTCTGAAGATTGGCCTCTTCGTCGTCAACAACCAGCAAAGCGTGTCGTGTTGCCATCATCTCGTCACTGGAAGTTCAATGCGGAATCGAGTCCCTTCGTCCTTGCGACTTTCCACCGTGATACTCCCATTGTGTTGCCGCAGGATGCCGTAGGAGATACTCAATCCGAGTCCCGTACCCCGCCCCACCGGCTTGGTCGTAAAGAAGGGCTCGAAAACCCTGTTCAGATTCCGCTCTTCGATTCCTGTGCCGTTGTCCTCGATTTCGACCACCACGTGCTGGTCTTCAGTCGAGGTGCGAATCCAGATATCCCCTTGAGCGGGGATCGCCTGGCAGGCATTGGCCAGCAGGTTCATGAAGACCTGGCTCAGCTTGCCGGCGTGACAATTGACTTTGGGCAACTCTCCGTACTCTTTGTGCATCTCGATCCGGTCCCGGTATTCGTGGCGGAGCAGATTCAGCGCCGTCTCAATCGAGTCGTGAATGTCAATGGGACGGAATTCATCACTCTCCATTCGCGAAAAGGCTCTCAAGTCCCCGATAATAGAATGGATCCTCTTGGCACCCTCGTCGAAGTTGTCAATCAGCGTCTCCAGGTCCTCCTGGATGAATTCATAGTTGATCTCCTTCTTCAAGACTTCGACTGCGGATTGAGCCTCGGCGTCCGGTGGCGGACGGCGTTCGTAAAGGTCGATCAGCCGCTTCAGATCACTCAGATATTTCTTCAAAAAGTCGGTGTTGCCGTAAATAAAGTTGAGGGGATTCTTGATTTCATGGGCGATACCCGCCACCAACTGCCCCAGAGACGCCATCTTTTCGCTCTGGATGAGCTGCACTTCCGCCTCTTTCAGATCCTGGTAGGCCTTTTGAACTTCGGCGTGACTCTTTTCCAGTTCGCGCGTGCGCTCGCCCACCTTTTCTTCCAGCTTCCGATTGAGTTCCTGCAGGGCCCGGCTTCGCTCCTGGAGGGCTTCCGCCATTTCATTGAACTTACTGGCCAGTTGTCCGATCTCATCGCGGCTGGACACCGCCACTCGCTGGCTGAGATCACCGCCGGCGATGATCCCGGCCCCCTGAATCAACTTCTTGACCGGTGTGGTGATTTGACGAGCCACCGAGTAGGTCAACACCCCCACCAGCAGCGACGAAAAGAGCGCCGCCAGAATCAAAACGTTCTTCAGATCCTGCACCGGGGCGAAGATGTCCTGGTCATCGATACCCACTCCGCATACCCACTCAAAAAAATCGTGATCGACGGGTGCCAGGCCGCTGATTTTGGCGGTTCCTGGAGGGTATTCATACTTGAAATGTGAGGCCTCGCTCTTCAGTGGATCTGCCAGGAGTTGTTCGACAGCTTTGTGAAGCCCGCCGAGATGGTGGTCATTGACCAGACTGGTGCCGTAGTTGTCACTGATGATTGGGCTGGCCTGTCCGGGGTTCGGCTGGTTCCGGTTGCGCCGGTACTTGTGGGCAATGATGGTGTCCCCATCCTTGGCAAAGAGAAAGGCGTAGCCCGTTCGAAGCGACCGATGCTCCAGTTCTGCTTCCACCTCATCCAGGATCTCCTGAATGAACTCCCAGTTCATCAACGTCAAGATGCCGCCCACCACCAGCCCGCGCTCATCCATTATGGGGCTGGCGAATCCAATGCTGTACTGCCTGGCAATGTCTTCGTCCAGGTAATCATAGAGCTGGTGGACCAGCTTCGACATGTGCCAGCCGATGTAGCCAAAGCGACCCGCTCTCACCTGCCGCAGCCACTGGTCATTCGGTGTATAGCGGACCAGTGGCTGCCCCCGAATCAGCTCCAACTGATCCGGATCCAAAGGCTTGGGTTCATCAATGCTGTTTCGGTCGATGCCGCTGGTGAGGACAATTCGGCCCTCCACATCGAAGACGACGATCACGTCGTAGACCTGGTGCACCAGTATCATCTGGTTCAGCAACTCCCGCGGTGGGCGCTTGGTTCGCGCCAGAAGGTAGTCCCTGAACCCACCACACAGTCCCATGGAGAGAGTCGCCTCCCGCTTTTCCAGAAGGGTAAGACGAATGGTATTGGCCAAGCCTCGGGCAATCTGCTCCAGGTAGAGAGCGATCCGGTCTTCGGTAATTCTCTCTTTGGCTTGGAAATAAGAAAAAAATGAGATCCCGATCAGCGGAATCAGGCAAAGGGGCAAAATAAAAAGGAGCAGCTTCTGTCGGAGACTACGCATCAAACTCTCTTGTCTCTTTTAGAGAAGTGGAGTCACTTTACAGTTCACTGACAAATCATTTTACACCTGAATCGGTCCATTCTCCATCAAAGACCACACCAAAATCTGGAACAAGGTCGACTAGATATGGCTGATAACGGCTGGACTCTGAACACAGAGTTGGAGGTCGCACCCCAGGGTCCTCCAGGCAAACCTCCGGGCGAGCGGTGGGCGTGAGCCTGCCGTTTCCCCTAGTGAGCGACCTCCTCTCGACCCCTTTCGACAGGCGCCATTCAGGGCGCGGTGGAAACCCTGGATGCCTTGCGGAGCCTCACTCCAAGCAGACGTTCAGCGCCCCATTGGAAGGCCGCCGGCCGAAGAGCAGGTCATCCAAGGCCGGTGGTGGAAGCAGACGGCGACAAGCGGCGGGTCCAGTATGATCTTCAGAGGTTGCAGAGCCGTTTGCGGACCTGGCTCCATAGAAACCAGGCGTACAGCCTGGCCTGGGTTGAGGATTTCGCGATTGAGGAGCGGCCGAAGATGGGGTGAAGAAGATGGGGTGAAGATCAGATGCCAAAATGCGGCGGACGTCCAGCAGGATCGCCTGCGGGCGCTGGATACTGCCGGGAATGTCTGCTGGGAGTACCGCCGCAGCGACCTGGATACGAACCAGTATGGAGGCTCTGCCTGGCAGAGTCTCGGCGGCCGCTCTAGCCTTGTCACCGACCTCGACTCGGATGGCAGGAATGAGGTCTTGTTTGTCCTCAGACCCAAGAGTCGGATGGACACTACAGACCAGCTGGCCTGCTTCTCCAGTGGCGGACAGATGATGTGGACGTTCCCCTTCGGCCGGCGCCTTTTCCGTGGCGAGCGGGAGTTCGCCCCTGCCTTCGTTGGGGGTATCAATGGGCTGGTGCGGGTGGGGGCGGAGAAGTATCTGCATTGGGCTTTTGACAAACCTCGAGCGGGACCTGCTGCGGGCACTCTTTGACCCTTTGGTCATTCTAGTTTTCTCAGCAGGCGACACCATGAGCGTCGATCCGAACGAGG
>JBHHYX010000132.1:0-12139 GCA_046757765.1 Acidobacteriota bacterium | reverse complement strand
TGGATCCGGACATTCTGGCCGAAGAGTACCGGCGGCAAAGAGAGGTTCCTCGGCTTCAGCCCCTTTTGCGTTCCCGGCCCCAACTGGCGATCTGGGATGACCACGACTACGGGCTCAACGATTCGGACCGTACGAATCCCGTCAAAAAAGAAGCGTTGCGTGTCTTTCAGCAGTACTGGGCGAACCCCGCCTATGGTCTGCCCCGGGCGGTCCGGGACGGCAATGACTTGGAAGCCCGGGAGAAGGTGGCTTTGGGCAGTCTCTATGGCGGGCTTTGCCTGGGACCCGTCAATACGGCGGCGGTGCACGCTCTGGCTTACCCCCTGGGAGGAGAATTCCACGTCGCTCACGGCCTTTCCAATGCCGTCTTATTGCCCCACGTTTTTCGATTCAACATGCCTTCCGCCCCGGGACGCCACGCCCGGGTGGCCCTGGCCCTGGGAGCAAGGGAGGCCGGAAGCGATGAGGAAACCGCGCGGAGAGGCGCGGAAAAGCTGCAACAACTGATCAGGGAGTGCGGGCTGACGGGGGGATTGGCTTCTCTAGGCGTTTCACGCGAGGCGATTCCGGGCATGGCGGAAGCGGCCCTCAAGGTCACCCGCCTGCTCAAGAACAATCCCCGTCCCATCACCCGGGAGGGCGCCCAGGCCATTTACCGTGCGGCCTATGAATGAGCCGACCGGGACAAACCCGGGCTGGCGGACAGGGCCTGCGGGAAGGACTCTCATTGCAGCCGTTCCTGCAATTTTGCTAACCTGTGAGGGTGATCTTTCCTCTGACCTGAATTGAGCGATTCTCGACGGCGGTAAGCACCAATCTGTTGCGCTCCGCGGGTCTTGTCGATCCTCGACAGACCGCAGCGGGTATACCTGCGGTCTCCGCAACCCTGTAAAGGTGAACCCTGCAACTGCTGATTGCACTTCTCATGAATAACACACCCCTCGATCTTCCCCGCATCGCCATTACCATGGGGGATCCTGCCGGCATCGGCCCCGAACTTTGTTTGCAGGTCCTGGAGGATCCCCGGGTCCTTGACCAGTGCATTCCCGTGGTCTTCGGCGATGGGGGCATCTTGAAATCCGTGGCCGCTTGCTGCCACTTTCCGGAACCTGCCACCGTCCTGGTGCTGTCGCAATGGAAAGGTGGAGCAAACATTCAAGGACCCGCCCTGGTGGACTGTCAATTGATTGCTTCTCAATCGGTCCGGCCGGGTCAGGTGCAGCCGGAATGTGGCCGGGCCGCCTTCGGCTACGTACGGACCGCCGTTGAATCGGCCCTGGAGGGGCGGGTGGCCGCCATCGCCACGGCGCCCATCAACAAGGAAGCCTTGAAAGAAGCCGGCGTTCCTTACCCCGGGCACACGGAAATGCTGGCGGCCCTCACCGGCTCCTCCCGCTTCTGCATGATGCTCTCCAGCGAGGAGTTGACGGTCAGCATGGTCACCACCCACATCGGACTGGCCCAGGTTCCGGCACACCTTTCCCGGGAAAGGGTGCTGGAGGTCATCCGGCTCACCGCCGGCGCCCTGGAGCGACAACTGCAGAGGGCTCCGCGAATCTCGGTTTGCGGTTTGAATCCTCACGCCGGCGAAAACGGACTTTTTGGAAACCGCGAAGAGGAAGAAATCATCCTTCCCGCCATCGAAGAAGCCCGCCGCCAGGGACTTGAAGTTGCAGGTCCCTTGCCCCCGGACACGGCTTTCGTCGCGGAGAAAAGAAAGGGAATCGACGGCATCATCTGCATGTATCACGACCAGGGGCACATCCCCTTCAAGATGCTGGCCTTTGACAGAGGCGTCAATGTGACCCTCGGCCTTCCCGTCATCCGCACCTCGGTGGATCACGGGACGGCCTTCGACAT
This sequence comes from Acidobacteriota bacterium, assembly GCA_046757765.1. GTDB lineage: Bacteria > Acidobacteriota > UBA6911 > RPQK01 > JBHHYX01 > JBHHYX01. Next base: position 10,279 of record JBHHYX010000132.1, on the reverse strand, counting down.
CGCCTGGAAGGGCCGGGCCATTCCCGTCAGCCTGATTCAAGCCATTCTCTGTGCGGTTCGCCTTTCCAGGAACGGGACCTCCCGGTAACTCCCTCCATGTACACGGTGATCGCTGATGATTTGACGGGGGCCGCCGAGATCGGAGGAGTCGCCCTTCGCTATGGTCTCAAAGCTGAAGTGCACATCGGACACCCCGGGGTGGGGACTGCAGAAGTCCGCGTCATCGACACCGACACCCGCTCCCGGCATCCCCGGAAAGCGACTCGCCGCCTGGCGGAACTGGCCCGCACGCTGGCTGCGGAGGCGACTCCAGGGATCTTCAAAAAAGTGGACTCGGTGCTGCGGGGTCCCATTCTGGCGGAGCTGCGCGCTCTGCTCCCGGCACTGGGCAGGCCGCGAGCGCTGGTGGTTCCTTCCAGCCCCAGCCGGGGGCGGATCATCACCGGGGGAAAGTACCGCATCAAAGGCCGCCTGATCCACCACACCGACTTTCAAAAGGACCCTGAATACCCCATAAGATCCCCCGATGTGGTGAAAATGCTGCAACCCTGGGAAGGCGCCCCCACCCCCCGGGTGCTGACACTTGAGGCGAAGTGGCCGGAAACGGGAATCTTTATCGGGGAAGCGTCCAGTCGCCAGGAGATGCTTGCCTGGGCGGGAAAGCTGGACGAAAAGACCCTGCCGGCAGGCTCGGCTGAATTTTTTGCCGCCGTGCTGCAACAGAGGCACCCCTGCCATTTGCGAGAGCTGAAGCCTCCCCGGGATTCCTGCCCGGCGGGGAACCTGTTTCTGGTATCGGGAAGCGCCTCTCTACAAAGCCGGCAAAGCATTGAAGACTTCGAAAGGACTGGCATTCCGGTCCTGCCCATGCCGCTGCCTCTTTTCAAGGGAACGGAAAATCCGAAACAGTGGCTTCGACAGTGGGCCCGGGCCGTGGAGCAGGCATTTCAGACCTGCCGCTGTGTGGTGGTGCACATCGGTCAACCCGTGGCGACCGACCGGGAGCGGGCCACTGCCCCAAGCCGCTATCTGGCACAAGTCTGGGGGACGGTTCTGGGAGACTGTCCCGTGGCTCATCTCTGCATCGAAGGAGGCTCTACGGCTTCCCGGCTGGTTCGTCACCTGGGCTGGAGTCAATTCCAGGTTTACGCCGAAATAGAGCCTGGCATCCTGTGCCTCCGCCGTCCCGGCGAACCTTCCCCCCTGCTGACTTTGAAACCGGGCAGTTACCCCTGGCCGGCCGCTTTCCTGGCAACGCCCCAGCGCGGCATGGGGTACTGATACGAAGATTGAATCCGCCTGAGTCCGCGAATTTTCGCGAATTCAGTGAGACCTCTTGCCGGAAACAAATCTCCTGCCCGTGGCCGTGCCACTGCCCGCCGTTCATAGAACGGTCGCCAAACACTGGAATTTACGTTTGAGCTGGGGCAACTCCGGTGCGTGTGGCTCAGGGCGCCGCAGTGCGCCGTTTTTGCGAACTGGAGCACTAAGGAAGACTGGCCTGCAGCCGCTCCTGGCGGCGGAGAAACTCCTGGTCTTCGGGGACTCCCTCCTGGAGTTCGATGAACTCAGGCTCGAAACCGGCAACTTTGCCTTTTGCGTCCAACGTAATCTCGAGCTGTCCCAGGTAGCGTCCTCGCTCCACACTGGATAGAATGACGGCGTTGTTCACCTGCTCCGGCCGGTGGAGAAGAAATCGTTTTTCCGTGGACAGGATGGCATAAACCTCCGGGTGAGCCATGGCCAGGCGGTAAAAGAGTGAATCCTTCTCAATCGGGCCCGGCTTTCGGTGGTAGTCGGCCAGAACCACCAGAAAGTCGGCTTGCCTCATGACCTCCCCCTTTACGCGAGAGATGGCTTCCACGGGGTCGAACCCGGCAAAGCCCGAATTGGGCCTGACGCGTCTTGGATCACTGATGCCAAGGAATCCAATCCTGAGATTGTCTTGAAGGTGCAGATCGCTGGCTGGGATTTCCACCATCGCGTAACGGCGGGGAACCGGCTGCGACGGGCTCCGCGGAGTCAGGTTGGTGGAAATGACCTGAGTACGACCGGTCTCTCGGGACAGTTTCTGCCACAGGAAAAGATCATCTGGAGCCAGATTGAGGACGCTGAGCGGCAATGACTCCAGACTGTTGAGCATCAAAGCGTTGACCGGTGTGGAGTGCGGTCCCAGGGGCATGAAATAGTTGCCCAGATCGATTTGTATTACGTATCCGTCTTTCTTGTGGCTGTAATCGGAAACGTAACCGGCCCGTCGGGCCAGGCCGCCGCTGGGACTCAACTTGCAACCGCAAGGCCCGAAGTTTCCTTGCACGAAGCCAGTGAAGAAAATGGTGACGGTGCGGGTCTGGGCGTCAGAAGCCGAAGAGAAGGACACGCTTGCCACTATCAGCAAAAGGATGCTCAGTGTTCTGGTCATCTGTCGTTCCCGAAGTTCCGTTAATAAGGGATGCGAGGATTCGCTTCCAGTCGCAAAGTCGTTTCCCTGACTGACCGGCCCATCTCGCCCAGGCCTCAGCGGTGCTTCTCCAGCATGTGCCACCAGAGCCTCCCGCCCCGCGTCATTCCGTTCACTGTCTACTCCATCGGCGGAATCATCCGTGCTGACGTTGCCCGACCTCCCCGCATTGCAATCGAGGGCGATAGCCGATAGCGATGGAGACCCGACCCCACCGGCACGCCGGCTGTCGGAAATGGAGGCGTAGAACTTCACTGGATCTCTTTCAGCTCCACCAGACCCACTTTGGCCAGGTCCCGCACAAGGTGGTCGACAGCTTGCAGAGAGACCGGCAGGGTGGCTGCCGAGAGATCGTTGCGAATATCCAGAATGGAGCGCTTCCCGTCGATCAAGTTCACGAGAAGATAAGTATCCAGGGAACGGGCTTCGGGGCTGGCATACCAGGCCCGATCGGTTTCCGGCAAACGAAGTTCCGGAAGCCGATCGGACAGGGGACCCCGCGTCAACCGCGCCGGCACCCAACGGGAGGCAATCCTCTCTTCCCCGCCGAGGATCTTCGGAATGGGGAATCGATTGGCACGATAATAGAAAATGGCGTTCAGTGTTCGCCTCTGGAGCTCCGTCTCTCCCTCGAGGCTTTGCCGCCAGATCTCCACCAGTTGGCTGGTCTCATCAAAGGCGGCGAAGTGAAGCACGCTCTCGAGGGCTCTCAACTCTCTATTCAAGGCGAAATCAACAATCGCCTTGGCATCATGATAGGACGCTTCCAGCTGCTCGGAGGGGACAGAGACCAGCCGAGCAGCCGCCCGGTGAGTGTCGTCGGCCAGCCGGGCCTGGGCCTTGGCGGCAACCAGGTTAACCAGCTCGAGACTTTGTTGCTCCGTCAGCGTTGCCAGATACCAGAAAGTCGAGGCGGCAATGAGTTCGCTCCGCTCCAGCTCCACCGGATCCACCTTGTCGGGTGTGTCCTCCGTCGTGTGGTGGGTGTAGTCGGGCCAGTGGCCCAGCATCATTGCCGGAACCCCGATGGCTCCGTCGTTGAAAACGACGTGGTCGCTTCCGCCGCTGAAAGGAGTGAGCCGGTAGTTGAAGTTGCTGCGGCCTCCCCCGGGGCGGCTGGAGTCGACACGGTCGACATATCTCACCATTTCGGCCACGACATCAGTGAGGGCACTGCTGATGGACTCGGGAGTCCAAGTGATGTTGAGCCTGCTGTGCAACAGTTCCAGGTTTTCGCCAACCATGTCCAGATTCAGGTTGGCCAGAACTCTTCCTCCCCGCTCAGGTCCTTTCAATTCTGGGTGGGCGTCGACATAAGCCATGGTGCCGAAAAACTCAGGCACCCAAAGGAACCGAATCATCTGGCGCGGGTGCGGCAGGGTTCCCGCACCGATCAACGTCTTGAAAGTTCGAGCGATATCGAGAATGGCCGAACTGCCGCTGGCATTGTCGTTGGCCGACTCTTTGGGATGATCCAGGTGGGCTGTGAAGAGCAGTTCCTTCTGGGACTCACCGCTGCCCGAGAGGAGGGCCACCACCACATCCATTTTCCCCGCCTCGAGGCCAATGCCGTCGACTCTGGCGTCTAGAACAACACTCTTTCCCTGGGCCAGAAGGCCCTTGAGCTTCCGGCCCTGCCGGTTGGTGATATTGAAACCGAAGGTCACCTCCGGCAACTCTTCGCTGCGGGGCCACATTCCCGTATACTGGAGCATGTCGGGGTGTTCGGCGGCGCGATCATCGTCAAGGTAACAAACGACTGCCGCAGCACCATATTTCAATACCGCCAGGCGGTGGACAGCTCCTCCGTAACCTGTGGCCAGAACCAGCTTCCCTTTGACCTCTTTCCCTTCGTAATCCGCATCCGAAGTGCCCTTCCCAACGTCCACGAGTTGCGCCTCAATGTGCCCGGGATTGGAGTAAGTGATGACACTCATGGGAGTTTCGGGATAGCGGACCATCAGCTCCTCGTAAGGTTCCACCATTCTCAACTCCGCGGACTCGATGCTCCATCCCGATGGGGACTGCCAGGTCTGATACTCCACCCGTCCATCCGATTCGAAGGTCTCGATCCAGGCTTCCTGATCGGTGAATCCAAAGCCGTGCAATTTCTCCAGAACGTAGCGGGCAGCGTCCGAGTAGCCGCGTGAACCTTGAACGCGATGATGACGAGTGATGGCGATCACATGGTCCTTTGCCAACTCCCCGGAGAGTTCATCCTGCAACAGCTCCATGGTCTGGCGATCCAACAGCGGAGGAGACTTCGAGAGCGGTCCAGGGTAAACCATCGTAGCGGTGAACAAGCTGACGCTCAGGGTTGGGATGACGAATTTCATTTTTCCTCCGGTGCCAATCTCTGAATCCGCTGGGTCAATGAAGTGGAGAGGGGCACTTCCGTGATTCCCGGTCTTACCCCCGGATTATCCGACCTATCGAGGTTCGGAATCGCCGCTCATCTGGGCGAACCAACTTCCCCGCCGCCTCGACGTACGCCTGACGACCTCAGGGGCCCACTTTCGAGCCCTGGCGGACGCCCGTTCTCCCACTCCACAACCCCTCCGCGAGAGATCCAGGCGAGTGACTTGCTGACTCCTGGGCACTCCTATCTTAGCAGCTTGGTGCCGTGCCAGGCGGCATTTCTCACAGGCTTTATTGAGTCATGAGGTGTCGAAGGCGCCGCCCTGACAAGGCTTACGACAAAGGCCCGCACAGGCGGACTGTACAGAAGCCGAGCAGGCCGACCGAGCGTAACGCAGTCAGGGTGGATGCATTCGACCCTATAGCTCAAAGCGGTGACACTCTTTTTCAGCTGAGGCAGGATAATATCACTCCTACGGAGTTAACGTTATTGGGTTGGCGTTCAGCTATAAACATGTCATCCCTACGGGATTGGATCAGTGCGCTTGACCACGGAGAACAACCGATGAGCGGCTCATGGTCGGCGAAATCGTTCGCCACTTCAAAATGTTCCAAACACTCGGCACGAGAGGCATGGGCGTGGTCCACCCGGTCGACGGCACTCAGCTCGAAACCTTCACTCTTCAACTCCGTTAGGAGTGTCATGTTTCTAGCCGGTCATTCGGAAAAGACAACACAACTCCGTAGGAGTGACATTGGGCGCCACCGATTGGTGCTTATCGCCGTAGAGAATCCGTCGCTCAGGGCGTGGCCAGAGGGAAAAGAACACTCAGCGCCACCACTTCAACCAGACCGGCGATGGCGATGACGATCAGCAGCGGGGTCCAGGTGCGGAGTGTCTCTTCCTCCGTGAACCCGCTCATCTTACAGACCACCCAGAATCCACTGTCGTTCATCCAGGAGACAACCAGAGAACCGAACCCGATCGAGGCGAAAATGTAGACGGGATGGCAGGGGGAAGAAGCCTGTCCACCCAGGAGTGCGGCCATGATTCCAGAGGCCGTGATCATCGCCACCGTCCCCGAGCCCTGGGCGATCTTCATCATGGCGGCCAGTCCCCAGGAGAGAAGGACGAGTCCCAGCGCCTGCGTCTCCTGTCCACCGGAGAGCGCCTGAAGCGCCTCACTGATCCCGCAGCGGGCGAGCATCTTTCCAAAGGCTCCTCCGGCGCTGGTGATCAAGATGATTACGCCCGCGCTCATCACCGCCGGCTCCAGCTTTTCCCGAAGCTGCGCCAGCGAGAGCTTCTGTTGGTGCCGCACCAGTAGAATGGCACAGGCGGCAGCTGCAAAGAGAGCGAAGTTCTTGTTCCCCAGGAAGGCGCTCCAACCCAGGATCGTCGCGGGGACTCGCAGAAGGTGTTCTTTTTCCAGAGTGTCGAGAAGGGTGGCTCCAGCGATGAGAACCACCGGCAGAAGGACGGGAAGAACGGAGGCCGCCAGGCTCGGGAGTTCCTCCTCCGACCTTCCAACGATGGCCTCTAAATCCTCCCTTGACGAGCCCAGGGCCTCGCGCAGGGGCACGTCCAAACGCCTGTTGACGCGGGCGGAAAAATAGAGCCCGGCAGCCGCTGGAAGAAGCCCGAGAAGAAAGCCGACGCCGATTGCGGTCCCCAGGTTGAGGCCGAAGCCCTCCAGGTTCTCCACCATGATGAGGGGGCCCGGCGTGGGAGGAACCAGCGAATGAGTGATCACGGCACCGGCGCTGATGGCCATGACGTAGAGCACGAAATTGCGGCCAGTTCGCACTCTCAAGGCCCGTGCCAGCGGAACCAGCAGGAAAAATACCGTGTCGAAGAAGACGGGGATGGAGAGAAAATATCCGCTGCCCAGCAGAGCCGTGGAAGCGCGCTTCTCGCCCAGCCATCGCAGAAGTCTACGAGTGATCTTGTCGGCGGCGCCGCTTTCCAGCAGACATTGTCCGATGATGGCGGCCAGGGCAATGACCACAGCGATGCTGGCTGCGGTGGAACCGAGTTCTCGCGTCGTCAACTCCAACGCGTCGACCGCTTGCCGGCCCGGTGGCCGTTCCTTTCGGTTCGACTCCTCCCTGACCAGAGCGGGCAGTTCCCGCCAGCGCCTTTGGAATGCCTGTGAAGAGATCCGGCCTTGTTCCGCCTCCTGTTTTAGAACCGATCGAGCCGACTCAAGCTTCTCCCGCAGATCCAACGGAAGGGGTGAAAGCACTCCCACCAGAAACGACGCCATCAGCAGGGCCAGAAACGGATGGATCTTGAAGACAGCGATTGCGCCGATGATAAAGAGAATGCCAACGCCCAAGACGACAAAAGCCATGACGTCTCTCCCCGGGAAATTCCCAAGTCCCAACTACCAATTCCCAAAGTAAGAGTGCCAAGACAAAATCTCAAATGCGAAAGTTGTTGAAGGTTTTGAGGCTTCGGTCCTTGGGATTTGTTTGAGATTTGGGGTTTGGAGTCTTGAGATTTCTAGTTCCCATCCCAAATGCTAAGCTACTATGTCACAACCACTTGAGAGTTTTGGTATGGGAACTGACTAGAATGTCTTACACAATAGCCCTCCGTCCACCACCAGCACCTGGCCGGTGATGTAACTGCCGGCCTCGCTGGCCATTAGCAGCGCCGGCCCCACTAGTTCTTCCGGGTCGCCCCACCGGCCCAGGGCGGTTCGATCTGCCAGCGCCTGCCTCTCCTCGTCAGAAAGCAACCGGCGAGGGAGGTCGGTGAGAAAAGGTCCGGGGGCCAGGCAGTTGACGGTGATGTTGTAAGGACTGAGGTCCAAGGCGTTGGCTCGGGCCAGCCCGATCAGGCCTGCCTTGGTGGCACAATAGGCATTACGGGTGTCTTTCGCCACCAGCCCCATGATCGATGAGATGTGAATCACTCTTCCCCAGCGCCGCTGTTTCATCTGAGGAACCAGGGCGCGCGTCAGTGCCATGCAGGCGGTGAGATTGAGCTCAATCAACTCGTCCCAATCCTCGTCTTTGATCTCATCGATGGGTTGGGGGATGTTGGCCCCCGCATTGTTGACCAGGATGTCAATCCGGCCCATCTCCCGCAGGGCCCGCGCCGCCAGATCGTTGACTTGATTCCGATCCCTCATGTCCGCGACCAGGTAACGGCAGCGACGAGCCGTGTGGAGGCGGATCTCCTCCAGTGCCAGGTCCAGTTCGTCCTCATGCCGGCTGCTGATCACTATGTCGGCACCCGCTTCTGCAAAGCCGCGAGCCATGGCCTTTCCCAAGCCTTTACTGCCACCAGTGACCAACGCCACCTTTCCCGTCAGATCAAAGATCGTTCCTTTCATTGTTCACCTTCGCCGGCTTCCGGCGAGCTCCTTGTCGCCCCGGCCCCGAGCAGCGCCGTGACCGCAAGCTTGCACAACGGCCGTGGAATGGAGTCTACGCGATCGGCTCCACCGGCGCCACTCCACACGTGTGGCCGGAGGGTCTTCATTCTCTCCCCGATTCCAGCTCGCCCGACCTCCTCGATGTACCGCACGAGCAGGACTGCGGGAACCCCTGTCGCAACGTCTTGTGATCCACGGGTAGTGAAAAATCCGGGCTGAACAAGTCACCCCCTCAGGAGAGCGGCTTCAGATTTCCCGCCTCGTCGAACTTCATCTTTCCCGGCGGGGAGACCTCGGTGACTCGAGGGTGGCGTCGAAGCTCCGGGAGAAGGGCTTGCGAGGCCTCGAATCGGATCAGACTGAGGGTGTTTTGAATTCTGAGGAGCCGGACATTGTCACGGTTGGCATGGCTGCCCAGCGACCGAAGCGCCTGCAGCAGGGTTTCGCGATCGGTGTCGAAATGGAGGGGTAGATGACCGGCGACGACATTGCGGGAGGTGACGGCATTGAGATAAGTGCTTTGGCGGTCCATCTTTTTCACCACCCTGGCTGCGCAAAAGTCGGCCAGACCGATCCCGGTGGCGTTGCCGGCCGTAGACTCACTTAAATCCAAGACCACTATTCTGGTAATGTCGGGACGATCCTGCCACATTGAATGAATGCGGAACCAACGTCCTGTGATGTTGGGATCCATGCCGGAGCCACTGATGTCTTTCCCAATCTGGTTCAGGATGAGGACGTCGAGGCTGCCTACCGGCAGAGAGGGCATCAGCCCTTTGGCTTCGACCAGCAGTTCCTTTTCGCGACTCGGAATCTGGGGGGCCGGAATCAACTCCAATTGGGCCGTTTCGTGGTAGGCATTTTCCAGGATGGCGATTCCAAACTGGACCTTGCCCGTCTCCAGCAGCACCCTGGCTTTCGACTGGATCAGATGGTCGTAGCGGTAGCTGAGTGTCCAACTATGGAAACTGTCAGCGCCGGTTCGATTTCCCAGTCCGACGGCAATCATTTTCATCAGCCCGCTCTCCACCTCTCCTTTGAAGTCCGTATGTGGCTTGACCCGGTTGACCAGGATGATGCCGTCCGAGTCGAACGCAACCCGGTCGATTGGGACGGGCACACCCTCCGAGGTCTCACCAATCAGTGTGGTTTCGAGAGATGACTTGACGGGGACTCCCACCTGGGCCGGGCTGATCCCATATTCGGCCAGAATGCCGGACTGCCCTTCAGGGGTCGCTCCTCCGTGGCTGCCCATTGCCGGAACAATAAACGGAGAAGCCCCGACCTGCTTCAGAACTCCGACTGTTGTCCGGACGATGGGGAGGAGATCGGTGATTCCCCGGCTTCCCACCGCAACGGCCAGTCGCTTGTCTCGAAGAGGAGGAAGAAGTGACTGGCAACGAAGAAAAAGTCGCTGGATCTCGTCTTCAATGGAGTCAAGTCTGGGCCTCGCAAACTTCTGGGTGCACAGGGCGGCTCGGGGAAAGTTGGACATGGCACTCCATCTTGGTCGCCTCAGCAAGAATTGTCCACTACCGGGGCCTGCAAGTCGGACTTCCACAGGAATGGTGGAAAAGAAGTGAATAATCCCCCAGGAATGTTGCTGGGTGGGCGTTTCAGCATTTTGCATATTGCTTGTGCATTTTTTTAACTCATTTATTTTGAGTGAGTTGTCGTCTCATCTAAAGAAATCGCTGCCCCTTCAGGGTGCCTTTGATTCTTGTCAATCCCAGACCCAGGGTGGGTCGGCTCCCATCCCACCGGCACCCTGAAAGGGTGGGATAAGCCGGCGGGCAATTTGCCCTCGTTTCATTGCGCGATGAAAAACCGCCCGGTCTGTGTATGCGACAGCACCAAGGGTGGGGAACATGGCGCCACTATGGCACCACGTAGGCAAAAGGTAACATCGAGTTGTCGCGGAGCATGAGGCGAAACCCACTGCCCACTGTCCTTGTGGAAAACGCTGTCGATATGTGTTTTGGGGACTTGAGATGCAGATCTTGGAGCGAGACAACCATGCACGCTTTCACCATGCTGCTGGGGGGCGGGAGTGGGGAGAGGGAACCGACTGCCG
>JBHHYX010000131.1:0-12166 GCA_046757765.1 Acidobacteriota bacterium | reverse complement strand
CCCGGAGGGCCGACACAAAGGCGGTCAAGGCAACCAAATCATCACCTCAATGGCCGCTCGGCGGTATGAGGTCGCTCGCTACCCCTAGCAGTCCCCGGTAGTTTCTCAAAACCGGTGTCCGGTCTCGTGAATGAAAACGTCTTCCAGTGTGGGCTTGCCCAGAGTGACCGTTTCGATCTGGCGGGGAAAGCTCTCGAGAAGTTCTGCCAGAAACCGATGGCCGCGGCGGTGTTCGAGCCGAAGGGTGCCGTTGAAGATGACAGGGTCGCAGTGAAACCGATTCTGGATTTCGAGACGAAGTGCTTCCAGATCTGGGGCCCGAACCACAATCACGTCTCCGCCCACTTTGGACTTGAGAGCTTCCGGAGTACCGGCGGCAACCAGCCTTCCCTGGTTCAAGATCATCAGGCGATCACACCGCTCCGCTTCCTCCATGAGGTGAGTGGTTGCCAGGATGGTCATACCATCTTGCCGGCGCAACCGGCTGAGATAGCTCCAGAAATCATGTCGTACCCCGGGATCTACACCGGCTGTAGGCTCGTCCAGGATGAGGATCTCCGGGGCGTGGAGCAAACCCTTCGCCAGCTCTAATCGGCGCCGAAGCCCCCCCGACAATGTCTTGACCAGGTCACGGCGCCGGTCCTCAAGCCCGAATCGCTCCAGAAGGCTCTCCACACGTCGGCGCAGGGGCCGCCCGGTAAGGCCGTAGAGCCGCCCCTGGTGGAAAAGGTTCTCAGACGAGGTCAATTGAAGGTCCAAGCTGTTGGACTGAAACACGACTCCAATCCGACGGCGCACCTCCAGCGGTCTCACCACGGGATCGTGACCTGCTATCCGAACACTGCCGGTGTCGGGGACCAGGAGCGTACAGAGAATCCTGAAAAGGGTCGTTTTGCCGCCGCCGTTGGGACCCAGAAGTCCGAAGATCTGCCCCTTTTCAACGCTGAATGTGACGTTTTTCAGCGCCTGCCTGCCCCCGTAACTGAAACTCACGTTGCGAACTTCGATGTGAGGCATGGGCTTTGCTCCGGAGTGATGACCTCAAGACATTTGCGGAAGATCGTCAAGCGAAAGATGCCGTTCCTTCGTCGAGATGCCGCCTGCTCAGCTGCTTACCCCGCAATTCTGAGAGTTTTGCTCTCAGACGCAGACGCGTTGCATCGACGACTCTTGGCCCTCTGCCTTTGCCCAGTTGTCAAGGCCTGGCAACCGGCAGGAGCCGATTTCACGCAGCGCTGTCAACTGAACCGAAGCGTCAGCGCCCGGCCAAATCCGGATCCCCACTCACTCACGTTCGTGGCTCAGTAACTCGGCAGTAGAATCGCGCAACCTGGCTGCCAGGGTTCCATCTCTCTGCTTAGACCTTATCCAGCATCATCAGAATGAGCAGCGCGGAGAGATAGAGTACGGAGGCTCTCAGCAGACGGCTGGCCCGTGAACGTGTGCGGGAGACTGCCAGGCGGATTCCTGACCACAAGAACATCGCTCCCATTAATAGCGCACCCACAAGGTAGATCCATCCAAAGAGTCCCGCCAGTGACGCCACCACACTGAGAATGAGCAAGATCAGTGTGGAGGCGACCACGCGAGACCCTGTCTTTCTCCCATCCTGATCGACGACCGGCAGCATCTTGAATCCTCCTCGCTGATAGTCTTCCCGATAGATCCAGGAAATGGCCAGAAAGTGAGGGAACTGCCAGAGAAACAGAATGCCAAACAAAAGCAAGGCTTGAAGATCGAGCTCACCCCGCGCCCCCGCCCACCCCATCAGGGGCGGCATCGCGCCCGGAAAAGCGCCGGCAGTCGTACACAGCGTTGTGCGGGTTTTCAAGGGCGTATAAACCAACAGGTAAACCAAAGCCGTCAAGGAGCCCAGCAACGCAGTCAGGAGATTGACCGCGAGGCCCAGAAAAGTGACTCCCCCCGCTATCAAAACGAGGCCAAAAACCATCGCATTCCGCGGTTCCAATCGCCCCGAGGGGAGAGGCCGTCCGGAAGTGCGCCGCATCCTGCCGTCGTTTTCTCGTTCCATGAATTGATTGAGAACGGCCGTCCCGCCCGCTACCAGAGCGGTGCCCATCAAAGTTTCCAAAAGCAAAAACCAGTTCAGCGGGGGGGGCGAGGCAAGATAGAAGCCCGCCGCAGTGGTCAAGAGCACCAGAGTCGAGACTCGAGGTTTGGTCAACTCGAAGTAGGCATGAAGCCAGCCGGCATCACCTTTTGCCCCCACAGCCGAATGACTTTTCATAAGCTTTCTTCCGCAAGTCGTGCTTCGGAAATGGAGCCCGAACCCCTGATACCTCTCGTTTCCCGGACGAGCTTCAAAGTCACCAGCAGGCTAATAGCCAGGAGCAGCGCTCCCACTCCAACATGGGACGTCGTCGCGAGGACGGGCGCGAATTCGGGTTGCGGCCGCGATGCCGCCGTCGCTCGAACCACATAGGCCCCCACGCCCAGCAGGAGTTGGACCATCAACAGGCCGACCAGGAGAAGGGTGAGCCCGGCCACAGAAGCTTCTGGGGAGCGCTTTGCCACCGTGAGCGCCAGCACCAGGACCAGACCCGAAACCAGCAGGGCTCCCATCAGATGGACGATCAAGGTCGAAGGAACGAGCACCGCTCCCTTGCTCCCTTCAACCATCCCGGAATGGCGAACAAGGGCCCCCAGAATCAGCTGAAAATAGATTGCCGCCGTGGTGAGAACGGCAATTCGGGGTTCACTGACATTCCGAAATCCGCTTTCTCGCCTCCAACTCTTCATCCAACTGGGCGAGGTCACCAGAGCCAGAGTGACCACCAGACAAAAGAAGGTCTGTGCCAGGCAGGCATGGAGTACCGACAGCGGGGCCGGCAGAAGAAAGAGGACGGTGAGCCCCCCTAGCACTCCCTGGGCGACCACCGCTGCTAACGCGACCCAACCCAAATTGCGCACCCAGCGACGCTCCTCTCGGCGCCACAGCCAGGCTGCCAGAATAAGGGTCAGGCCCCCGACCGAGGCCGCAATCATCCGATGGCCGTGCTCGTAAAAGACTCCGCCCACCATTTCCGGCATCAGCTTGCCGAATGAAAGAGGCCAATCAGGCACCGACAGCCCCGCATCATTGCTCGTGACCAGCCCTCCGGCGAGAATCAAGATGAACGTCGCGCAGGCGGTGACAATGGCAAAAAGGTGCGGTCCACGATGGTACCTTAGGTTCAACGCGCTTCTCTCCTTGACGCAGATTTCGGGCGCAAAAAGCAGGAGATCCACGCCTTCCACCCGGAGCGATTCCAGGGTGGCACTCCTGCGCGTCAATCGCATGTCCAAACTGGTCCAGCCCGGCGGCCTCCCAGTCGCTGAGTGAGCACCAGAGGACGGAAATCGGGTCCGGTCGTCAGCCGGAGTAGGTAAACTCGATTTCCTTGGTTTCCTTCTCTCCCAGCGTCACATTCAACTCGGACGTGCCCAGCTTCTCGTGCCACACTCCGATGGTGTAATCGCCGGGCGGTAATCCTTTTAATTCAAAGGAGCCGTCTGTCCCCGTCACCGCGAAGTAGGGATGGGCCACCACTCCAATGTAGGCTTTCATCCAGGGATGGATGTTGCATTTGACCGGGATCATGACCTCCGGGCGGGGAAACGATTTTTCCATCGGCTGGGCGTTCGGAGGCTGGGAAGTGTTCCACTCACGGTTCTGCCGGGGAACCGGGTGAATGTTATGAGTGGTAGGGTCGCCGTTGAGGATCTTGAACTTCTGGCCAACTTGAAGACCAAACACGTGAGGCTCGTAAACACACCCCTTCTGGTCCAGTTCTTTGGCTTCCGAGGGAGTGCCGAATTTGTACTGCTCCAAGCCTGCCTTCACCCAGACAAAAGCGTCGCGAAGGGTGCCATTGTCGTTAACTGCGACAACCTGGGAATACACCGGTTCCTTGTGCTGCTCGGCGCATTTGGGATCCGCATTCATTCGGATCCGAGCCCCTCGCGAAGGCTTGCCGGTGTAGGTGACTTTTCCCACCACGGTTCCGGCCGTGGTCGCATCCACCCTCAACTCCGTCGTCTCGGGTGCGGCAGCCTTTTCCGTCGTTTTCGGCGCTTCCTCGGGGGCACCACCTCCGCAGGCGGGCAACCACACCAGCATCACCAACGGTAGAAAACAAAGCCGGCTCGCTCTGCCGAGCGCTTTGACCCGCCGCACACCGAACCGAATCGAAAACTTGAGGTCACACATCGTCTTCTCTCCTTCGAAAATAACCAAGTTGATAGCCATCGAGAGCAGAAGGGGTGGGTAGGCGGTCGTTTGAACTTATACTGATGGCACAGGTCAACGCTCCAAGACTCGCGCGACACATCTCAGCCGATTATTCTCTCCATCCCCCATCCGCTCCTCAGAAGTTGCAGTTCCGGAACCGATTTTCGAGGCCAAGCCTTCTCAAGAGCCTGCCGATCGACAGCACCGTGAGGGTCAGAAAAAGGGCAAGTGGCTGGCAATAGGTGCCGCCCACTCCTCTCACCCTCGCGGTGAACCGGTTTCGTTGCCTGCTCAGGGCGAGTGGCCCGTCAGGCGCCGCTGTTCCTCGGGCGTGAACTGAAACATATATCGTACCACAAGGTCCGCATGGTCCCTCTGATAGCTCCTGAAACTGTCCAACTCGGCCAGAGCGAAAACCCAACGCTCCCCCTGTCGGCGAAACAGTCCCGAAGGCATGGCCGTTCCCGGACGGATGATCTCGGGATGTACGATCCACCGCTTAGTCCAGTCGGACTTCAACCGCTGCCCGACCAGGGCAAAGCTGGGCGCGGTGGCGTTGCGGTCACGAACAGGGTCACCCGTGGCATGGCAGAGCAGGCAGGGTGCTGCCGGATGAGTGAAGAGCTGGCGCGCCAGTCTGACTTCGCGCCTTGTCAGGGGCTCCAGTTTCGGTGCCATGTAGGGAAGGGGTTTCTTGGAGAGGGACTGGAAGAACCGGACTAACTTTTGCACCTCTCCATCGGAGAGGTTGAAAGTGGGCATGCGGACATCCAGGTAGGGTCTCACGCCGTTGCGGTGAACGTTCTTGACACTGAGGGCTGGATTCTGAAGGAAACGCGCCAGCCATTGGGGATTCACGCGCGCCCCTTCCCCCACCAGACTGGGAGGCAGCTTCTCCTTGGCATCTCCTTGATAACGGGGCAGGCTCTGCAAGGCCGTCGCCTGCCCCGGCGCAAACTCGTGGCAGCCCACGCAGTTGTACTTCTTAACAATCCACCAGCCCGCCTGAGCGTCACGACGGTCGTCCGCCGGCCGATAGTGAAACTTCTCCGGAATCTTCGATTCCACGCTGCCCAGCAGAAACGTGGTCACCTGGTCAATTTGCTCATCGCTGAGGTGAAAATTGGGCATCCTGAGGCGTTCCAAGGGCTCCTTGATTTTCCCCCGGTCATAGACCTCCGGTTTCCTCAACTTGTGTTCAAAGAACCCCTTGTGGGTATACCATCCCTCCCGCTTGGCGTCGTGAGTCAGAAGCGCAAAGTCGAGTCGCTCGATGGGCTTGCTTCCTTCAACTGTCAGATCGGTGGCGATCTTTCCTTCGTTTTCCAGGCTGGCGATTTCATGGCACCCGGCACAGCCATAGTGTCGCACCAGAAAGCGCCCCCTCTCAAAGAGGGCGGCGTCGTCCATGAAGGTTGCGGGAGGATACTGCACGTCGGCTCGCCTCAGTGTCCTCAGATAACTGGCAATGTCCCTCGCCTCCTCCAGGGTGAGGCGGAGACTGGGCATCACCACCTGATTTTGAACCTGAAGAAGGTGATCGCCCAGCGGGCAGCGGTTGTTTTCGAGATCGAACTGGAAGGGAAGTCCCTGGGCGGCATAGTCTTCCGGAGTAATATCACGCTTGTGCACGGGGCAGTAAGGAAGACTCCGTTGGCGGGGGTTGTGGACCCAGCGAACCAGATAGTCGTAACTGGCTTTTTCGCCCACTCGGCTCAAATTGGCGGCGAAATCCCCTCCCAGCAACTGGTCTCCTTCACCCACCGAGTGACAGGCCATGCACCCTCGCGTCTCAAAGAGCTCTTTGCCGCGCTCGGCATCGCCCGGAGGCTGTTTCGGGACGCCCGTGGCCAGGCCCGACTGCCAGATGAAAGCGGCAACGGCCTTGACCTCATCCTCTTCCAGCCGGAACTGTGGCATCTTGGTGGTGGGACGAAAGGCCTGCGGGTTCTTGATCCAAACCGGGATCCATTCCTTGCGCAGCTTGTTGCGCACTTCTTTCAGGTTAGGGCCGATCTTCTTGACCTCCATCAGCAGGTCGTCCACGCGTTTGTGGAGTCGGTCCAGATCCGCATCGGTCGCGGCAATACTCAGTGTAGTCTTGTCAGCTTCCGCATAGAGGCGGTTGGCCTCTTCATTGCTCTCTGCCTCGTCACCTTCACGCACCAGCCGGGAGATTTTCAATTGGGCCTCTTCCCGTCCAGCCTGAAGGTCGGCGATATTCTTCTGCACGTCGCGGAGCTCCCTCGGCTCCCGCTCGAATCCCTGGTGGGGATGACAGCCCTGGCAGCCCCGGTTTTGGAACAGGGTCTTCCCGGCGTTCAGAGTGGGAGCACCTTCCAGCCGGTGGTCGGCTTCGTGGCACTGCAGGCAGCCCGCTTCGAAGTTCTCACGGGCATAGAGCGGCCAGAGCCAGTGCTTGTACTGCCCGTGAGCCCGGACCGCGCTGACGACTCCAACACCGTTACCGTTGTGGCAGGGTGAGCAGCCGAAGATCTCGGGATCATGAATCTTGAGCAACTCTGGCCTGGGGTGACTGGTGAAGGCCCCCTCTCCGCCCATCGTCTCAGCCGTGAGTCGGACCGGCTCACGGATGCCGAGATGGCAGGATTCGCAGCGGTCCACCAATCCCATCTCAGCATTGTGGATTTGGCGGATTCCACTTCCGAGTGTGTCGACTTTGTGGAGTAAACCGTTGACCTGAGCCTCTGTGGGCCCCGTCAGGCGCTGCTTCATGTAGGTCTCCATCTCGCGCCGCACAACTGCGGGTCCCCGCAGCAACTCCACCTTCTGACTCTGCAGCTGCCCCTGCCTGGCTTTTAGGTCGGTGAACTCTTTCTTCA
The DNA here is from genome assembly GCA_046757765.1 of Acidobacteriota bacterium. Classification (GTDB taxonomy): domain Bacteria; phylum Acidobacteriota; class UBA6911; order RPQK01; family JBHHYX01; genus JBHHYX01. The sequence goes on along the minus strand of JBHHYX010000131.1, from coordinate 5,092 downwards.
GCTCTTCAAACAAAAATACCCTCACCCCTTGAGGTGTTTCAATCTGGTAGCGATGCTCCTGCAACTCCTGAAGTTCCTCTCTCAGACCTTCCTTGTCGTCCTCATCGGCTGTCTCCAATTGGTAAATCGTGGCCTGGATCTCGCTTCTGGCAGTAGTGAAGGGTTTGGTGATTGCCGCCAGAGTGGCGCGCAGTGATTGCTCCTCCTGCTCGATCCTTCCCAACTCGGTTCGGATCGCTTCCTCGGCCTGCCGCGCGCGGGCTAGAAGCTCCTGGTAACCGGTTGAAGCCTTGATGGCCTTCTCTTCCGCCTCCCTGTCCGGCTTCATGGCCAGCAGTGCCCGACCGTAGAGTTCAGAGAACTCCGACTGGTAGGCTCTCCAGGGACGAAGCCCCCATCCTTCCTGGTAGAAGGCCCAGAGGAGACTGACCATCAAGAGGAGGGAAAAGAGAGCCAGGGGCAGGGCAAAAGAAGAATGGACGATCGGATCTTTTTCGGGAACCGATTGTTCATCGAGTCTCGATTTCCACCAGGATTTCAGACGTTGAACCATGGAGTCACCCAAATATATTTAATCCGAAAGATGAGCCTGAGCGACATCTTCACCGGGAGAGCCAACATTATGGTCATGAAGAACTGGTAAATCAGATACTGGAGAAGGGTCATCCTGGAGTAGATCTTGCGGTTGAATTTCGTCCAGACGAGAAACTTGTGGCAGATCCAGCCCGCCGTGAAGAAATATAGACCCACCGCCACAGCACCCAGAAGGCCGATCCAGGGTTGCCCGGTGAAGGGGTTCGCCCCCGTCAGAGACTTCAGCCAGGCCCCCAACACTTCGTGCAAGTCGCGGTTCGTCTCGAAGACCAACCGGTGATGGTCCCAGGTTTCGCCCGGCCAGAACCACATCCATCCCGGTCCTCGAATGAAAGTGCCGATGAAGATCATGGACAACCAGAGCACCAGGAAACCGAAACAGAAAGCGAGGATGGCGAAGCGCCGCTGGCGGAAAGTGTAGTACCCGTTGCCCAGAGGATTCTTATCCGCATAAGGGATGGCCATCAACCCCAGGATGATCAGAGTGGGCATGACCACTCCCGCGATCCAGGGATCGAAGTAAACCAGCATCTCCTGCAACCCCAGAAAATACCAGGGCGCCTTGGCGGGGTTCATGGTCAGGTTGGGATTGGCCGGTTCCTCCAGTGGAGCGTTGACTGTAATGGACCACACCATCAGGATCAGCGTCACGATGACTGCCGCCAGAAATTCAATGCGAAGCAGATAAGGCCAGACGTGCAACTTCAAGTCCCAACCCTTGCGATAGGGTTCGATCTTGCGGTGATGCGTCTTGGCCAGCTGAGGATCCGCTTGCAGCCTGGCGATGAGTCGATCTGTGGCCAGGGACTGTCGAAGCCCGTACCACAGGAAGAAGGGGACGAAGATCGCAAGGCCGACAATCGGTATGTTATCCGGCAGGGAGACAATTTCCCAAAGCTGGGCCCAATCCATGTGGGAACCTCCACTCGTACTGATGAAGGGCCGGTCCGTTGTGCTGCCCATTGGCGGCAGCTGATCCGTGACCAGCGAAGACTATTTTCGTGGCGACTTGATCTCTGATTCCAGCATGACGGGCGCAGGCCCGGAAATACTCCCGTCTTTACGCACTCTCCAGAAATGAACCGCCAGGAAAACGGAAAGGATTAGTGGAATGGCGATGCAATGCCAGATATAAGCTCGCAGCAAAGCATTCGCGTCCACGATAGACCCCCCCAGAAGGGCGAAACGGACATCATTGTAGGCCGTCATTCCGAGCTGAGGGCCGAATGGACCCTCATGACCCAGCAGCGGCGTGGCCCGAGCCATGTTGGTGCCCACCGTAACCGCCCAAAAACCGAGTTGGTCGTCGGGCAGGAGATAACCCGTAAAGGAGAGCAGAAGCGTCAGAACCAGCAAGATAACCCCGACCATCCAGTTGAATTCCCGCGGTGTCTTGTAGGATCCCGTCAAAAAGACGCGCAGCATGTGCAGCCACACGGTGATAATCATCAGGTGGGCCGCCCAGCGGTGCATGTTTCGCAGCAATCCCCCGAAAGGCACGTCGTTCTCCAGGTATTGGATATCCTGAAAAGCCTGCCCTTTGCTGGGGTGGTAATAGAACATCAGAAAGACGCCGGTGATGGTGAGGACGAAAAAAAGATAGAAGCTGAGTCCTCCCATTCCCCAGGTGAAGCGAAAGCGGACCGCATCCCGATTCACTTTGGCGGGGTGAAGATGAAGAAAGACGTTGGTCAGTACTGCCAGCGAGCGAGTTCGAGGCGTCTCATCCAGCTTGTGCCGAAAGACGGATTTCCAAATCTGTGTCCGCTTGTAGTCCTTGGCTGCCCGCAGGTCTTCCTTGCCCTTGTCAATAAAGGGCCGCACTCCCTCCTTGATTTTCACGATGACCGAAGAGGGGCGTTTCTCCCTTTCCGACTCGTTTTTCTTAGCTGACTGTTGAGGCATCAATCCCTCTCCCTGCCCCGTTTGGACCTCCCCCGGAACCTGTCAGGGACCTTCTTTCCGCCCATCGGCGGCGATCCGGTGTCAGAAGTCCGGGCTAAACGGAAACAAACGACCCCGGTCTCTTGAACTCACACTCTCCTCCCGGAGGACACTTGAACAACTGGCTGGTGTCGACCACAATCTCCCCTTCCGCATCCACTTCAACTTTGGCTCGATCCATGGGCCGGGGGGCCGGGCCCTCAAAGTTGATTCCCTCGCTGTCATAACCGCTGCCATGGCAGGGACATTTAAACTTGTTCTCGCTGGCCACCCAGTCGGGTGTGCATCCCAGGTGTGTGCATTTGGCGTAGATGACGAAGATGCCCTCGGCATTGCGGACGACCCAAATGCGATGCTTTTGCTGAAAACGAGTATCCACGCCGTAGCCGAAGTCGCTGGGGTAGCCGACCCGGAAAGTGGTCTTGGGCTCAAACAGCGTCCGGGGAAAGAAAAACCGCAACGTCATCAGGAGATTGGCGCCCAGAAATCCAAAGATACAGGACCAGGTGAATTTTCGGCGCTTGATCTGCTTCGGGTCCTGTGGCTCGCTTTGAGCTGCTTTCGGTGGTCGTCGAACTGCTACTTGTGCCATCGTTCTCGGCTCTCTTCCAGAAGAAGAAAAAGTTATTCTACAATGGGTCTGCCAAACCGTGTCAAGCCGACCCATTGTAACTCCCAAGTCAGAAATTCATGCCCCTTCCTGATCGCGAAAAGCCGCGTACAGAATTGCACCCATAATCACCAGAGGGGGAACGAGCAAGATGAGGATGCCCAGGTTGAGGCTGTGGACCAGTGTCGCCGTCTGGGCGGCGACACTCGCCCTGCACATCGCACAGCCCTGTGCCAGGGCGGGTTTGAAGGCGAAAAGGAGCGTGATGAGCGGATAGACTAGGAGTTTCATGATTGAAATTGAAGTTTGAAAGAGCCGCAACTTCGGAAAGTTTCCCTCCAGACCCCGTCAGCGTGTCATGTTCAGGACGCGAACGCTATCCGGGAAAAAGGCCGTCAGCAGTGTAATGCAGATGACCAGGGCCGGCACCAGGGTGAGGACCAGATTGAGCTTCTCAAAGCGAAGATGCATGAAGTAGGCCATGATCAGCCCCGCCTTGATGAGCGAAAGCGACATCAGGGCAATGAGTGTCAACTCGACTCCCAGCTGCTCGTAGGCGAGAAAAACCTCGAACAGAGTCAAAGCCAGAAGCGATCCCCAAATCGAGAAAAAGAGACGGTTGCCATGTTCCTGTGAAGTATCCTTGCTCATAGCTCCTCTTGCCTCAGATCGTGTTGGACATCAGGTACAAAAGCGGGAAGATGAACATCCAGACCAGATCCACAAAATGCCAGTAGAGACCGCTCACCTCCACGTCTTCATCGGAAAAACGACCTCTTCCAAACCCCCAGGCGACCACGCCCAGGTAGAGAACCCCGACTGTGACGTGTGTCATGTGGAGCCCGGTCAGGGTGAAAAAGGAAGCGCCGAAGAGCGGAACTCCCCAGGGGTTGTTGAATGGTGTCACCCCTCTGTGAATCAAGCCCAGCCACTCGTTCAGGTGAAGAATATCGAACAGAATTCCGCCCAGCATGGTGGCGAGAAGCCACCAGACGGCCCTCTTCCGGTCCGATCGATGAGCGGCGGCCACCGCCATGACCATGGTCAGTGAGCTCGACAGCAGGCAAAAAGTCATCACCGTGGACAGGGTGATGCTGTGGGCATCGAAAGGCCTGGGCCAGTTCGGATTGGCCACCCGGACATAACTGTAGGCAATCAGCAGAGCCGAGAATGTGAGGGAATCAGAAAGGATGAAGAGCCACATCCCGAGCTTCTTCGACCCAATGGCAAAGGGGGATACTCCCCCTCCCCAAACACCGGCGGTCGGTTTCGCCATGACAGTCACCTCCAAACCACAAGTAGAAGCAGCAAATAGACCCACAGGGCGTCCATGGAGTGCCAATAAAGCGCCATGACGCCCGCGGCGCCCCGCGTTAGCCGGGCTTTCCAGAGTTTCCGGGAAAGAAAAAGCAGCGCTGTGACTCCCCCCAGGAGATGGATCCCGTGAGTCGCGGTCAACAAATAGAAAAAGGAACTGCTGGGGTTGGTGTTCACATAAACGCCTCGTTCCGCCAGCTGGCGCCAACCCCAGACCTGTCCCGCCAGAAAGAGTAGTCCCAGCAGCGCCGTTGTCGCCCACCAGAACCGCAAGCGTCGCAGATCATGGAAAGCTCGTCGTGCTCTCTCCAGGGTCAGACTGCTGGCCAGCAGGATCAACGTGCTCGGCCACACCACGCGAGGCATCTGCAAAGGTCGCCAGTCGTTGGACAGGCCCTTTCTGACCACATAAGCGCTGGTGAACGCCGTAAAGAGCATGATAATGGCCGCCAGCCCAACCCTCATGCCGGTATAGTAGAGGCGATCGCGCCCCGTTCCTCCCCGCCCGGGTCCGCCACCGCCGAAATTCTCACGCCCATTGCCGCCGGAGCGATCGCCATCCTGCCGAACCGCGCTTTTCGGCCGCGAGTGGGCGGGTGGTGGAGGAGCAAGGGTGGCCATCATCTA
>JBHHYX010000130.1:0-12177 GCA_046757765.1 Acidobacteriota bacterium | reverse complement strand
AGTCAATTTTTCCGGCCACGAGATTTTTCCAGGCAACCGGCATCAAAGCCTGTGAACGCGGCGATGAGAGGTCCAAGACACTCGACGGCTGTGGATTCAACAGGTTGGATGCACCGATTCCATGTGGTTTGACAGGAATTTGCGAACTCATTTCGGAAATGGTACGGGAATTCCAAGGAGGGAGTGCGAGTCCTGAGAAACACCAACCTCTCGTGTCCACTTCCCAGCGGAAACATTTCTTTACGGCGATGATGTCGGAAAACACAAGGACGATGCGGTTGTCGGCGGGGGGAGTTGCTTCATGAAAAAGAAATCCTGGATTGTTGGCTCTGTTGGAGTTTTCAGCACCGCTTTGCTAGTGGCCGCGCCCACCGCGCAGTACCGAATACGAGCCAAGATTGATTTGAACCGTAACTTGATCTCAGGGACTGAGAAAGTCGTCCTCAACAACACTCTCAACGGTGCCTTGGGTAGTGTTTATCTTTTCCTTTATCCCAATCGTTTTGAGGCAAAGGATCCCGGCCTCAATGAAATGAACTATCGTTGGCACTATCCTTCGGGGCGCGACAAGGGGTGGCTGAGAATTGCGGCGGTACGAAACGCGTCCGGAGCCGACCTTCAAGGCGAAGTGGTTGATCAGCCGGGCCTGCCTGCCAAGACGATCTATAGGGTTCCTCTTTCCAGGCCGCTGGCGCCGGGGGCCAGCACTGCGCTGGAGCTCGATTTCGAGTGCAAAATCCCCTCAAAGTATGGTCCTTTCGGGCACTTTCGAGACACCGTGACCGCCCAAGGCGGGTGGTATCCCTATCTGGTCCCGACGAATGCCACGGGCCAGCCCCTCTTTCATGCCCTCCCGCAAGAGAGCTCTTTTGAGGCCAAGATCCAATTGAGCGCCCCCAGGGACGCGGTACTGAATGGCCGATTCTTTGAGCAAGCGTCCGAGATCGAGCTGAGAAGCCAGCAGGCGCGCTACCTGAGTTTTGTCATTGCCCCACGGTTTTACCCGGAACGTCTCCAGGCGGGTGCCAGGACGGTGACTTTTTACAGCCTCTCCCCCCACCGTTACAAGCTCGACAAAGTGGTGGCGTCCTTCGCCAACGGGGTGACCGGGGCGGCCACACTGGCACCGGCTTCGAGGCAGGACGAGATCGCGGTGGTGGAAACGTACCTTAGAGCGGTGATGACCTATCCGGGAGAGGACATGATTCTGGTTTCGGATCGGTTCTTTGTCACCGTGAAGATGTTCGACTTCCGCAACCTCAATCGTCTGGAAGCGGCCCGCGCGGTGGCCCAGTTGTTGGTCGCCGACGAAGTGGCGGGAAAGGAAAGTCCGGTCGACTACAATTGGGTGGCGGAGGCGGTGGCCTGGACCTTCCGCAATGACTTTCTGAAGAAGAACTTTGAAGCTCTCTCCAACCTTCGCGAGACCGCGGGCCGAATGGGAATGTTCCGGCCCTTCAATCGGATGGCTGCTTCGCCGACGATTCCCTTCTCGGAAACCTATGTGGGATCGGTCATCCTCCGCGACCCGCTGCGCGAGTCGCTTCTCTACTTCAATGGCAGTTTCCCCTCGGGCCAGGTCTTCGCCGAGAAGCTGAGCGCCACCATCGGTCCCGAGACCCTTCACAAAGGGATCGATAACTACATGAAAGGGGACCGGGATTTCGCGACCGTGGCGAGTGACGTTGGGGGCCGGGATTTGAGCTGGTTTTTCCAGCAGTGGAAGGGAGGCTACCCCTCCGATCTCGACTACCGGCTCGAGAACGTGCGCCGTAACGAGAAGAAGGACAAGGGGTATCTGACCCGCTTTACGGTGGAGAAATCGACTAGCAGCCAGTTTGTCGACCCCGTCGAAATCAGAGTCCGCCAGGAGGGAGAGGAGGCGCGGAATCTGTTGTGGGACGGCCAGGGCCGGAGCAAGACTTTTGCAGTTCAGACCAGGGGGAAGGTGACCGGCATCGAGCTCGACCCCCGCAACCGGACCGTCCAGACCGATGTCCATAACGATCTTTCTCCTCATTCCTGGGAAATGGTGATGGATCGGGGAGACGTCGACATCGGGACCGGCGGCATCGGCGCCGGGATGCGCATACGGATGCACAAGGTGAGAGACCGAAAGAAGTGGATGTTTGTGCTGCCCTTCTTCTCGACCGCGGAGTACGGCGTGGAAGCCGGCATGCTCTTCAATTTCGGCGGAAATGTCAAGGGGTTGGTCTGGAATAAGAAGCAGGAGATGTCCCTCTCCTATACCTATACAGGTCTGCGCAGCGACTTCGCCGATCCCGAGAGCCACGAGATCGACGGCAAGGGGGCCGCGACAGGCGTCAAGTTTCGCTACACTTTCCAAAACAGGATGTTCGAAGAAGATCCGATGGCTTTCGAGAGGTTTGAGTTTACGACTGCCCTCTACCGGAAAGAATTTGGCGGTGATTTCAATTTCTTTCGCTCCAAGCTCACTGCCGCCAAGGTCATCGCGCTCCACCCCAAGCACAAGCTGGCCGGGGTCGTTTCACTCGGCTATTCGGAGGGATTTCGAAGCCAGGACGAGGTTCCCGCCCAGAAGCTTTTTGATCTTTCGAGCTTCCCTTTTATTGGTTTCGCTGCTTCTGGCCGGTTTCTGGCCAAGAACGCTTTCGCAACCAGTCTGGAATGGCGCCACGACTTGATGTCGGGCCTGGATATGTCGATGCCCATGAACAATCGGATTCGCCGAATTCAGGGGGTGCTGGCTTTTGACGTTGGCTTTCTCTCCGATCATTTCGACCAGATGTTCCGCTTGAACCAGGCCGTCTACGGCATTCGCTACGGTCTTCGATTCCACTACGATTTCCTCGGGATTCGTCCCAGCGACTTCACCTTCGATGTTGGACATCGGCTGGGGGACGGGGATCGTGACGGTGGCTCCAATTTCATCATTGCTTTTGGGATTCTGCAGAGCTTCTAGGGGTGACCGATGGGCTTATTCATGCTGCTGGTTGTGTCGTTGTTGAATGGGGTTCCCAACCCACAAGAGCCCTTTCGGCACGATCTCTGGGATCAGGTTCTGCGCAAGTCCGTCAACGAGCGAGGGCTGGTGGATTACAGGGAATTGAAGGCGGATCCCGCCGCCCTCTTCGCCTACGTCGAATCGATTGCGCGCTACAGTCCGGACAATGTGCCGGAACTGTTTCCCAGCCGGGCCCACCGGCTGGCGTACTGGATCAATGCCTATAACGCCTTAACCGTCAACCGTGTGGTGCGCAATTACCCGCTCAAGAGCTTCAAGGATCTGGGGGGCTTCTTGAGCAGTGTGTTTGACAAAAAACAGATAGTCGGCGGCAAAAGCCTCAGCTATAATGATATTGAGCACAAGATTATTCGAAGGCGCTTTGCAGAACCGCGCATCCATTTTGTTTTGAATTGTGCTTCTCGCAGCTGTGCGCCCCTTCGAGCGGAAGCGCTGACGGCAGAAAACCTGGAAGCGTCTTTGCAGGAGGCGGCCAGGAACTTTTTCAGGGATTCCCGAAACATCCGCATCGATGGATCCAGGGGGAAAGTTGTCTTGTCGCGATACTTCGATTGGTTCAAGGACGACTTTCTGGATTGGTTGCGAAAAGAAAAACATCTGGACCATCCCCGGGTGCTTGACTATGTTCGTCTCTACCTGGGCCCCGAGAAACAGCAGCTGTTGAAGAGCAGAGAGAGATGGAGGGTGAGTTTCTTTGATTACGATTGGTCTCTGAACGACGCCGCCTCGGCAACAGGGACAAGATCCGGGGGCGAGGCCGGTCTGAGGGCGGAGCGGTGAAATCAAGGCACGTGTTGACATTGGTCGGCTTTGGACTCCTGGCCGCTCTGATCGGCTGGATCGGTCCGGCGACCCTGCTGCGGCAGCTGGCTGCTCTCAAATGGGTCCTCCCCGTCTTGATGGCTCTGGGCCTGGTCAAACATGCTCTTCGGGCCTGGGCGTGGAAGCGGGCGCTAGACGCGGAGGGCGTCCTGTTTCCCTTTCCTGAACTGCTCCGCGTGCGAATCGGTTCTCAGGCTTTGGCCTATCTCTCGAGCATGGGCCTGCTCGTTTCCGAACCCCTCAAGCCCTGGCTGCTTCGCAAGAAGGCACCCATCGCAAGAACGATTCCGGCCACTCTCGTTGAGGCGGGTGTGTACTGGTCCACCTCGCTCTTGATCACCACCATCGGAACCTTCGCTGCCGTCCATCTGGTGGCCAGCGGCCACGACGCCTGGACGCTCTCGGTTATTGCCGTGGTGATCTTCGCAGCCGTTGTCCTGTTGCTCTTCGCCCCCACTCCCCTGCTGCCCGGCCTGGCCGGATACGTGGCTCAACGAAGCGGGGGCGGCAGCAAATGGGCCATGAGGCTGGAGAAGGCGGCCGAGATGGAAAAGCAAATGCGCTCCTTCCGCCTCCGGAAGCCGGGTACCGTAGTCGCGATCTTTGGCTTTCACATGCTGCTCCAAGTCGTCATGTTCGCCGAAGTGTGGATGGTGCTGCGAGCGGTGGGCGTGCGGATCGACATTTTTTACCTCACCATGATCGAAGCCGCCAGTCGCATCGTGAAGATGATGAGCTTCTTCATCCCCGGTCGTGTCGGGGCTGACGAGGCGGGCGCCGCCGGGGCCTTTCTGTTGATTGGTCTCAGTCCGGCCGCGGGTCTGACGCTGGCGGTCGCCCGGCGCATTCAAGCTCTCTTCTGGACTGCGATCGGACTCCTTTGGCTGGGACGCGGACCGGTGGCCCAGTCCGGGTTCCCGGCCGCTGAGACCCAGGCCAAGAAACAGCCGGTTCGCGCTTCAGGCGCCAGAGCGGATTCAAGACACGGGAACAGCGTCCTGGGGAAGGACTTGATGCGTCCTGAAGGAATAGAGGGAGAAGCGTTATGAAGGCGGTCATACTGGCGGCAGGTCTCGGGTCGCGAATCAACTCGATCACTCGTGGGCTGCCCAAGTGCCTCTTGAAGTTTGGGAGCCGCACCATTCTCGACTTCCAGATTGAAAGTCTGTTTCAAAAAGGAGTGAGAAAGCTGGCCGTCGTGGTTGGGTTTGCCGCCGATCAGGTTGTCGAGCACGTGAGGGGTCACCACTCGGACAAGCTCTCGAACATTGCATTCATCACCAATCCGGACTTCAGCTCAACCAACAACATGTACTCTCTCTGGCGCGCTAAGGAATGGCTGGGCAAGGACCCCTTCCTCTGTCTGAATGCCGACGTCCTCTGCCATCCCGACATCTTTGTTCCGGCTCTGTCCGCCCGGGCTGATTATTCCATCGTCATCGATCGTCATTTTCGGGAGGAAACAACGAAAGTGCGCATCCACAAGGGGCGCGTTCTGGATTTGAAGAAGTCCCTTTCACGTCAAGAATGCAGTGGGACCTTCGTTGGCATCGCCACCTTTTCGCCGCTGGGATCGCGCCGCCTGTTCGCAAAAGCAGAGTCGATGTTTGCCTCCGGCCAGGTCAATCAGTTCTTTAATGACATCCTCGACCAGATGTGTGCGGAAGGCGCTTTGGTGAGATTCAGTGAGACGGGTGCGTTGCCTTGGGCTGAGGTGGACGATCCAGAGGATCTCCGCTTTGCTCAGGTGCATGTTTATCCGGAAGTCGTCCGTTCTCCCCTCTCCCCCCAGGGGAGGATGCGCCGAGCCTGCGCCGAGCGCAATCCCCAGGCAACCGATTTTGATCCCCACCTGGGAGGTCTGGTCGTGCTCAACCGGAGCTGATCGGCGTTGATGAAGGATGTGCTGAAGGCGCTTTTCTTGAAGACCCTTTCGCGAATCTCTCTTGACCAGGTCCTTCCGCGTCGGATCACCTGTCGCAACCGCGTTCTTTGCGTGGGCGGCGAACGAATCGATCTCGATGCCTTCGATCAGATCATTCAGGTGGCTTTGGGCAAAGCCGCTTTCAAGATGACCGAGATTGTCACGGCCCTTCTCCGACCCCATTCGGTTTCAGGGGTGATGGCCGGTCCGGCAGCTTCGAAGGTTCGGCCGCTGCCCGGTTTTTTGTCCCTGCAGGGCGGGCACCCCTATCCCGACACGGGAAGCCTCGAATCGGGCCGGGCCGTGATTGAAGCGTTGGAAAATGTGACTGAGAAGGATCTCGTCATCTTCCTGCTTTCGGGCGGGGGGTCCTCCATCTGTGAAAAGCCCATATTCCCTGAGTTGACCCTGGGGGACGTCCAAGACTTCTACCAGTTGCTGGTGACGTGTGGCGCCAGCATCGTCGACGTCAACTTTGTACGCAAACATTTCTCGGCCGTCAAAGGGGGGCGGCTGGCGGAGTTGGCTCATCCGGCCCGCCAGGTGACACTCTATGTCTCCGACGCCCCGCCCGGAAACCCTTCCAATGTGGCCTCGGGGCCGACCATGCCCGATGAATCGACGGTGCGGGACTGTTACCGAATTGTTGACAAACTGCAACTGGCCGACCGACTCCCCGAAGCCATTGGGAGGATTTTTGAGGAAAAGAGGATCCCGGAGACACCCAAGGCCGACTCCAGGGTGTTCGAAAACAGCAGTTGGCATTGTCTGCTCACTCCCGAAGAGGCGATGGAGATTCTGGCTGAAGAGACGCGAACCAGAGGTTTCGTTGTCGAAACCGACTTTTTCGTTGCCGATGACTGGCCCTTGGAGCGGGCCACCGGCCATCTGTTGGGCCGACTTGAACAGCTGTGTGCCAAGCACGCCGGCCGTCGAGTGGCGGTGGTCAACGCGGGGGAGTTTTCCTGTCCGGTGACGGGTCCCGGTGTGGGCGGACGGAACCAGGCTTTCGTCCTCGGCTGTGTCTCATTGATCGGAGGGCGAAATGTGGCTGTCTTGAGTGCCGGAACCGATGGTGTGGACGGGGTTTCCCCGGCCGCGGGCGCCGTCGCCGACGGGAACTCACTGCGGCGTGCCCGTGAGCTGGGCATGGATCCCGACGACTACTCCAGGCGCTCGGATTCATTTCGGTTCTTCTCCGCCTTGAACGACACGATTATGACGGGTCCGACCGGAAATAACGTGCGGGATCTTCGCATCCTGTGCGGTTGGGAGGAAGAGAGAACATGACACCCACTCTCATCGACGTGGCTGTGCCCGGTTTTTGCGAGGGAATCCAGTATTTCGGAAGACCCTGGCCGGGTTTTGAAACACACGCTCAGAAGGCTGCCATCCCCGAAGGCCATAGCCGGATCAAGGGTCCGACCGATCCGGATGCAGTGTATCAGACCTTGTTGGCCGCCGATGCGTTGCGCTACCTGACCCTGCAGGTGACAGGGACAAAAGCCTCGGGTCACCCCGGGGGGTTCGCCAGCAGCGCCGAGTATTACGCCGCCCTGGTGATGTTGGGTCACACCAACATCATCACCGAAGCCGGTCACCATGCCCCCGGTTTCTACAGCGCCCTTTTCTTGGACACCTCTCTTCAACAGATGGGTATTCGGACTGTGCGGGAGCTGTGCCAGCGGTTTCGTGAACATGGGGGGCTCCTGGGGCATGTTTCGGGGGCCGTCCCGGGGATCCTTGCGCCGGCGGGGCCACTGGGCCAGGGACAGCATTTTGCGATGGCCGGCGCGCTGTTGCATCCCGGTATTCTCTTTCCATTTACGGTGGGCGATGGAGGTCTGGGCGAGCCCTATGTTCTCTCTTCGATGATGCATTTCCACACCACCTATCCGGAAGTGACCAACTTCATGCCCGTTCTGATCTGGAACGGCTACAGCCAGGAGCACCATGCCATGGTCTCTCGCCTCTCCGATCAGCAGATGATCGATTACTGGAAGGGGCATGGTTTTGAGGAGGTGGTTCTGGTTGACGCCAAGTGTTTCGACGACCAGGATCAACCTGGCCCCTATGTCGACAGCACGGTTTTCTCACTGCAAAACCGGCTGGCTTTCGCGGCCGCCGTTCTGGAGAGTGCCGACCGGGCGGCCAGGTGGGCCCTGGACGGAAAGTTGACTGTCGCCATCATCAAGCAGCTCAAGGGGGCGGGAGTCCACGCCGTAGGCTCACGTTCCCACAACCTGGTGGCCGGCGACACGCTGGACAAGCCCCAGATCATCCAGGCTCTGAAGCGCCGCGCACTCAATCCGGGCGCCTGGCAGATTGTTCGTGACGACTTCAGCCGGGCGGGGGGCGGTCCAGTCGCCCGGACGGCGGTCTCCTTCAGCCCCCCTCCTCTGCCGCCTCTTCCCAAAGAGGAATTCGAGGCGGAATCCGCTGGCGGGCGGGCTCGAGTGCCTTCCACCGCGATGGGCCGATTGGTGGCGGCGGTGGGGAAGATCGATCCTCACTTCGTGGTGACCAGCGCGGACGGCAACGAGGCCTCAGGCATGGCCAACTTGAACAAGGCTTTGCAGATCCGACACCCGACCCCGGATCCCAGTTACAATCAAGGTCCCACCGGCCAGGTTTATGAGCCGGTCAATGAGGATGCCTGTGCCGGTCTGGCTGCGGCTCTGGCGCTTTTTGGCTGTCGCAGCTTGTGGCTTTCCTATGAAAGTTTTGCCGTCAACGGCCTTCCCATCTGGCAGACGGTGACCCAGGCTCTGGCTGAGTTGCGCTATGCCAGCTCGTCCGCCATCGCCATGTTCACCGCCGGCGCGTTGGAGCAAGGCCGTAACGGTTGGACTCATCAACGGCCCGAGGTGGAAAGCTACTTCGCCGCCATGATCCGAAACGGCAACGTTTTTCCGCTCTTCCCGTGTGACGCCAACATGATCCAGGTGGCCTATGAGTGGGCCCTGGGCACGCACAACAAGGGCATTGTCATTACGGCTTCCAAAAGCCCTCTTCCGGTCTACACAACCTTTGAGCTGGGCCGGCGGGCTCTGGAAAAAGGGGCCGTCTGCCTTTCAGAAAGCCCCCAAGGCGACAAGGAGAGCATTGTTTTCGCGGTTGTCGGCGACATGGTTCTGCTGGCTGTTTTCGAGGCCAAGGAAACCCTTGAAAGGCTGGGTTACAGGGTTCGGATCGTCTCTGTTGTCAATCCGCGCCGCCTCTATCGACCCGTCGATCTGAGCTGGGAGAGCGTCGCTGAGCCTGATGCCGCGTTCATCAGCCGGGACGACTTCCATTCCCTTTTTGGCGCTGATGTTCTCATTGGCGTCAGCGGGGGTCCCGGGGCCCTCCTGGAACCGGTCATTCTCCGCTCGCGGGCTCAGAAACGCGATCTTGTCTGCTGGAAACGGGGCGATACGAGTGCCTCACTGGACGAGATCATGGCCTTCAACGGCCTCACCGCCGAGGCTCTAGTTCAACGCGTCGTCGATCTGACCTCCTGACGTTTGACAGGTGAGCGCATTGGGCGCAACCGGCGCGGCGAAGCCATCAGCAGTCGTCCCTACCTGAAAAACGAGATCGGTGAGAAGAGCGAGCGGGTCGAGGAGTGCGAGGGAGCGGACCCCACTCTGGAGGAGTCCAAACCGCGCAGGGCAAGTGGAAGAGTCGTCAATGAAGGTCGGATTCATAGGACTCGGTAACATGGGGAGACCCATGACCGAAAACATCCTGGCGGCGGGATTCAGCTGCTGGGTTTATAATCGCACCCGCTCCCGGGCGGAGGCTCTGACCGAGCAAGGTGCCCGACTGGTGGATTCACCGGCGGAGGTGGCGGAGAAGTCCGACCTGGTGCTGACCTGTCTGGCCGACGTCGAGGCCTGTCGGGCGATCTTTCTGGGTCCTTCCGGCCTCCTCTCGGCGACCCGGCCACGTCACGTGCTGGTCGATCATTCTACCGTAGATCCCGCAACATCGAAGGAGTTCTGCCGGCTGACTCGCCGCAGAGGCGCCCGCTTCCTTGACGCTCCCGTCAGCGGGGGGCCGGAAGGGGCTAGTCAGGGGACTCTCACCATCATGGTCGGTGGCGCAACATCAGCCTTCCAGCGAGCTCTTCCGGTCTTCCAGACCCTGGGTCGGAAGATCGTCCACATGGGTGGGCCAGGCACGGGGAGCACGACCAAGTTGGTCAACCAGATCCTGGTGGCGGTTCACACCCTGGCCTCGTGTGAGGCTTTCCTGCTGGCTCGTGATTCGGGTCTCGAGCCCGAAAAGTTGACCGCAGTACTGATGGAGTCGTGGGGAGCCAGCCGAATGCTGGACCGCAACGCCGTGCGAATCGCCGGCGGGGACTTCGGATTGTCGGGTGCGCCTGTTCGCAACCTGCTCAAAGACCTCGGAATCATCGTCGCCCTGGCGGCACGAAAGGGACTCTCCTTGCCTTCCACCCGGGAGGCCGAACGCCTCAACCGAATGGCGTCCGATAAGGGGATGGCCGATCACGATCTCACCGCCATCTACCAACTGCTGGCCCAGCGGGCGGAGAGGTAGCCCGCATTTCTCACAGGCTTTATTAAGTCATGAGGAGTCGAAGGCGCCGCCCTGACAAGGTTTGCGACGGAGGTCCGCGCAGTCGTACGGTACAGTACGTCGAGCAGGCCGACCGAGCGTAACGCAGTCAGGGTGGATGTATTCGGCTCCGCAATAGATCGTTTGTGAGAAATGGGGGGTAGAGTCACCGAAGTGCACAGCGTCTTCTGGACATGCGGCTGTTCGCTTTCCAAGAACTCGAAAGGACTCGGGCGGTCCTGGATTGTCCACTCCTCGTCCCTCTAACTGACACGTTCCTCTCCATCGCCCTCGCGACTCCGTTGTTTTGCCCTGGGAGTCCTGGTTAGGGTATGGTGATGGAACTCGTAAGCTGCCGGAGGGCCATCCTCGACCTCTGCGGCAGGATGGGGTCAGAGGCACACCCTCGGGGCTCGGATGGCGTCAATCCGGACGCACGCGGGAGAACTTCTCGAGTTGTTATGAAAAAAGAAGGCACAACGGGCCTCACAACAGTCGCGCTGGAAAGGATCCTGCAAGTGACCCGCCAGCTGGCCGCACCCTTTGAGCTGGCGGAAATGCTGTCGAGTGTAGTCGAGGCGGGAAAGAGCGTGTTGGGGGCGGAGCGGGGAACGGTCTTTCTCTACCAGCCCGAGACCGACGAGCTGATCTCGACCGTTGCCACCGGCATGGATGTGATTCGTGTTCCCGCAGATTGCGGCATTGTGGGACAGTGCCTGCAGTCGCGTGAAGTGGTCAACGTCCCGGATTGTTACGCCGATTCGCGCTTCAACCGGGCTGTCGATCGTGAGAGCGGCTTCCGCACCCGCTGCCTTCTAGCCGTCCCTTTGATCGGTCAAGACGACTCGCGTGTGGGCGTGTTGGAGCTTTTGAACAAGGAAAACGGTACCTTCACCGAGTATGATGAAAAGATTGCGAGAACGCTGGCGGCCCAATGCGCCGTTGCCATCCAGCGCGTGCGCATGACCCAGGATCTGCTCACCAAAGAGAGGCTTGATCGCGAGCTGGAGGTGGCCAGGGCGATCCAAATGGGCGTGTTGCCGAAAAAGATGCCTGTCGTGGCCGGTTATGACCTGGCCGGGTTCAGTCTGCCCGCCGACCAAACGGGAGGAGACATCTTCGACCTCATTCCCCTGGACGAGGGCCGTCTGCTGGTCCTCCTGGGAGACGCCACCGGTCATGGCCTGGGCCCGGCGCTGAGCGTAACCCAGGTGCGGGCAATGCTGCGTATGGCAGTGCGACTTGGGGCCGGCCTCGATTCCACCTATCTGCACATCAACAACCAACTCGTAGAGGACCTGGCCGACAATCGTTTCGTGACTGCCTTCTTTGGCCTGTTGGACGCGAAAGCCCACCGGGTGAGCTACCACGCCGGAGGGCAGGCCCCCCTGCTCCACTATCACGCCGCCAGCGGAGAGTGCGAGTGGCGTGGCGCTTCCACGACGCCCATGGGTTTCATGGCCCAGCATGGGCTGACGGCGCCTGCCGGGTTCGATCTCGCTCCGGGCGACATCCTGGGATTGATTACAGACGGCGTGTTTGAGTGCCAGAACACCTCCTCGGAGGCTTTCGAGCAGGCAAGGGTCGGCGCGCTGGTACGGCAACACCGCAACCTTCCCATGAATCGTTTGATCGAGATCATCTTGAGGAAGGTTCAAGAGTTTGGCGGTTCCGCCCCTCAAGCGGACGATATCACGCTGGTCTTGATCCGCCGACTCCCGGGAACGGGATTCGGCGATTCCCGCTGAGCAGACTCATACCGCGGAGAAGGGCTGGGCGGAGAGGAAGAAAACGGAGCCCGCAGCGACCGGGACCGAAAGGGGAACGGCGAGTCGGGTAGCGCAGGCATCCTTGCCTG
>JBHHYX010000129.1:0-12196 GCA_046757765.1 Acidobacteriota bacterium | reverse complement strand
GGCCACTCACTCACGTTCGTGGTTCAGTGACTTGGGGGCAGAATCGGCGTTGCCCTGACGACGTATGCCCTCCTGCCCTGCCTTCCCCCTTTTTGTGAGACCTGACAGTCGACAAACCGCCGAGGCACGAGATTTCGAATCCTTGGGCTCGGTTTTCGTCCCTTTTCGAGGGGTTCCGAATCTTCCGCCTCCGGCCTCACATGACCGTTGCTGGCTGCTCCGAGAATTTAGCTTCAAGTCCCTCGATCCGCTTTCTCTCTCTGCCCAGGGCTGCGTCACTGATAATCTCGCCCAGGAACTCCACATGGAGTGTCCAAGCCTTTTCGATGCCGCCGGTGTGGGGATCCCTGTAGTAGCAGGCCTCCCACGACTTCTTGTTGTTCAGCCGCCAGTTGACATATTGATTGACCTTGTACCTCTTGCTTGTGGGGACGACGTCGAGGAGGTCAAACCCATCCGGATCCAGAGGGCGAAGAATAGCAATGCGGGCCTCTTTGACCTCGTTCCGGCACTCAGGGTCGGAGTAGAAAGGGATGTCGACAAACAAGACCTTGTAGGGGACTACAGGCACCACGTCCGTCATTCCCGGATGCTCTCCCGGACCGGACTCTCCGCTGACAAGATCTTTCTTTCCTCTCAGTTGCCCACTGACATTTTCTAACGGCATAACTTGAATCCTCCTTCCACCCTATGCGAGTAGATACCGTGGCCCACCGGAGTTGGGGCAAGAGAACACGCCCAGCCACCCCGGGGCCACCTACCTGGAGCTGCTCATTTTAGCACGAGGACCACGCCGAACGCCTTGACCAGGACGGCGGAAACGTGTTAGAAGGTAGGCTTTTTGGATCGGGCGGTAGACAGTTCAGTGAATCCCTCACTGGCTGCAACAGGAACCCTTTTCCAGAGGGCCGGGAGTCAAGAGGAGATGATCTCTTCCATCGCGTTCAAGTACGCACGAGCACTTGCTGAAGTCGCCTCGGAGAAGGGCACGGTGGAAAGAGTCTACAACCAACTGGTGGAATTCAACCACCTGCTGAATTCCCATCGGCAGCTGCGAGAGACGCTGGTCAATCCGGCCCTGCCGTTTTCCCCCAAACGGAAAATCGTGGAACAGCTGGCGCTCAGAATTCCTTTGGACCCATTGGTGGTGAACTTCCTTCTCGTGCTTCTGGAAAATGCCCGTGTGGGGGAGTTCGATCGTTTTGTTTCGGCCTTTGGAGAGGTTTTGGATCAGCGTCGGGGTGTGCTTCGAGGGGAAGTCTACGCCTCTCAGGAACTGGTACAGTCGGTGACGGACCGACTGGAAGAGGCGGTCTCACAGATCACGACAAAGCAAGTCAAACTGGCCTGTCACCAGGATGAGTCCCTCATCGGCGGCCTGAAACTGCAAGTGGGATCGATGGTTTTCGATGCATCCATTCAGGCCCAGCTGGATCGGATGAGAAGACGATTGACGGACCGATGACTGGTCACCGGCAAGTGAACACGGGTGTTACCCGCATTTATCACAGGCTTTATCCTGAGTTGAGCGGTTGTGGCGGATGGGAAGCGCCAAGATGTTGTGTTCCCGCGGGTTGCGGAGACCGCAGGCATACCCGCCGCGGTATGTCGAGGATCGACAAGACCCGCGGGGCGCAACAGATTGGTGCTTACCGCCGTCGAGAATCGCTCAATTCAGGTTTACTAGTCATGAGCAGTCGAAGGCGCCGCCCTGACAAGGCTTGCGACCGAGACCCGCGCAGGCGTACTGTACAGTACTTCGAGCAGGCCGACCGAGGGTAACCCAGTCAGGGTGGAGGCATTCGGCTCCGCAATAGATCATTTCTGAGAAATCCGGGTTTACAGGGGACGGAAGATCATGGCGATCAACGCGGAAGAGATCACACTCATCATCAAGGAACAGATCCGGGACTACGACGCCGGCGTCATCGTAAGCGAAGTCGGAACCATTGTTTCGGCCGGTGACGGTATCGCCCGCGTGCATGGTCTCGAGAAAGTCATGGCCCTGGAGATGCTGGAATTCCCCAACGACGTCTACGGTCTGGCGTTCAATCTGGAAGAGGACAACGTGGGGACGGTGCTTTTCGGCGAGTTTCACAAGGTTCGCGAAGGCGACCTGGTGAAAAGGACCAAGCGAATCATGCAGGTCCCGGTGGGAGAATCTATGCTGGGACGCGTGGTCAATGCCCTCGGAAAACCGGTCGACGGAAAGGGTCCGGTCGCAGCCGAGCAGGAGAACCCAGTCGAGAGACTGGCTCCCGGAGTGGTGGACCGCCAACCCGTTCGGGAGCCTCTGCAAACAGGGTTGAAGGCGATCGACTCCATGATTCCGATCGGGCGCGGACAACGTGAATTGATCATTGGGGACCGTCAGACCGGGAAGACAGCCATTGCGATTGATACCATCATCAACCAGAAAGAGACGGATGTCTTCTGCATTTACGTCGCCATCGGCCAGAAGCGCTCAACCGTTGCGCGGGTGGTGAAGACCTTCACTGACTATGGGGTGATGGACAAGACGATTGTGGTTGCGGCGTCTTCTTCGGATCCGGCCACCATGCAATACCTCGCTCCCTATGCCGGCTGTGCCATGGGAGAGTATTTCCGTGACCGAAACCAGCACGTTCTGGTCATCTATGACGACCTTTCCAAGCACGCGGCCGCCTATCGCGAGATCTCGCTGCTGCTGAGGCGCCCCCCCGGGCGCGAGGCCTTTCCAGGAGATGTCTTCTATCTGCACAGCCGTCTGCTGGAGCGGGCCGCCAAACTCAGCGACGAGCTGGGGGGCGGCAGCTTGACCGCCCTTCCCGTGATCGAAACCCAGGCGGGAGACATCTCGGCCTACATTCCCACCAACGTGATTTCCATCACCGACGGTCAGATCTATCTGGAAGCCGACCTCTTCTACTCGGGCATTCGACCCGCCATCCACGTCGGCAACTCAGTCAGCCGGGTTGGCGGGAACGCGCAAATCAAGGCGATGAAGCAGGTGGCGGGGCGTCTGCGCCTTGAACTTGCCCAGTATCGTGAATTGGCGGCCTTTGCTCAGTTCGGATCGGATCTCGACAAAGCGACTCAGGCGCAGCTGGCGCGAGGCGAAAGGCTGACCGAGATTCTGAAGCAGGCCCAATACGAGCCTCTCAGCGTGGAAAAGCAAATCGTCATCATCTACGCCGGCGCCAACGGATTCCTGGATGGCCTGGAGGTCTCGGAGTTGAGCAAGTTTGAGGCGGGGCTCAGCCCGTTCCTGGAGAGCAGCTACCCCGGCCTGACGAAGGAGATAGTGGGCCCCGGAAAAATGAATGACGATTTGATCCAAAAGTTGAACCAGGCCCTGGGCCAGTACAGAGACCGGTTCCGGGAGGGAAGGGCCGCCTGACCAGGAGCTCTCGGACCTCAAACTGAAACATTTCCCAGCTCAATCCGGACAGAAGGAGCCAGAAAGACCCTATGCCGGCTGGAAACCTCATCGATCTTCGGCGCAGAGTGCGCTCGGTCGGAAATATTTCGCAGATCACTCGCGCCATGAAGTTCATTTCGGCTTCCCGGCTCAAGCGCGCGGAAGATCGCATCTTTGCCGCTCGGCCCTACGCCGCTCGGATGCTGGCGGTCTTGAATTCCCTGGCGACGCGGGTTGAGGCCAGTCGCCACCCTTTGCTGGCTCAACGCGACGGGAAAAACATCATGCTGGTCGTGGTGACCGCGGACAAGGGTCTCTGCGGCGCCTTCAATCACAATATTGTCAAGGCGGCCATGCACTACATCGGCCGCCAGGAAGCCGGCAAGACGGTTCGGCTCACGATGGTCGGCCGCAAGGGCCACGACTGGTTTCAGCACCGTCCATGGCCCATCCAGCATCGCTTCACCAAGATCATGAACCGGGTCCAGTACCGCCATGCCCGGGAGATCGCCGGGCACGTCATTGAGTACTACACGAGCACTGAACTGGATGCCGTTTACGTCGTCTACAACGAGTTCAAGTCGGTGATTCAGCAGAACGTGGTCATCGAGCCGTTGCTGCCCATTGAGCGTCTGGAGATCCAGGGATCGGCAGCCCCGCTGGATTACCTCTATGAGCAGCCTCCGGCCGGGATCTTCGACAGGCTGCTGCCGCGCCACGTGGAGACTCAGATCTTTCGCGCCATGCTGGAATCGGAAGCCGCCGAACATGGCGCCAGAATGACCGCCATGGACGCGGCCACTCGAAATGCAAAGGACGTGATCGAACGTTTGACCCTGCGGATGAACCGGATCCGGCAGGCCTCCATTACGACCGAGCTCATCGAGATCGTGAGTGGAGCCGACGCCTTGCAGGAAGCGGAGTAGCCGGAGCTGAGGAACGACAACAGAACAGAAGACGAACGGCAACAACCGCAAGCCCCCGCTGACTTGTCTTTGACCTGAGTTGAGCGGTTCTTGCGGATGAGAAGCGCCAAGATGTTGTGTTCCCGCGAGTTGCGGAGACCGCGGGCATACCCGCTGGGTATGTCGAGGATCGACAAGACACGCGGGGTGCAACCAGATTGGTGCTTATCGCCGTAGAGAATCGCTCAATTCAGGTTTGAATTCGGTCCGGAGTGAGGAGTGAGAAGCAGATGGAAAATCTAGGGAGAGTCCTCCAGGTGATGGGACCCGTCATCGATGTTCAATTCGAGGCCGGACACGTGCCCGCCATTTACAACGCCGTCCGAGTAACCTCGGAAGGCTTTGACACGCCCTTCCCCATCGACATCACGCTGGAAGTGGCTCACCACCTTGGGGAAGGGTTGGCGAAATGTATCTCCATGGAACCCACCGACGGGGTGGTTCGAGGGATGAAGGCCATCGATAGCGGCGAGCCGATTACGGTGCCGGTGGGCGATGCAACGCTGGGTCGCGTTCTGGGCGTGCTGGGAGAGCCGGTCGACAAGCTCGGTCCGGTGGCGGCCGAGAAGCGCTATCCGATTCACCGCCCCGCCCCCCGCTTCGAAGATCAGAGCACGGAAACGGAGATGCTGGAGACCGGCATCAAGGTCATCGATCTGATCGAGCCCTTCTCGCGAGGGGGCAAAATCGGCTTGTTCGGGGGTGCCGGCGTGGGGAAGACCGTCATCATCATGGAGTTGATCAACCGCATCGCCACCCAGCACGGAGGCTTTTCGGTCTTTGCCGGGGTGGGGGAAAGAACCCGCGAGGGAAACGACCTCTGGCTGGAGATGAAGGAGTCCGGGGTGATCGACAAGACGGCTCTCATTTACGGCCAGATGACCGAGCCTCCCGGTGCTCGGCTGCGCGTCGCCCTCACCGGTTTGACCGTAGCCGAGTACTTCCGCGATGAGGCCGGCCAGGACGTGCTCCTCTTCATTGACAACATCTTCCGTTTTACCCAGGCGGGATCGGAGGTGTCGGCGCTTCTTGGCCGAATGCCTTCGGCGGTGGGATACCAGCCCAACCTGGCCACTGAAATGGGCGAGTTGCAAGAGCGAATCACCACCACCAAGAAGGGTTCCATCACCTCCATTCAGGCGATTTATGTGCCCGCCGACGACTATACCGATCCGGCCCCGGCCACGACTTTCGCCCACCTGGATGCCACCACCAACCTGGAACGCTCGATCGCCGAGCAGGGCATCTACCCCGCCGTGGATCCACTGGCTTCCACCAGCCGCATCCTGGATCCCCGAATCATCGGCGAGGACCACTACCAGGTGGCCCGAATGGTTCAGGGCGTTCTGCAGAGGTATAGAGATCTCCAGGACATCATCGCCATTCTGGGAATTGACGAATTGTCCGAAGAGGATAAGTTGACGGTTGTTCGAGCTCGAAAAATCCAGAAGTTTCTTTCTCAACCCTTCTTCGTGGCCGAGCAATTCACCGGGATTCCCGGCAAGTACGTGCCTCTCAACGAGACCATCCAGGGGTTCAGAGAGATCTGCGAGGGCAAGCACGACGACATTCCGGAGCAGGCCTTTTTCATGGTCGGAGGAATTGAGGAGGTGCTGGAACAGGCTCAGCGCATGAAGGAAGAGGCGGCATAACACTGGAACTTCCAACTAACCCGGATTTCTCACACTCGATCGTAGCGAGGCGGTGGAGATGCGGGTGGATACAAGGCGTCGCGACCGAGGGCCCCGCAGTCGCACTGGACAGTACGTCGAGGAGCCCGACGGAGCGCAACGCAGTAGACGCGGGCATATCCGCCGCTGTAGTAGATTGGGTGTGAGAAATGCGGGCTAAGATTCAATTGGAGATCGTGACCCCTGACAAGCTGCTCTTCACTGGTGAGGTGGACGAGGTGACGGTCCCCGGCGCAGGCGGCTACTTCGGAATTCTTCCCGGCCACGCTCCCCTTCTTTCCGAGTTGAAGATCGGCGTTTTGTCCTACCACCAAAATGGGGAGGAGAAAAGACTCTTCTGCAGTTGGGGATTTGTAGAAGTCCTGCCGGAGAGCGTGTCCGTTCTAGCCGAGCAGGCCCTCTCGCCCCAGGACATTGACGAGGATCAGGCCGAAATCGATCGCGACAAGGCCCAACAGATTCTGCAATCGCCCCAGGCCGATACCGACTATGCCCAGGCCCTGAGCGCGTTTGAGGAGGCCCGGACCCGTCTGCAGGTGTGCCGGGACTGACCCCAGTTTTCTCATTAGGCGATCAGACTCCAGTGGCAGAATCCGCCGCCACCTTCCCCCACTCCTTCCCCTCCCATCGCCCACCACTCCTCATGAACGGTTGAAGAAGCAAGGAAGGTCCTTGCCGGTGGGGCGGAGGATCGGGCGAAAGAAATCGGTGCCGGCCCATGTCCATTCGGCTCTTCTGCTATACTTTCCGCTTCCGGCCCCAAGGGCCGTCTCGGCCGGCGCCGGAAGCCCGTCCCGTGGGCGGTTAGCTCAGTCGGGCAGAGCGCCTCCCTTACAAGGAGGAGGCCACAGGTTCGAGCCCTGTACCGCCCACCATTGATGATACTCGTCGCTGCTTTCAACTCCACGACTACCACGACTACCCGCCTGTCCACAACGAAGTCATTTGAAATTTTCATTCCCTGGGTTGAGCAATTCTGGCGCCAAGTCACTGAACCACGAACGTGAGTGAGTGGCCATCCGGATTGGGCCGGGCGCTGACGCTTCGGTTCAGTTTACCGGGCAGGGGGTAAGGGGGACACACGCTTCCGAAATAGGACCCGTAGCGGACCAGTTTTTGCTGGCTGGCCTGCTCAATCCTGTGCTCTTGCTCTTCGGCGTGAGTTCCCACATCCGGGAACTTTGAAGGATCTGCTGGCGGAAAGCTGATGGAGTCGATCTCCTCGCTTCGCTGCAAACCGGCGAGTGCCGGCTACCTTCGGTATTCATTGCATGGTTGTCTCCACCAGAGAGCGGCAGGGGTGGTACTCCCCCACAACAGTGACCTGCAACTGTGGATGGAGATGGAATGATGCATGCCCTGCAAGAGATTGAGAAACTCCTGCCCACCCTCCCTCGCGCAGAAAAAGCGCAGGTGCTGCAGTGGGTCGCCCGTGATCTTGGAGAGGCATTTGCCGGCATTGAAAGTGCCTCGGGCGTCTGTGGGGGGCAGCCGTGTATCGTCCGCACGCGTGGGGCATACACCACTTTAGTGGTTGACGGATCATCATAAGCTGGTTATGTTATAGACGTGGATCTTCTTGTACGAAACTGGCTTGCCGAAATCGGTCGGCGCGGCGGGAAGAAGAGCCGGCGGGCTCTTGCACCGGAGACCGCGCGGTCGATGGTCAAGGTGCGCGAGGCGCGCCGCGCCTACCGGCGCTTTCACACCGAGTGCTTCTGGTCGTTCGATCCCGACTACCGCATCGGACCGGCGGATGTCGCTTGGGTCGCGGATCAATTGAGGAAGCACTGGGGTCGCGAAGCCTGGCTGCTCGGATCGGAACTGTGCCGCTAACCGACTTCCAGATCACCTTGGCCGCGTGCCTGGCCGAGAATCGGACGTTCGATTCCTACCTCGCGGGTGGTGCCGCGATCCTGATCGAGCCGAACACCAAGAGGTACAGCAACGACCTCGACTACTTCCATGACTCCGAACGGAGGGTTGCCGAAGCGTTCGCCGAGGATCGCAAGCTGTTGGAAGCGCACGGCTACACCCTGCGGGTGGCCCTGAATCAGCCGGGGTATATCCGTGCTGTCGTACGGCTGGGTGAAAGCTCGACCAAGGTGGAATGGGCGCGCGACTCGGCTTGGCGCTTCATGCCTACAGTGCGCCACGAGCGGTTCGGATTCGTGCTGCATCCGACCGATCTCGCGGTCAACAAAGTGCTCGCACTGGCCGGACGCGACGAGCCCCGTGACCTGCTGGACACGCTGTACCAGCATCGCGAGGTACTGTGCCTCGGCGCGTTGTGCTGGGCCGCGTGCGGCAAGGATCCCGGGTTCACGCCGCTCTCGCTGTTGGACTTGCTGCGTCGGCGCGGACGCGTGAGGTCGGAGGATCTGGCCAGACTCAAGCTGGCGGCTCCGGTCGATCTCCAGCAGCTGAAGAGCGAGTGGCTCGACGCACTGGACTCGGTGGGGCCCTTCGTATCATCGCGGGCTGCCGAGGAGATCGGTTGTCTGTACTACAGCGCCTCGCGACATGCTTTCGTGGATCCCCGGGAGACAGCGGACGCCCTGCCACACTTCGGCCGGCCCGGTGGTGTGGTGCCGCGCATGGACGAGAGCAGATAGATCACCTGTTTCTGCGTCCGCTAGTGCGTTGGCCCTTTCTCCTCAAGCGCTTATCTTTGCTGTCGCGGGCTCGATATGAACGAGGCATCTCAGCCACAGCTCCGGGTCCGCCAACTACTTTGACCAGCGCGGAGAGCCCTTGCCTTGCCGACGGCGCGCCGAAAAGGCTCTCAAGAGCCTCCTCGTCAATCTCGCCGCAGGTGCTGCGAGGCTCCCCCGCCTCAACGATGGCCGCTACCCGAATCCCTGCCGCCTTCCAGGTGGGCAGGAAATCGATGGTCAGTTCCCGGGTAGCCTGTCCACATCCCCGCTGCGCGCCCACACCTCAGTTCGACTCACGCTGGAACTGGAAGGAAGAGATGAGACGGCTTCTCCCTCTCCCCAATTCTTGTGCGCTCAACCTGCCACGGACTTCGAGAGACAAATTCTCGGATTTCCGGAGTAGGCAGCCTTAATCCCAACCAAAGATATTTGAGATTTCGTGCCTCGGCCGTTGTCAGCTGTCAGGCTTTAACAAGGGGGGAAGCATACGTCGTCAAGGCAACGCCGATTCTGCCGCCAAATCACTGAACCACGAACGTGAGTGAGTGGCCATCCGGACTGGGCCGGGCGCTGACGCTTCGGCTCAGTTTTCAGTGTTGCATGAGATTTTGTCCCTCGGCTGCTGCCAGTTGCCAGGCTCTGACAACGGGGCAAAGGCAGGGGCAAGGCGGCCTCCGCGGTTCAGGCATGCCACGCTGGCGGCACTCTCGGCGGATCTGGTCCTGGACGGTGAAGTTTTTCTTCCGAAACCAGTGTACCGGCATCAGGCCAATCCAGAGAATGTGATTTGGCATTTTGAGCAGCCGACCCAATGGGAACTGTGGATGGCGCGGAGACTGCGTGCTGCGGGAGGGAAGATCACCACTTTCACGACACCACTGAGTCACGTAGCTGGGGTTCAGGTCGTGACCAGATCGTGGCAAAGCGAGGCGGTGTTTGAAATCCTAGAAGAACTGGTCAGGAGGCCAAGGCCGAATCCCGGTTGTGTGTCCCTGCAAGAGCCGGAAACGGTAGTTATAGTTAGCAGCGATCGCATCCTCCTTCTCTCCGCGGGACCCGTAACAGATGGTCCGCCCCAGTGGTCAATAGCAACCTGGCACCAGGTCAAACTCGGTCCGGCTGTGATCGAGAATAACGACAACGTCGCGGTTGCCTTCGAGTTCGACAGTCTCGGCAGAGGACAGCTCCACCTCCTGTCAAAATGGGGGACTCATGTCTCCTACGACCCGGTAAACAAAGCCAGGGTGGAAGAGAAGATTCCCATCTCGAAACCGATCGGTTTGGGCTGTGCGGCGCGCATTTCGTCCCACTGGTGGATAGTCGATCCAATTCTCGGGACGCTTGCTACGACGGCTGAGGCAGATGATTGGATTCCAAAGCAAGGCTGGATTGGCGTTGCCGAGAGTGGCAGCGATCAACTTGTGCTGACTTCGGCCTCTCAAGAGATTTGGGTCCTCGACATTCTGGCAAAGAAGCCTGTCCGGGTTTTCGAAGCCCCGGTTTGGCCTTCGCGCCGGGTCAGCTTCGGGGAGTGCAGCCCCCCTTTTGTGGTTAGAGATGGGTATGCAACCTTCAACCATTTCACTTCCGACCTCTCTTTCTACCCTAGAAAAGGCTCACACCTGGGCACGATTGACCTCGCAAAGAGCATAGGTGTGCATCCAAGACAAATCTCAGCGGTGGCAGCCTCAGGCCGACACCTCGGTGTTGGATTGACTTCCGGTTCCGTCGAAACTCTGAGTATCCATTGGATTGCGGGCTGCAAGCCGACCCCTGCGGAGCGAAGTGACAGGCCATAAGGACTCTATCCGGAGTGCCCTTTGCTAGTCCGGTCCAGGTGGGTAGGACCGAATGGGAATCTCGCTTGATTGACGCCAAGGGCGTATAATTTCCAGCGAGGTGATAAGTTATGGGTAATGCGATCCCAATCCCGCCGCCGGGGTTTGAAGGACTCTCGATCGAGGAAAAGATAGAGTATGTTCAGTCGCTGTGGGATCACATTGCGTCTGACGTAGAGACGGTTCCTCTTGCGGATTGGCAGAAACAGCTGCTCGATGAACGCCTCAAGGACCTCGAAGAGAATCCGAAAGCCGGCATTCCGTGGTCCCAAGTTCGAGCCGGAATCCTCCGTAAGCTCGGCAAGAGAGGAGCATGACACTATCGGTCAGTTTCCGAGCGCTGGCCCAGGAGGATATCGAAAGCGCGATCTCATGGTACGGGGAGGAGCGTCCCGCACTTGCCCTCGAATTCGCCGAGTCGCTCGATGTCGTGGTTGCTCGAATTCGCGAGACACCCTTACAGTTTCCCACGGTGCAAGGCAAAATCCGACGCGCGCTGCTCGGCAGATTTCCATACGGCGTCTTCTTTACCGTTGCTGCCGACAGGATTCATGTGCTGGCTGTGGTTCACCTTCACAGGCATCCTGACACGTGGAAGAGGAGAAGCGACTCAACTGAGGAGGCGGGATAACAACGCATGAATTTGCCGATCCAAGCTGTCACGGGCCGTCCTTACCCACGGTCCGCGCCAGGTCGGACGCGTGTGGCGGCTGTCGAGCGGCCACCGATTGGGGTATCGTCGAAGGAGAGGTTGCAGTATGGAGCATAGCCTCGCCGGGTACGAATCCCGGACTGCGACTGTGCGGCAAGCACCAGGCACTTTGAGCCGGTCGTTACTCGACCCCGAATTCTCGCTGTAGGAATGCCAGCGTCTTGGGGTCGCGGAGTTTGCACACGATGTTCTGATTCGCGAATGCGCCCTGGAACCACTCGGCATCTTTGCGGTCGAAGATTCTTTCCCACCGCATCCCAACGACCCAGTCCGAGAGTTCCTGATCATCTGTGTTTTCCCCGGCTTTGGGTGCCATGAGCGGCTGTTCCAATAGAGACTTTTCGTCCTTGTTCTCGAACTCGTTCATTGGGACAGCTCTCCCCTCTAACCGTCTTTCGAAATCGAGCTTTGAGGATGAAACCGTCTTCAACACCTTTTCATCCACTTCCCAAAGGCTCATCTCAAAGGCCATGATGTTCCGTCTCCCTTGCTGTTTCTCCTATCATGGCGGGATCTGGAGGACAGCCTCAAACGCCCGCGGAGGTTCGCCGAGCGCTACGTGGAACCGATCCCCCTCTATCTCGGCTCTCCGGAACGGCATCTGTGCGCTGTGTTTCAGTGAACAAGAGGCCTGAAAGACGCCCCGTCCCCTTTCTCCCCTTTCTCGCCGCTTCCCTTCCTTCTCTCCTCGTTGACGATGCTACGGCTTTGCCTCCTCGTTGCGCCTCGATCTCGACTCAGATTTCATTCATCAATTCGCGTGAACCGGGCCCGCCTGAAGAAGACAGCCAGCGGACGCCAGTCGGTCGATTTCTTGAGATGATGCATGGGCGGTTCCGCGTAAGCATACTCAAATCGAAGTTCGTTCAAGGCCCTGACCTGCTTGCCTGGAAACGCGATGATGTAGTCGATCTCTCTTTCGACCATCGGGAA
>JBHHYX010000128.1:0-12255 GCA_046757765.1 Acidobacteriota bacterium | reverse complement strand
GAGGCGTAGTCGTGTATTACGTCGAGGAGGCCGAGGGTGGGCAACGCAGTCAGCGCGGATGATAACGGCGACCACCGCAGAAAGCTCGTGAATAGTCCGGGCCAGAGTCAAGGCCAATCTCTGGGACTCATTCTTCCGCGCAGAGTAACTGGCGGCGCCTAGCGCCCGGGTTATAATCCACCTCGGAAGGAGTGACGGGGATTATTCAAATGAAGGTGCTGGAAGCCAACACACCTGTTGGGGTGGTGGGCGCCGGAACAATGGGCGCCGGGATCGCCCAGGTGGCCGCCACCGCCGGTCATCCGGTGCGGGTCTACGACACCAGCTCGCAAGCCCTCCAGCAGGGCCGAGCCCGACTGGAGCACTTTCTCCGCCGGCGGGTGGAGAAGGGAAAGCTGGAACCCGACCAGGCCCGTTCCATTCTGGAGCGCATCTATTGGAGCGGAGAGCGGGCGGCTCTGAGCGGCAGCGGCCTCGTTATCGAGGCCATCGTGGAAGATCTGGACGCCAAGAAGGAGGTCTTCCGGCAACTGGAGGAAACGGTGGCTGAGGATTGCCTGCTGGCCACCAACACCTCCTCCCTCTCCATTACCTCCATTGCTGCCGCCTGCCGGAATCCCGGCCGAGTTCTGGGCACCCACTTCTTCAATCCGGCCCCACTCATGCGGCTGGGTGAAATCATTCCCGGCTTCAGGACCGAGCCGGACACTCTCGTCCAGGCAGGTCGACTGATACGAGAATGGGGCAAGACCACGGTGGTGGCCCGGGACACTCCCGGCTTTATCGTCAATCGAGTGGCCCGACCCTTCTATGGTGAAGCGATCAAGATGTTGGAGGAAGGCGTGGCTGACGCCTCGACCATCGACTGGGCGATGCGGGAGAGGGGAGGGTTTCGTATGGGCCCCTTCGAGCTGATGGATCTGATCGGCAATGACGTCAACTTTGAAGTCACTGAAACCCTCTTTCGAGCCTTCTTTGGCGACCCCCGCTACCGGCCCTCCTTCACCCAGAAACGGATGGTGGAAGCGGGTCTGCTGGGGAGGAAGAGCGGACGCGGTTTTTACAACTACGGGACTGGCGACGCCCGGCCCCAGCCTCGACGGGAGACCGGGTTGGGTGAAGAAATCCTGCTTCGGATTCTGGTCATGCTGATGAATGAGGCGGCCGAGGCGGTTTTTCTTCGAGTGGCTTCGGTGCAAGACGTCGACCAGGCCATGAAGAAAGGGGTCAACTACCCCAAAGGCCCTCTCGAGTGGGCCGACGAAATGGGCCTGGACCAGGTGTGGCAACGCCTTCACGATCTGCAGGAAGAGTTCGGAGACGACCGCTACCGCCCCAGCCCCCTGATCAGACGGATGGCGCGCCGGCATCAACGCTTCCACGACCTGAGTCAGCCACTCTCAGAGGGATGATCCGGGCGCAAGAGCAGGCAGGGATGGCCCGGCTTGAGGCGTCCCTTCTGATTCCTCTCTTTCCGCCCCGGGGAGGGGCCATTTGACCCCCCCTCTGGAGCCCATTAGACTGAGACTCGAAAGCGGAAACCAGGCCTATGAGGGACGCATTCATCGTCGACGCTGTCAGGACTCCGATTGGCAAATTCGGGGGCGCTCTCTCCTCGTTCCGGGCCGACAATCTGGCCGCCCTGCCCCTGCGCGAGATCTTGAAGCGCCACCCGCCCATCGACCCCGGCCGGATCGACGACGTCATTCTAGGTTGCGCCAATCAGGCGGGGGAGGACAACCGCAATGTGGCGCGCATGGCCTTGCTGCTGGCGGGACTCCCCTGCTCGGTGCCGGGAGAGACGGTCAATCGCCTCTGTGCCTCCGGAATGAGCGCGGTGGTGCAGGCCGCGCGAGCCATCAGTCTGGGGGACGGAGACCTGTTCCTGGCGGGTGGCATCGAACACATGACGCGCGCACCCTATGTGCTTTCCAAGTCGGAAAGAGCCTTCTGGCGGGGCGTTGAGCTCTTCGATACCAGCCTCGGATGGCGCTTCGTCAACCCCAGGATGCGAGAAGCCTATGGAGTCGATTCGATGGGCTGTACCGCCGAGAACGTGGCCCGGCAGTTTCAGGTCAGCCGCCAGGACCAGGATCGCTTTGCCCTTCGTTCCCAGCAGAAGGCCCGCCAGGCCGCCGACTCCGGACGCCTGGCGCGCGAAATCACGCCCGTGCCCATCCAGCCCCGCAAAGCCCCCGCTTTTCTTTTTGAGCAAGACGAATTCATCCGGCCCGACACCACGCTGGAAGCCCTCTCCCGGCTCCGACCTGCTTTTCAAAGCGACGGAAAGGGCTCGGTGACAGCCGGAAATTCTTCAGGCATCAACGACGGGGCCTGCGCCCTGCTGCTGGCTTCGGCCGACGCCGTCAGGGAGTTCGGGCTTCAGGCGAGAGCTCGGATCATCACTTCGGCCGTGGTCGGCGTCGAACCCAGAATCATGGGAATGGGGCCGGTGGAGGCCGCCAGCAAAGCGCTGAAAAGGGCAGGAATTGGCCTGGGAGAAATGGCCGTGATCGAACTGAACGAGGCCTTCGCGGCTCAATCTCTGGCCTGCCTCCGCCAGTTGGGGGTGGACGATGATGATCCCCGTGTCAATCCCAACGGCGGGGCCATTGCCCTGGGCCACCCCCTGGGGATGTCGGGGGCCAGATTGCTGGCCACGGCAACCCTCGAACTGGAGATGCGCCGGGAGCGTTTCGCCCTCTGTGCCATGTGTGTTGGAGTAGGTCAGGGAATGGCGACCATCCTTGAGAGAATGGAGTGAAACGGATGAGACTGCAAAGCTACGCCGAGGGAAAGTGGTTCGAAGGGAGGGGCCATCCCCGCCCGCTCCTCCATGCCGTCACGGGCGAAGAAGTGGCCGAGGTCACGAACGAGGGGCTTGATTTCAAGGCGATGCTCGACTACGGCCGAAATGTGGGCGGCCCCAAACTGCGAGCAATGACCTTCCACCAGCGCGCCCTCCTGCTCAAGAGCCTGGCCAAGTATCTGTTGAGCAGAAAGGATGAGTTTTACCAACTTTCCTGGGCCACGGGAGCCACTCGCACCGATTCCTGGATCGATATCGAGGGCGGAATCAGTACCCTCTTCGTCTATTCCAGCAAGGGACGGCGGGAGCTTCCCAATGAAACGTTTTACGTCGAAGGCGAGATGGAAGCACTCTCCCGAGGCGGAACTTTCGTGGGCCAGCACATCTGCGTGCCACTGGAAGGCGTCGCCCTTCACATCAACGCCTTCAACTTTCCCTGCTGGGGCATGCTGGAGAAACTGGCGCCGGCCTGGCTGGCCGGGGTTCCGGCCGTGGTCAAGCCCGCCTTCATCAGCTCCTTTCTGGCCGAAAAAATGGTTCACGCCATGATCGAGTCCAATTTGCTGCCCGAGGGGGCGTTGCAGCTCATCTGCGGCGGGCCCGGGGACGTCCTCGACCACTTGACCTCGCAGGACGTGGTGACCTTTACGGGGTCGGCCGAGACCGGACGCCTGCTCAAGCAACATCCTGTCATAGTCCGAAATGCCGTTCGCTTCAACATGGAAGCCGATTCCTTGAACTGCTCCATTCTGGGCCCGGACGCGACCCCGCAAAAAGAGGAATTCAACCTGTTCATCCGGGAAGTCGTCCGGGAGATGACGGTTAAAGCCGGGCAGAAGTGCACGGCCATTCGCAGGACCTTTGTTCCTGAGGCCCTGACCGAACCCGTCATCGACGGGCTGAAGAGAAGACTTTCAGAGATCAGCCTGGGAGATCCCGCCGTCAAGGGGGTCAGGATGGGACCGCTGGCGGCCAGAGGTCAAGTGGAAGAGGTCAGAGGCCGGGTCGAGGTGCTGATGAAGGGTGCCGAGGTGGTCTATGGGGATCCCACCGATTTTCAGGTGACGGGCGCCGATTCCGAAAAGGGAGCCTTCTTTCCCTCCCTCCTCTTGTACACGTCAAACGGAGAACCGGCGGCCCCTCTTCACAACATCGAAGCCTTTGGACCCGTCAATACCGTAGTGTCTTACCGGGCCGTTGAGGAGGCTGTGGAGCTGGCAAAGAGGGGCAAGGGCAGCCTGGTGGGCTCGCTCTTTAGCGCCGACGATGAGCTGGTGCGGCAGGTCGTTCTGGGGGTGGCCCCCTATCATGGACGCTTGACCCTCATCAATCGCCACTGCGCCGGGGAATCCACGGGACACGGCTCTCCCCTTCCTCACCTCGTCCACGGCGGTCCGGGTCGAGCCGGCGGCGGCGAAGAACTGGGTGGCGTACGGGGGATGCTCCACTACATGCAACGGACGGCGTTGCAAGGTTCGCCCACCACCTTGAGCGTCGTCTGCCGGCGCTGGATGAAGGGAGCGGATCGCCGGCGCCAACCCCTTCACCCCTTCCGCAAGTCTTTCGACCAACTTCAAATCGGCGACTCCATCACCACCCATCGACGCACCCTGACCGAGGCCGACGTGGTCAACTTCGCCTGTTTGACCGGGGATCACTTCTACGCCCACACGGACAAGATCGGCGCCAAGGATTCCATCTTCGAAAAACGAGTGGCCCACGGCTACCTGGTGCTCTCGGCGGCAGCCGGACTCTTTGTCGATCCCGCCCCGGGGCCCGTGCTGGCCAACTACGGCCTGGAGAACCTGCGCTTCACCCAGCCTGTTTACATCGGCGACACCATCCAGGCGACCCTCACCTGCAAGGAGAAGACCGCCAAAGAGGCGCGCGAGGGAGAAGAGCCCAGGGGTGTCGTGGCCTGGGACGTCGAGGTCACCAACCAGGACGACGAACTGGTGGCCACCTACGCCATCCTGACACTGGTCAAACGGAGGGAGAATGGATTTGACGTCGCCGGAGAGAAAATCGCTCATCCAGGGTTAGAAGAACCACCGGACGGTCTGACATCCTGATGCGAGGTGGCATCATCGGAATCGGGTGTTGAAGGTCCGATCCGTAACCAGGAGGACAATCGGATGGCCCACACTTATGAGGAGCTTCACAAGAAAACCGTAGCCCAGCTTCGGAAAATCGCTTCCAGCCTCCAATCGGACGAAATGCGAGGCTACACCACCATGCACAAGGAACAGCTTCTACTGGCGCTCTGCAAGGCACTTGGCGTCGAGGCCCATGAACACCATGAAGTCAAGGGGATCCAGAAGACTCAGATCAAAGCCCAGATCCGCAAGCTGAAGGGAGACCGCGAGCAGGCGCTGAGTGCCCACGACTCCAAACAACTCAAGACCATTCGCCGCCAGATCCACAGCCTCAAGCGTCAGATCCGCAAAGCCACGGTCTGAGCGAAGATGTCGAGTCGGGTGTCGCAACCCGGAGGGGGCGTCCGCGCAATCCCCTCCCCTTCCCACCCAGGGGCGTGCTTGAGCGCTGCTTGCCGCGGCCCCGCTTCAGTTCCCCTGCCGGGGAGCCGGAAAGCGGGACGGGTTTGTGCCGGCCAACGTCACGAAGAATGAGGTCTAACTCTAACCAAAAATGTTTGAAATTTTGATTCCACCGGTTGAGCGATTCTGCCGTCACTGAACCACGAACGTGAGTGAGTGGCCATCCGGATTGGCCGGGCGCTGACGCTTCGGTTCAGTTTACAGAGCAACGGCACCGGCGCGCACATCGTCCCTGGAACGCACCTGAAAGCAAAATTCTCAGAATTCGGCGGTAAGCAGCTAACGCCTGGACTCTGCTTGCTGGAGCAGGTCGGCGATCTCGGTATTACCCTGTTTTTCCGCCCACATCAGGGCTGTCCAACCATCCACATCGGGAATATCCGTCCGGGCGCGCCGGTCCAGAAGAGCTTTGACCGTCTCGGTATGCCCTTTGAAGGCCGCCCATCCCAAGGCGGTTCGGCCGCCCTTGTCCGTTTCGTTGATTTTCGCCCTTTTCTTGAGCAGGGCCAGCACCGTTTCGGTCTGCCCGTTCTCAGCCGCCCCAATCAGAGCGGTGCGGTCTCGATTGTCCCGGGCCCCGATGGAGGCGCCCTTTTCCAACAGAGTCTGCACGACCTGGGTGTGCCCTTTCTCTGCCGCCAGGATGAGAGAGGTCCGACCATCTCCCGCCCAAGCCAGCACGTTGGCTCCTTTTTCCAGAAGATCACTCACCACTTCGAGGTGACCATTCTGGCTCCCATACATCAACGCCGTCATGCCCAGGTTATCCTTGGCCTCAATTTGAGCGTCCTTCTCCAGCAAGGCACGCACAATGTCGGCTGAGCCGTTCCCCGCCGCCACCATCAAGGCCGTTTTCTTTCCGTGGTCCGCTTTGTCGACATCGGCGCCCTTTTCCAGCAGGGCACGCACGCTCTCCGTACGACCCTGCAGCGTCGCCGACAGAAGCGCCGTCCGACCCTGAGTGTCCGCCGAGTTCAATTCGGCACCCTTGTCCAGCAGCATCCTGACCATTTCCCTATCGCCCTTTTCCGCCGCCAGCATCAGGGCGGTTCGTCCGTCCATATCCTCGGCGTCGATCTTAGCGCCTCTCTCCAATAAAGCTTGTACCGTGTCGGCGTGGCCGTTTTCGGCGGCAAGCATCAGGACGGTCATGTGGCTGGACGAGTAGTCCTTGGTGTTGATCTGGGCACCCTGATCCAGCAAAACTTCCACCCGATCGGTGTCGCCCTCCCGTGCCGCCTGAATCAACTGTCTGGAAGGATCTTCCGAGCAGGCCAGCAAAAGAACCAGAAAACCAAAACCCAACAACAGAATACGGTGGCTTGGCATAAATCCCCTCCTCTCCAGTCAAGAAGCCGAATGGAAAGGACTTGCGCGGGACAGCGGTCCGGAGGCGCCTTCCTTCCCCTGGCCGGCCATTTCCCTGAATGGGTCGCCCCGAGTTTAGCACTCTTCGAGCCAAGAAAACACCGAATTTCCGGCCTCTCCGGCTCCAACACGTGGACCGGGAAAATGGTAGCATGGTGATCCAAAGGCGGCCGTCGGGAAGATTGTCGATCTCTTCCGCCGATATCATCCGAATCTCCGGGTCTACTTCCGCCGGCGAACCTCCGCTCAATCAGCTATTCAAAGACCTTCTTCCGATCCTCCGGATGCGTGATTCTCGCCGACCTGGTTTGTCCGTAGAGCGTAATGCGATTGCCATCGGTGACGATGCGCCAGTGGGTGTCGCCGTCTGTGGGCCGTTCGAGGTTGGCGAAGTAATCGTTCTCTCCCACACTGTCCCACCTTGTCCAGCTCTGGCGAGTCGAAAGTCATCGTAGTGCAGCCGAGTCGTGTTATGCTCCGTGCGGCATTCGCTCGTTCTCCCGTACACCAGTTACGCCACGAACGACGGTCTCCCCAAACCGGAAGGACACGATGCTGAAGCAGCTTCTCCAGGCAGCCCGTGTTGCGCACGTGCTCATTTGCGTCTTGCTCACGGCTGCCTTGCCTCACGCGCAAACGATCGAGACACTCTACGTGGTCCAGATGAGCCACGCCGACGTGGGCTTTAATGCGCCGCCGACGGTGATGCAGCAGCGCAATCACGACCGGACCGTGGCGGCCCTCGATCTGGCCGATCTCTATCCCGACTTCAGTTGGACCGTCGAGACCGGCTACCAGCTCGAAGGGTTCCTGGACCGAGCATCGGCGGTGGATCTGGCGCGATTGCAGGCCCGTCTGTCGGAAGACCGGTTCGCTTTCGGAGCGAACTTCACCAATCTGCACTCCGGGCTATGCGGCGAAGAAGAGATCCATCGCGTCTTTTACCCCGCGGCCGAACTCGGGGTGCAACCCCTTGCCGCGTTGCTCAACGACGTCCCGGGCTTCACAATGGCGATACCCAGGGCCATGGCGGGTGCCAACGTCCCCTATGCCGTGCTCGGTGCCAACGACTTCATCGGCAGTAAACCGGACATTCCGTTGGCCGAGCGGCCCTTCTGGTGGGAAGCATCCGATGGGTCCAGAGTGCTCACCTGGCTGACCTACGGCTCCTACATCGAGGGTTACTTCGATTGGGGACTGGTCTCCATCAGCCAGGCATTGGACAAGATCACCACCCGGTTGGACGACTTCGAGCAGGCCGGTTACCCGTACGACTCCGTACTGGTGCTGCGGGGAGCGGACGACGAGTTCCCCGACTCCACCATGCCGGAACTGGCCGAAGAGTGGAACGCCACTTACAGCAGCCCGCAGATCAAGCTGGCGACGGCCGACGAGTTCTTCAACCATCTTCTGGCGCAGTACGGCGACGTCTTTCCCACCTACCGGGGCGACGCCTCGGGAATGTGGGAAAGCGTTACCGAGGTCACGCCAGCGACTACCGCCCGGGTACGCCGCGCCCGATCGGCCCTGCCCGACGTCGAAGCGCTCTGGGCCGTGCTGAACACTTACCTCGGCTTGCCCTACCCGGCCGGTGCGATCACCGAGGCCTGGCGGCTGTCCCTGATATTCGACGAGCATTCCGGGGGTGGCTTTGGCTGGCCCGGACTGCTGACGGAGGAACAGATCAATCAGGAGAACCAACAGTTCGTGGCCTTTGCTCGCCGTTGCAAGCGATTGACCGAGGCCCAGTCGGAGAGGGCGGTGAGCCTGGCGGGCCCGCGGCGGGTTCCGACCGGCGAGACCGGTCTCGTGATCTTTAACCCGCTGGGAGCCGCCTTCGCTGGCATCGTGGAAGTCGATTGCAACGACCCGCAACCGGCAGACCTGCGTTTGGTGGATCCCGCGGGAGGTCCGGATCCGATCTTCCGCTGGACGAAGGACGATCGCTCCGCCCTGGCCTTTCCAGTCCAGATACCCGCACAGGGCTGGCGACGCTGGCAGATCACTGGCGGCGGCAGCGCTCCGGCTCCTCCGAGCTGGAGTGCGGCCGGGAGTATCAGTGCCGGCGATCTGGAACTGGTGGTGGATCCAGAGAGCGGCTTTGCCGTGGGACTGCTCGACGGAGATCTCGACCTCGACTGGCTGGCTCAGCCCGGACCGCACCGCTTCGGCGGCCTCGAGGTGGGCACCAACCTGGACGTCTTCTACGGCATCTCGGGGCCTGTGGATCCGGGTACGGTGACGGTCCTGGCCGAAGAGCCTTCCCCCGTCTTTCGAAGCATCCTTGTGCGGGACAGCAAGGGACAGGTTGTACGCGAGTACCGCCTCTATCAGGACGAGAAGCGTGTGGACCTGCGCGTCGTGCAGCGGAGATCGGAGCTGCCGTTCGTTCCCTTCGAGAATCACTCCGATCACTACGCCGTCACCTTCCCGGCCAACCTGTCCACACCGACGATACTCTGGGTGGACGGCCCCGACGGCTGGTATCGGCCGGGACCCGACAGCCTGCCCGGCGCCGGAATGGGGCACTTCGCCGCTTCGACCGGAGCCAGACTGGAAGGCGCGCAGGGACGCTGGATGAGCATCAGCTCTCCCGACAGCGCGATGCTGGACCTGGGCGAGATGGATGAGTCGGCTCTGCCAACGGTGGAAACGGACGAGAACACGCTCAGCTGGAAGCTGATCCGTCACGCAGACCTGGCTGAGGTAAAGGGTGGGGCTCACGTGCCAATCGAGGCAGAGCCGGGGATGCCCGAT
This sequence comes from Acidobacteriota bacterium, assembly GCA_046757765.1. Lineage (GTDB taxonomy): Bacteria > Acidobacteriota > UBA6911 > RPQK01 > JBHHYX01 > JBHHYX01. The sequence continues at coordinate 2,763 of JBHHYX010000128.1, read as the reverse complement.
GAGACCCACTACTGGTTTGTGCTCCGATTCGGACAGGCTGGGGCCACGCCACCCGACCGTCAGGTGATGCGGCGCGACATCGCCCCGCCACTTTCCATCTGGGTGGAGAACGGAAGCGGGCCGCCCGTTACCCCGGCGTCCACGAGCTTCCTGTCGATCGAGGGTCCGGCACAGCTGGTCGCCATGAAGAGGAGCGAGGCAGGTGACGGCCTGATCCTGCGCCTGCGCGCCGGCTCTAGCGGCGGCACGGCTACCCTAACGCCGATCGTTGCACCCAGTTCCGCCTGGCTGACCGATCTGGTGGAACAGCCGACATCACCTCTGGCCATCGACGCCGGCGCCATCGACGTGCCCCTGGTCGCTGACGGAGTGGTGACCGTCTTGCTGCGGTAGAAAACAGAATCGTGATCGGCTCAACCCTTTCCCACTACAAGATCACGGCAGACCGACTTCGAAACCAACGTGGACGGCTTCTTCCTGCAGGATGTCCAGAACCAGGTAGAAGGGATCGGCAATAGCGTCAAGTAGAACAACGCCTTTCCCTGCTCTGTCCTCTCACTTTTGTGGGTAAAACCTGACGCACAGGGCAGGCACTGCGATCATATTCAAAAAGGTAGAGGTCAAGAGGCCGCCCAGCACCACAATGGCCAGCGGAGATTGAATCTCGTTTCCGGGTTGTCCTCCGGCGGCAGCGAGGGGCAAGAGGGCTAGTCCGGTCGTCAACCCAGTCATGAGGATCGGACTCAGGCGCTCCATGGATCCTTGGTAAACGGCTTCCTTCAATGACTTCCCCTCCTTGAGGAGAGTCTTATAGTGAGAAACCATGAGAATCCCGTTGCGGGTGGCGATGCCGATAAGTGTGACGAACCCGACCATTGAAGCAATGCTCAGAATTCCTCCTCCAGCGAAAACCGCGATGATGCCGCCAATGAGTGCCAGCGGCAGATTGACCATAATGAGTACGGCCAGCCTGATCTTGCCAAACGCCAGATAGAGAATGAAAAACACGGCCAGGACCGCGACCAGCGTCAGCAGTCCGATGACGCGGGAAGCTTCTTCCTCGCTCTCGAATTGTCCGCCGTAGACGACATAGTAGCCCTGGGGCAGGTTCACCCTTTCGGAGACGACTCGCCGAATCTCGTCCACCGTGCCGCGCAGATCACGTCCGGCGACGTTGGATTGGATGACGATTTTTCTTTGCACGTTTTCGCGACTGATCAGATTGGGGCCCGCATCGACCCGAATATCCACTAGTTGTTGAAGCTGGATAACCGCGGCTCCACGTGTGCCGACGGTAGCTTGCCGAATCTTAGCCAGACTAGAGCGGCTCTCTTCATTGAAGCGGACGAGAAGATCGAAGGCTCTTTGATCTTCCATGATCTGGCCCACGACCTCACCGTTCAATCCCACGTCGACAGCCATCGCTACTTCTGAAAGCGAGAGTCCGGCCCGGCCGATCGATTGCCGGTCGTAGTGAAGCTGAACCTGCGGGACATGGGCTTGCTGTTCGACTTGAAGGTCGACTACGCCCGGCACGCTTTCGATGGCGCCGCGTATCTGCTCCGCCAGGGCTCTTAATCGCAGCAGGTCCGGCCCGAATAGTTTAATCGCGATGGCCGCTCGCGTGCCGGACAGCATGTGATCGAGTCGATGACTGATAGGCTGGCCGATGCTGAAATTGGTGCTTGGAATCGTCGCTAGCTGATTGCGCAAATCCGCCAGGAATTCTTCCCTGCTTCGATCATTGAGACGGAACCGCACATCGATTTCCGCGGCGTTGACTTCCTGGGCATGTTCGTCCAATTCGGCACGACCGGTGCGTCTTGCTGTTGAGATGATTGCGGGGTTTGAGAGCATGATCTCTTCTGCCTTGCTTCCCAGTTCATCGGATTTTTCCAAAGCAGTACCGGGAAGAGTCACCATATTGACCGTGAGGGTCCCCTCGTTGAATTCCGGCAAGAAGCTCCGCCCCATCAACGGCACCAGGAGTAGAGTCGCCAGGACCAATACTCCACAGAAGATGATTACCCAATAGTGATGCCTCATCGAGAAGCGAAGCGAGGGGGCATACAGCCGTTTCAAATGCCGGACAACCCAGCTTTCATCATCTCTCCTAATAGCCGGGGAGTTTGGAAGAAGATACATGCACAGAGCGGGCGTCACCGTCAGAGCCACTAGAAGAGAGGCAAAAACAGACACGATGTAGGAGATGCCCAGCGGCTTGAGCATGCGCCCCTCCAGCCCACTGAGTGCGAAGAGCGGCACGAAGACCACCGTGACGATGAAGGTGGCAAAGAGGATGGGATACCGGACTTCGGTGGAGGCTTTGAAAATGATCCGAGTCGGTGGCTGCCGCTCTTCGGCCGCTCTCTGCCGGTTTTCCCGCAGGCGACGAAAAACGTTTTCTACACCTATGATCGCATCATCGACCAGAGCTCCGATTGCGATCGCCACGCCGCCCAATGTCATCGTGTTGATGCTGGTTCCCCAGAGCTTCAGGACGAAAACGGTTATGATCAAAGAGAGCGGAATCGCCACTACCGAGATAAATGTGGTGCGAAAGTTCATTAGAAAGATGAACAGAATCACCACGACGAGAATCGCGCCATCCCGGAGAGCCTCAATCACATTTTCAATTGCGGTATCGATGAAATCCGCCTGGCGGAAAATGTTTCGCTCGATCTTGATCCCCGGCGGTAGACTCTCCTCGATATCATTCAAAACCTCATCGATCCGCCCGGTCAGCTCCAGCGTATTGACCTG
>JBHHYX010000127.1:0-12621 GCA_046757765.1 Acidobacteriota bacterium | reverse complement strand
GCCACGGCAATGCCACTACACCGCTGGTCGGTCTGAGGCATGAGCCTCGTTAGTCGTAGCTCTGCAGTAGATTGGGCGTGAGAAATGCGGGTTAGTTTGACCTGAATTGAGCGATTCTCGACGGCGGTAAGCACCAATCTGTTGCGCCCCGCGGGTCTTGTCGATCCTCGACATACCGCGGCGGGTATCCCTGCGGTCTCCGCAACCCGCCGGAACACAACATCTTGGCGCTTCCCATCCGCCACAATCGCTCAACTCAGGTTTGACCTGGATCGACTCAGTGGGCAATCGTTCCTCACCCGCCCGGGCGGCCGGCGGCGGAATCCACCGCGGGACTGGAGGTCCTCTCCCCATCGGGGGCACCGGCCAGGAGTCTACTCAAGTACTGGAAAAGCTTTTCCCCTATGACCTGATTTCCCCCGGCGGTGGGGTGGGCAAAGTCCAGGTAGAGGTTGGCACCTCCATTGGCTGCCATCTCCTCTTTGAACTCGAGATAGGGAATCCCTCTTTCCCGGGCGAGGCGCTGAGCGCGCTGAAGGAGCCGGCTGGCGAATTGCTGGTAAGGCCTGGCATCGCCATTAAAAACATAGCGCGACGGCAGGATGAGGAGCAAGAAAGGAATCCCCCGCCGCTGCAGGAGTTGAGAGGTGGCCTCCAGGGCTCCGAACAGCCGCTGCCATCCCTCTTCAATCCGCTTGTCGGTGAGCAGAAAACGATCGAACCCCAAGCTGTAATAGGTCGCGCCCGGCTGGCTGAAAACCGATTTGCTGGGAGACCAGCGGTCGAGCAGATTCAGGGCCCGCCGCAGGAGGAGCGTATAGGTGTACGTCCTCTCGAAGGGGAAGGGCCCCAAGGAAAAGGTCCCCAGTAGATTACCGTCCCAGCTGACCACGTAGCGCCCGCCCCTCACCCTGTCAGGCGTTCCCGGTTGCTCCACATCTTCCTCCCAGGCGAGAAGCGCCTCATCGGTGACGTCATTACACAATTCGATCTCAACGATGACGACGGACGGGGAGAGTTGAAGGCCCGCATGCTTGAGATAGACGTAATAGCTGGAAGGGCTGTACCCCTGGCCGGCGGCGTTGACAATGTGGAAGGCGAGGAGAGAATCGAGCTCATTCAGTTTCCTTTCCGCTACTTTGACATACTGATTCGAAGTTTCGATCCCCAGACCCATTCCCACCGAATCGCCCAGCGCCAGGATTCGATACTCGCCGGGCGGGGGGCGACGGGGGAAATCCTTCTCACCACGAAAACCGTACTGATTGGTCGAGAAAGACATCCCGAAAACTGTTCCTTGAAAATGGCCTCGCAGCCGGGCCGGCATGTAGGACGCCTCCACTGTGTCCCTTCGGGCTTCGCCCACACCCTTGAAGCCACGCACGATCAGTTCTTCGAAACCCAGGGCAATGGGGAAGGTCAAGAGAAAGAAGAGCAGTCGGAGGAGGTGTTTCTGAAGAGGGTTCACCGAGGCCACCAGTTTATCACACACTTCTGTGCCCCGCCCCGGCCCTGAGTAAGGTGGACTCTCACACCGACCCCGCGCGGTGGCCGCGCCTCTTCCTCGCTATCGGAATCGGGTTCGCAGTCGCAATCGCCGTCGATTGCAACGGCGGGGGCAATGCGGCACGTCGTGCCGTTGACCTGTGAACTGAACCGAAGCGTCAGCGCCCGGCCCGGTCCGGATGGCCACTCACTGACGTTCGTGGTTCAGTCACTTGGCGGCGGCATCGGCTCAACCCAGAGAATCGAGATTTCAAATGTTTTTGGTTAGGGTCCCATTCTGGGATGGCGAACCCCCTCGCCTTTAGGCAAAGCCTTCAGGCGGTGGAGTGGCGTAAGCCGCTCAAGTCACACTCTTCCGAGTCACGACTTTCATCCCGGGTATCGGTAAAGCCAGATCGAGAGCGCGGCGACCAGACCGAGTGACACGTCCAGGGCGCTTCGCAGCCAGGGCGATGTCAACTCGAGCCAGCCACGACCACGCGCCAGATAGACGCCCAGAATGGGCACGAGGGAAAGGAAAAAAAAAGCCTTTACGGTAGAGGCAAAGGGGACCTCGAGGCTGAACTCAATGATTGCCAGCCAGGTCCAGACGGGGACAACCAGCAAGATGAAGTCGGGAGAGTCCGGCTGCCGCCAGGTTGAGCCAAGCGTCCTCAAGAATCCGAGCCCCATCGCGGCCGCCGGTAAAGTGGCCAGCAGCAGGGTGACGGAGACCCAAAAGTAGGCGGGGTCCTCGCCTCCGGCCAGGAATTGCCGAAAGGTATCTCCCCACATCGAAGCATAGTTGCCATCCAACCAGGAAGCCCAGGGGGCCCTCTCCGGGTGATGGAGGAAGACGGCTCCAAAACGAAGATAGAACCCGGGACTCCGGTAGCCTGGATTCTGCTCGTAGTGGAAGCCGGTCTGCTCATCCCAGTTTCCGACAAAAGGGTCTCCATACTGCCGCAGGTGGCCGCCATAAAAGACTCCGGCAACCAGCAGCGTGGACGTCACATACACCACCGGAGCCAACCAGGAGCGATCCCGGCGGCGCACTGCTCGTAAAAAAAGGAAGGCGATTGCGGCCAGTGCGGTGAATGAGGCGGTGTATTTCGAGAGCAGGGCCAAACCTGCGAGCAACCCCATCAAACCCCAGTCGAGCCAACCCTGACCTTGTTTGCCCGCCACCACGACCAGAGCGTAGAGAGCGGCCGCGATCAAGGTGGCCGAGAACACTTCATTGGTGATGGCAGGGTTCATATAGAGACTCATGGGGAGGAAGGCCGCGAATAGCAGGGCCATCCATTGCTCTGGAAGCCGGCCGGGATGGAGGCGGCGTACCAGCAGAAAGGTGAAGAGGGCCAGCCCCCAACCCATTACCGTGCTCAGGTATTGGACCCATTTCAGGCCTCGTTCCGGTTGCTCGTCGCCACCCCCCAGGCGATAGGCGAGGGCGGCGCAGAAATAGTAGAGGGGCGGCTGAAAGGCTTCCGGGCCGTCGCTTGGGCGGGGAATCCGCCAGTTGCTGGCCACACTCTGGACGTAACGGACGTGAGCCAACCAGTCAAACCGGCTCCGATCGTAAGGAAAGCGAGCCGTGTTGGAGAGGTTCAGCCAAAGAGCGGCGCCCAGAATCAGCACCGGAATCCCCATTCGGCTCCATGCCGGCCAGGAGCGGTGCAGGACCACCTCTCCCACTGAACCTTCCCTCCGGCCCAGAACCACCCGGATGAGCATCGCCACCAGCGCCACCCCCCAGCTGAGGACGACCCACCGCATCCACCTCCACGCCCCCCACCTCTGCAACGGGCCGGGGTCGGCCCCCACCCTCCTCGTCATCGGTTCCGGGGGGGCGTCTCCGAGGGGAGAGACGACTGTTCGAGACTCTCCAGACTCCGGCCTGAAACCCGCTCGCCATGCTCCCCTGGTACGCAGAAAGGAAGGATCCTCAACCAGAAGAGCGGGCAAGCCCCGGGGGTTCCGAACGCGGACTTCCAGAATGTTGTGTCCCCGTCGCTGGAAAGGCGTCAAATCCAGATGGGTCGTGGATTTCCAGTTCCACTCGGGAGGCGAAGCGTAAACTGTCGCCCCGTTCAGGAGAACCACCGCGGCCGTGCAGAAGCGAAGCCCCAGACGCAGCCGTGGAAGAACCTCCGGCTCCAGGTCGAACTCCCTCTTGAAGACCACCTCTCTCGACACTGGTTGTCCTCGAGGATTCAATATCTCCTGAACCGGATGGAGCGCCCAGCCCGCCTTCCAGGAAGGGGTGAGAAACTCAATCTCCGGGTTCAAACACGCCTGGTAGGCGAGATACGCAAACGGAAGGATGAAGACGAGAAGGATCAGCAGCACTCGCAGGCCTGAAAGTGAGAATCCGTCCTTGCCCGGTCTGATCTTCTCGGTCATCTTCAAGCCAGCGCTCCACACCGCTGCAATGCAGAAGGCGGGCTGGGGCTCTTCCCGACGGGTGGGGCCGGAAAATCCCCATTCCAACGATGAGCCAGACGCCAAACCCTCATCTGTGCCGCTTCGCCGAGCCCTCCGCCCGCGGCCTGTCGGCGTCAAAAATCCGGGAGTGATGCAGTCCGAGCTTCTGAAGCCTGAACTGGAGAGCCGCCCGCAGAACCCCCAGCCCATACTTGACGGAACGCCAGAAGTTGATTGTGGACGCCTGGGGGCAGTAATTCGTGGGGCAGCTGATTTCACCAATCCGAAAGCCGAAATAGAGCGCCTGTAAAATGATCTGGTTGTCAAAGACAAAATCGTCCGAGTTCTCCTCCAAAGGAAGAGACTCCAGCAACTGGCGTGAAAAGGAGCGGAAACCGGAATGGTATTCCGATAACTTCGCCAGCGTCAGCAGGTTCTCCAGCCAGGTCAAAAAACGGTTGGCAACGTACTTGTAAAAAGGCATCCCTCCCTGCAACGCCTTCCCGCCCAGGATTCGCGATCCCAGCACCATGTCGTACTCCCCGCTCACGACCATGGAGGCAATGGCCGGGATCAGAGCCGGAGTGTACTGGTAATCGGGATGAAGCATGATGAAGACGTCAGCATCGAGTTGGAGCGCTTCCCGATAGCAGGTCTTCTGATTGGCCCCGTAGCCACAGTTTCGCTCATGGACGAAGGTTCTGAGGCCGAGCCGCCGGGCAATGGCCAGGGTCTCATCCTGACTCGCGTCGTCTACGAGAAGGACCTCATCCACCAGGTCCCGAGGAATCTCCCGGTAGGTGCGTTCCAGAGTGGAGGCGGCGTTGTAGGCGGGCAGGACCACCAAAATTCTTTTGTTCTGTAGCATGGGCGGAGCACACACCCTGGGCGCCAAAATCGAGAAATGTCATTACCCGGCAACTCTGGGTCGATTCACGAAATAAAGGATTGGGGCCGCGATCAGGAGGAGAAGGCTGATGAGTTGGGGAACGGAGAGCAGTCCGTGAAGCACAAACCCACGGCCGGCGTCACCCCTGAAAAACTCATCCAGAAAACGAAGCGCTCCGTAGCTCAACAAGTAGAGGGAGAACACCTGGCCGGGAAAGCGCCTTCGCCGGTGGAACGCGAGTAGAACTAGAAAAATCAGGAAGGCTCCCAGCGATTCGTAGAGTTGAACGGGGTGCACCGCAACGCCCAGCGGAACGCCCACGTTCTGATGCGCGTACTGGCTGGTGTAAGTGACGGCCCAGGGGAGGCGGCTGGGGGTGCCGTAGTCGCATCCGGCCGCAAAGCAGCCCACACGACCCATCGACTGCCCCAGGGCAATCGCCGGGGCGGCAGCGTCGGCCACGCCCCAGAAACCGAGCTGCGGCTGCCGGTGAATGTAGATCGCACTCCCGATGATGGCGCCAAGAAGCCCCCCGAAATAAGCTCCGCCCGCCTGCCAGAACTCGAGGGCGAAGAGACGGGAGGGCTGATTCAGATAGTAGGACAGATTGCCCAGCACCATGAGCAGCTTGGCACCCGCAAGGGCCGAGAGAATGACCACAAAGCCCAGATCCCAGGCCCGCTGCCGGGGCAGACCTTCTTGCTCCGCCAGGCGGGCCAGCAGAGCCGTGCCCATCAGAAAAGCGGTGGCCAGCATTAGACCGTAGGTATGGATGGTGAGCGGACCCAGGGAAACCAACTTTGGAAACATCTAACCCTTTTCCTTTTCCTGCTTGGCAGCTTCGATGATTTTCTGGGCAAACTGAGCGGGAACAATGTCATAGTAGGAATGCTCTATGTGGAAGCTTCCCCGTCCCCCCGTCATGGAAGTCAGCGTGGGGCTGTAGCTGAGCATCTCAGCCAGAGGTGCCTGGGCGCGCACGATCTGGGTCCGACCCTTGACGTCCATCCCCAGGATCCGTCCCCGGCGGGAGTTGAGATCGCCCATCACATCCCCGGCGTTCTCTTCGGGGACGTAGACTTCCACATCCATTATGGGCTCGAGCAACACCGGGCGAGCCTGCTCCATTCCTTTCTTGAAGGCCAAGGAACCGGCGATCTTGAACGACATCTCAGAGGAATCCACGTCATGGTAAGTCCCATCGTAGAGCGTCACCCTGAAGTCGACCACCGGATAACCGGCTAAAAATCCTTTCTCGGCAGTTTCCTGAATCCCCTTCTCAACCGCCGGGATGAATTGCCTGGGGATGGACCCACCAAAAATGGCATTGACGAATTCAAATCCCTGGCCGCGCTCCAGCGGTTCCATCTTGATCTTGCAGTCGCCAAACTGGCCATGGCCGCCCGTCTGCTTCTTGTGCCGGCCATGCACATCGGCGCTGGCGGTAATCGTCTCCCGGTAGGGAACCTTGGGTGGCCTGAGAATCACCTCCACCCCGTACTTCTTTTTCAGCTTGGCCACGACCACCTCGATATGGAGCTGTCCGGTTCCGGAGAGGAGAAACTCTTTGGTCTGGGGATCTCGGTGAAAACTGATGGAGGGGTCCTCTTCCAAAAGGCGGCTGATCGCCGAGCTGATCTTCTCCTCGTCTCCTCTCGACTTGGGCTGGACGGCGAAGCTGATGGCGGGTTCCGGAAAATCCACCCCTTTGAAGCAGGTCTCCGAGCCGGGATCTCCCAGCGTATCCCCGGTCGTCGTCTCGCGAAGCTTGAGGACGGCACAGATATCCCCGGCCCCGACTTCAGAGAGCGATTCATGGTTCTTGCCCTGGAAGACCTGCAGGGTACCTATGCGCTCGTCCCTGCCGCGACTCAGGTTTCTGACGGTGGAATCGGATCTCAACGTGCCTGAAAAGACCTTGAGCAGTGTGATCCGGCCGGCGAAGGGGTCGGCCAGCGTCTTGAAAACAAAAGCTGCCAGCGGTCCAGTCGGCTGGAGGGGGGCCTCAGTGGCCGTCCCGTCCTCGTTGAGAACCGCTACCGGGCCTCGCTCCAAAGGACTGGGAAAGAGTTCCACCATCCGGTCCAAGAGCTGTTTGACCCCGATATTGGCGACAGCCGAAACGCAAAAGACAGGGAAGATGGTCCCCGCCTGCAGGGAACCCCGCAAACCAGACACCAGCTCTTCGTCACTCAGGCTGCCTTCTTCGAAGAAGCTTTCCATCAACGTGTCGTCGCTCTCGGCGATCATTTCGATCAGTTCTTCTCGCCGCGCCCTCGCCTCCGAGCCAATCGACTTCGGAATCTCCGATTCCCTGAACTGGCCGCTGCCACCGGCTTCGTAGAGGTAGGCCTTGTTCCCAATCAAGTCGACGATGCCCTTGAAATCCTTTTCTTCTCCGATGGGCAACTGTACCGGCATCACAGTGCGCCCGAAGGCCTCGCGAAGCGACGCCAGCGTCCGTTCGAAGCTGGCGCGATCCCGTTCCAGCTTGCTCACCACGACGGCACGGGGCAGCTTCAACTCCTCGGCAAATTCCCACACTTTCTCCGTCTGAACCTCCACTCCGGCAACCGCGTCGACCACGGTCAGAGCCGTCTCGACCGCCATCAGAGCCGCCTTGGCGTCGAGGACGAAGGCTGAATACCCGGGTGTGTCGAGGAGGTTGATCTTGTGTTTGTTCCATTCGCAGTGGGCGATGGCTGTGTTAATGGTGATCTTCCGTTCAATCTCGTCCTCTTCATAATCCGTGACCGTGTTGCCCTCTTCAACGCGGCCCAGCCGGGTGACCACCCCGGCGTCAAATAGCATCGCGCTCACCAACGTGGTTTTCCCCGAATCTCCGTGTCCCACGACCCCGATGTTTCGGATATTCCCACTGTCGAACAGCTTCATGCAGGCTCCTTTCTGGGGTATATTCTTAGAGGGACGGAACTGTAGCACAGCAACCGGGACTTTTCAATTTAGCCTGACCCATGGAAAGAGACGCTCCCGCCGACCACTTCGACTCCGTTGAGACCATGACGAGTCGAGGCACGGGTCCTCATCTGACCCTGGTTTTCCTCCTTGTCCTCCTGGTTTTCCCGGGCTGTGCCGCTGTCTCCGGCGAACAGCCGCACGTCACTCCGGAGAGAGTGATGAATCACCTGGAACGGATCGTGGGGTATGGGCCCCATCCTCCCGGAAGCCCGGCCCAGAAACAGGTCGGCCTTTATATCCTGCAACAGCTCAAGTCCTATGGCCTGCCAGTGCACACAGAGGCTTTCGAGCCCCTCACTCCAAAAGGGCCGCTGGAGATGATCAATATCTGGGGTGTGGCCAAAGGGGAGAAGACCTCGGTCATCATTCTCGCCAGTCACTACGATAGTAAGTTGTTCGACAACTTCCGCTTCGTTGGCGCCAACGATGGTGGCTCCAGCACCGCCCTGCTGCTGGAGCTGGCGCGCGTGCTGGCCAATAATAATCCGACCCGGCATACGCTCTGGTTCGTGTTTTTTGACGGAGAAGAGGCCATTGAAGAGTGGACTCCACAGGACAGTCTCTACGGAAGCCGGGAGTTCGTGCGCGCCCTCCGTCGACAATCGCGGCTCTCGAGCGTAGCCGCCATGATTTTGCTCGACCTGGTCGGGGGCAAAGACCTGAGGCTGTTTCAGGACGTCAACTCCACCGGCTGGTTGAGGTCGATCATCTGGAAACGAGCCCAGCGGGAAGGTTATTCAAACATTTTTCAACCCACCGGAACCACCGCCGCCGAGGACGACCACATGCCTTTTGCCGCGGCTGGAATTCCGGTGGTGGACATCATCGATCTTCGCTACGCTCATTGGCACCAGGCCGGCGACACACTGGATAAGCTCTCGGCGGAAAACATGGCGGTCGTGGGCGATGTCCTTCTGGGGGCCCTGGCCGAGATTGGACGGCGCCTGGACTCCGGTCGCTGACCTGCTAGAGTTGTGCTGTGCTGAATGGGAGTGGCGTCTTCGGCGCCTGGCATCTGAGCGTGACCGAGCTTCCCGAAGGCCCGGAGGGCCGACATTCGAGTAGCTCGGTCCGTCAGGGCCGGGTTGCCTTGATGTCTCGAGCCGACAGGCCCGGAGGGCCGACACAAGGGCGCTAATGGCAGCCCAGTCCTCACCTCAAGGACTGCCTGGGAGATGTGAGATTGCTGCTTTGTACGGGCAGAGGAGGCCGAGCCGGCGCGCTGGAGTCGACAGGGATGATTTCTAGACAGCTTGTGAATAGCGCGGGTCAAGGGACGCGGCGCCACAGCGAGAGGACGATGCAAAGCCTGTCGGTTGGCGTGATTCTGACTCTGATGACATGGGCGGGATGGGCGCAAAACCGGTACCGTGCGCGTGACCTTGGCATCCAGGTTGGCATCCTTTCGCCGGGGAGAATGAACGCGATCACTGACGTGGAAGGGGTGGGGGTTGGCCACGTCACCCTGATTCGCGGCCGGAGTATTCGCAGCGGCGTGACGGCCATCCTTCCCCACCAGGGAAATGTCTTCCTCCAAAAGGTCCCGGCCGCCGTTTATGTGGCCAATGGTTTCGGCAAGCTGATGGGCACTACCCAGATCGAAGAGCTGGGCAACCTCGAAACCCCCATCCTTCTCACCAGCACCCTCAACGTCCCTCGCGTGGCGGACGCCCTGCTCGACTATATGTTGGCTTTGCCGGGAATGGAAAAAGTCCGATCCATCAACCCGGTTGTGGGGGAGACTAACGACGGCTACCTGAACGACATCCGAAGTCGTCCAGTGGGCGGCAAGGAAGTCTTCCGGGCCATTCAATCCGCTGGCCGGGGTCCTGTCGCGGAAGGCGCGGTGGGAGCTGGGACAGGCACCGTCTGTTATGGGTTCAAGGGAGGAATCGGGACCTCGTCCCGAGTCTTGCCCTCCTCTCTGGGCGGCTACACCCTGGGCGTTCTGGTGCAGAGCAATTTCGGCGGCGTGCTCCAAATCGGAGGCGCTCCAGTCGGCAGGGAGCTGGGAAAATACTATTTGAAAGATTCGGTCGGGGGCGCTTCCGATTCCTCCGCTGATGGTTCCTGCATGATGGTGGTGGCAACAGACGCCCCGATTGATGCCCGCAACCTCAAACGGCTGGCCCGCAGAGCTATGCTGGGTCTGGCCGCAACCGGAGGCGCCTCAACCAACGGCAGCGGGGACTATGTGATTGCTTTTTCCACCGCGCCCCAGTTGAGGATTCCCTACCAGTCCTCGACCAGGGGCGTGGGGGAACGAAGGCTTCAGGGCGCGAGACTTCGCAATGAGGACCTCTCTCCCCTTTTTCAGGCAGTCAAGGAAGCGACGGAAGAAGCCATCTACAACTCGCTTCTGATGGCCACCGCCGTCACCGGACATCAAGGACATTCCATTGAGGCGCTCCCCCTCGACAAAGTGTTTCAGATCCTCAAGAAATACCACGTCATTCCCTCCGATCAGGCCTTTCCCCAATGAAGGGCCACTCACCCCATCGTCCTCAAGCAGATGCCAGTTCTGTGACGCCCTACAGGCAGGTCAGCCTCGCCGCACGGCGGACCGTCTGCTGCAACTGCTGGTTGAGACAGCCTCTTACCGTGCAAGCTTGGAGCTTGCCAGCCGATTGAGACTGACGCCTTCTTCCGCTGCCTGAATCGCCAGTCGTCGGTGAACTTCCGGGGGGACCCGGACCACAAACTTGCCGCTGTACTTCTTGCCCCCACTGGGTTGCGGGACCTTTTCGCCTGTCTTCTTCATGTCGGAGATGACAGCAGAGACCACTCTCCGAATGCCCTTCAGGGCTGATTCGGGTGTCCTTGCCAACCAGCTCAGACTGGGAAACTCCATGCACAGACCAACATACTCACTGTCATCGTCCGACCACATTACCCGGTACGTGTAACGATCATTCTTCAATGCCATCGTTTGCCTCAAGTCGTTCAATTGCGACAAGGACTTGTTTTACCTGGTAGGCTTTAGCCTTGCCCTTGGCGTTCTGAATGTTGACCCTCGGATCACCTTCCCACGGTGTTTTGTAGACCCGATGGCCAGTGCCGCGCTGACGCGCCTCCCCGAAGTAGTGGTCGCAGACCTTGCAGAGGTCAGGAAACCGAACCGCCTTGGGGTTGGCCTTCATCCTGGTGAGAAGCTTCTTGATCCGCACCCTGTGATATGATATCAATAATGATACTACATGTCAAGAGACGAGACGGAGCGAGAGGGGAGCCGGTGGAGGTGACGAAGTGAGCTTGCGGGCTGCCGCAAGCCTAGCCCAGACGCCGCTGAGCCGCCACATATGCGGGCAAATACCGGAGGCGGCCTGGAAGCGCTCGTAGAAGTGTGTGAAGAAGCCGAATGGAAGTCTGAAAGAGAACTCGATCGGCTGGCCCGAATCGCAGACCAAACTGGCGCCCCAGGCGATTCGGCAGCAAACCGGCCGTCACGACCTTGTACCAGCCGGCCACCGGGATCAGGAGGGGATGAGGGGACTGAAGAACAAACCGGGCCACCTCGACAGCGGGAGGCGCCACGGCAATTCGGGTGGAAGCCAGCATCGTCTCCATGTAATGGGTAAAGCCGGGCCAATCCGCTGGAATGATCGAGTCGGGAATGCCGAACAAGTAGGCGAACAGCTTGGTCTCCTGGTAGTAGCGCTCTTTTTCTTCCCGGCCGAGCCGGCCCACCACCAGCTCATAAACCTGAACTGTGGTGCCCGCCAGCGTCGCATAGACCCAGAGGAGCGCGTCCGCCTGGTTGGCTTGATACACCGTCCCCTCCCGGTAACTCCCGATCTCCTCGCCAATGACCCCGGTGATCCGACTATGCACCTGGTGGACCCGACGGGCGGCCCGAAAAGCCTGATCGAGATCCCCGAAGGTCATCGCCCAAACATTCTCAAAAGTGCGTATGAACCGCCTGCGGGGATCAGCTTTGGTGTGGGAGTGGTCCCGAACCGCGTAGGCGACAAAAGGATGGGCGAGTTGAAGCAGGGCCGCCCGGCCTCCTCCCAGAAAGAGCGCTCCCTCTTTGGCCAGCTCCCAGGAAAGGGACCCCGGGCCATGAATTCCGGCCTTCGGGTCCCCCACGGCGGCTCGGACTCTCTCCAGGCTCCTCTCCAGGTCGGACCGGGAAACCACGTGGCTGCCGGCCTGTTTGTAGGTGGAGACGACAGGCATCCGGCTAGTGTGCCACACGATAGGGCCGGCTGCCACGCCGAGGCTCTTTGACCAACGCGTCCGGGCACGGAGGCCAAAGGCAACCGGAGACTACGGAACAGGGTATACCTACCTATACCTACCCATACGAAGCGAGCAACCTCATACCCCCTCAAGGCAGCTATTGCGCTGATGACTGGGTTGCCATCACTGCCTTTGTGTCGGCCCTCCGGGCCTTTCGCAAGGGGAGAGCGAGCCACCCGCCCTCACGGACCGGGCTACTCTACTGTCGGCCCTCCGGGCCTGGGAGAGAGTTTCGACACGGCCTCGACTGTTCAGCCAGCACCCTGATGGAAGCCTATACCGGTTGCTTGGGAGAAATCAGCCCCGCCGCCACTTCCCTGGAATGAAGCAACCGCCAAGTCACTGAACCACGAACGTGAGTGAGTGGCCATCCGGACTGGCCGGGCGCTGACGCTTCGGTTCAGTTTACAGCGTTGCCTGAAATTTTGCCCTCGGCTGCTGGGTTGCCAGGCTCTGACTCTGACGACGAGACAGAGGCAAAGGGGGCACACGCCGTCAATCCAGCGCACCTGAGAGCAAAATTCTCAGACTTCGGCGACAAGCAGCTAACCCGGACTATTCACCAGCTTTCTGCTGCGGCGCCGTTATCATCCGCGCTG
>JBHHYX010000126.1:0-12728 GCA_046757765.1 Acidobacteriota bacterium | reverse complement strand
TATCCGGTGCAGGCCTCAAGGCCGGAGACGTGGGGACCGTCGTGCATATCCATGGAGGACAGGGACGGGAAAGGGGACAGACTGATTTTCATCTGATCGGCGACCACTCGCGTTGGAACGGGCGAATCACGGTGGAAATCTTCTTCGGAACGGTTTGGAGAGGACTCTGAGGGGCGGCGCGCTTCGGAAAGAGTAGCGGCCGGGAGTTGCAGGGGTGATCAAGCGGGATTCCGGTCGCAACTCTCCCGATCGAGTTGACCCACTGAGCGGCGGACGTCTATTCGGCTCGTCTCAACCCTCTCATCCCGGCGACCAGGCGTGCGATCGTTGCTCTCTCAGTGAGAAGAAGCGTCCTCCCAGCTGGGGGATGGGGTGACGCCTCCTCCGATAGTGGCCCTTTTCCCGGTACTCCTCCAGCAACTCACGCAGGCGCTGGGGAGATCCAAGGGCGACACCGTCGTTGAAAAAGCGAAGATGGCGCCGGAAGATGCCCGGACCGGAAAAGCCCCTCTTCTGCTCTCGTTGCAAGACGGACTCGGGGATCACCCCCTGCCCCTGCTCGGTCGCCACAGCTCCCCGATAATAGAGGAGCGCACGGTAGATCTGGAAGCTGCTCTGGCCGCCCTCGGCTTCAAACAACTCTTCCAGCCCGATCAGCAAATGCTGCTTCTTTCCGGTCCAGCGCCAGTAGGCAGATCCCATCTTCCAGTCCTCCGGACGCCGGACCAGCCCCGCCCTCACCGCATTGAGCTCGATATAGAGCAAGCAGTCGAGGAGGGACTCTAGATCCAGTAGTTCCGGATTCTTGAAGCGATCGGCCCAGAAATGGCCGCGACGTCCATAGCGACGATTGAACCACTTGGCGAACTCCCCGTCCACGTGCTGCATGAACTTGGAGACGTCAAACAGGTTGCGGTTGAACTGCTGCCAGTCGGAGGGCTGCCAGTAACGGGTCTTTTGGTTCCAGCGACGCCCCCAGCGCAGCCGGGCGCGCTCCTGGAGCTCGTCCATCTTCAGCTTCCGAAACTTCTCGAAGTGGACAATCGAGTGATAATGGTTCTCCATGAGCTGGAAGGCGACCAGGCGACAGAAGTAGAGGGACAGATAGAACTCGAACAGGGAGAGAAACTTGCGGGCAACGCGGGGGTTGCGAAAGGGGAAGT
Organism: Acidobacteriota bacterium; assembly: GCA_046757765.1. Classification (GTDB taxonomy): domain Bacteria; phylum Acidobacteriota; class UBA6911; order RPQK01; family JBHHYX01; genus JBHHYX01. The sequence goes on along the minus strand of JBHHYX010000126.1, from coordinate 11,565 downwards.
AGCGGGGGGATCCCGCCACTCTGTTGAAGAGGTGATAGAAAGCGGACTCCTCGCTTTTGTGCCTACCGCATCGAGCCATGCCGTCTCTTCCGGGCCGCAGATTGGTTTGGGCCGTCAAAATGCGACCCCCACCTGATAAAACGATTCAGCTAGAGAATGTGCGATATTTTCTCGTCGCCGAGTACCGCCGCCACTGTGGAAAGATCTCAACTTCTTCTCGGAAGCAAACCGTCCCCTTCTCCGTTGATTTGGCCCAATTCTCCATCACGAAACTGTCCCTCGGAACCAAACTGTCCCCTTCTCCGGGGCCCCCTTCTCCGGGGCCCGGAAGGCGCTAATCCAGTCCAGCCCGTCACAGGTTTGACCCCAAGAAGGAGCCTTCACTACAATGGACCTCCGGTTGACGGAGTTTCTGTTCGATTGATCATCACTGAGCAAGTTTCGGGCGAAGGTACTGGGCTTCGTCCTTCTTTTTACCCCGTCGGAAGGCCCATGGTGGATGCTGAAAAACTGCTGGGAAGCTTGATCTGGCGAGGTATACGCGGGGGGCGGAGGGCGCGGCGAATGACTCGCCTGAGAGGCCTCGGAAGCCTCACTCTTGGGATGGGGACGCTGGGCGTGGCCATCGCCGCCATCGAGCACCTGACGCGTGACCGGACGGCCGCGGCGCCGCCTGTGGGAGGTCGGGTACCGGTGGTTCCCCCGCCGCCTCCGCCGGGGATACCGTCTGCGGCATCGCCGCCGGAGAACAGAGGGCAACCAGCGCCTCCCGCACCGGCTTCGGCGGCCGCCCGGAAGACGGTGCTTCTGCTCATCCGGGCGATGATTGCGGCCGCTGCGGCCGATGGTGAGATCAAGCGGCAGGAGCGAAAGGCGATCCTGGCCCGGCTCTCAGAGGCGGAGCTGACGGCCGAGGAGAAGGAGTTTCTGGAACGGGAGCTGGCGGCGGCGCCGAGTCTGGAGCAGCTGGCTGTCCAGGTCGACTCGGTGGAGCTGGCCGGGCAGGTCTATTCCGCCTCTTTGCTGGCTATCGAGGTGGACAGCCAGGCGGAGCGTGACTACCTGGCCCGCCTCGGCCGGCGGCTGAGTCTGGACGAAAAGACCTTTCGAGAAGCTCAACCGGCAACTGGGCAGGGCGCCTGAATGATCGGTCCGCCGCCGCTGAAAGAGAGGGCGAAGGGAAAAACGCGCCCGCCCTGGTCCAAGGCGTGAACGTTCTCTTGGTTGACAAGAGGCCTCCGGCCGGTGCTGCTCCCCGCAGCCAGGCATTGGGCGCATCACCTGCAAGGCACACACCATGAGAGATCTTAAGACACAGATTCGCGTGACAATCGCTCTGGGAGTCGTGGCCCTGCTGGCAGGGTTGTTGAGCCATTTGGCATTGAGTGACATCTACCACGCCGAGGCTGATGTCTCGCTGGAGTGGAGTGTCGTGCGCATCGGTGCCTTGGTGTTTGTGGCCTTTCTTGCCTCGGCGCTCTTCACCCTGGGCAGGGCGCTGAAAGTGTTGTCATGAAGTGGGACCGATCGGGGGAAGAAGAAACAACCGGTCCTCTCGTCGTTTCCGGGACAAGTCGGCCATGATGGAAATGGCGACCTATGCCATGCGGGACGAGGCTACTGAGGGGAGGCGATACCGGGAGGCCCCTCACCCTTACCGTCTGGAGTACCAGCGGGATCGGGATCGCATCATCCACACCAAGGCCTTCCGGAGGCTGGAGAAGAAGACACAGGTTTTTGCTCCCCACCTCTCCGATCACTTTCGAAACCGCCTGACCCACACCATCGAGGTGACTCAGATCGCCCGGACCATCAGTCAGGCTCTGGGACTGAACTCCAATCTGAGCGAAGCTCTGGCGCTCAGCCATGACATTGGACACCCCCCTTTCGGCCATACGGGCGAGAAAGAGTTGAACCGCCTCATGCTCAACTACGATTCCGGCTTCGATCACAACTTGCACGCCCTGCGCATTGTGGAAGACTTTGAGGAGAAGTACACCTCATTTCGGGGTCTCAACCTGACCTTCGAAGTACGGGAGGGGATTGTCAAGCACAGTCGAGATTATGGGGCGGAGCAGAAGAGTTACATCGACATCAGCGAATACCGGCTCTCACAGCGCCCTCCCCTGGAAGCGCAATTGATCGACCTGGCCGACGAAATTGCTTACAGCAGCGCCGACCTGGATGATGGCTACGATTCCGGATTGTTGGATTTGGACAACATTATTGCCCACACCCAGCTGTTTCGCCGCCTGTTTTCCAAGCTGGAGGTGCGGCATGGCGGCGCTCCTGAAAAACTTCGTGTCAGTGAAACCATCAGCCGACTGATCAACGCCCTGGTGAGCAATCTCATCGACTGTACGGCGCGGCAGTTGGCCACCCACCGGATTGAGAGCGTGGAGGCCGTGCGCGAGTTTTCGACCCGACTGGTGGGCTTCGACCCCGAAATGGCTCACCTGAATCAGGAGCTGAAACAGTTTCTCAAGGATGCTCTTTACAACGACAAGGCACTCCGGCAGGCTCACGACTCGGCGCGGCGGCGGGTGAGCACTCTTTTCGAATACTACCGGCAGGAGCCTCCCAGATTACCGGCCCATCACCGTGACCGGGTCCCTTCTCTCCCCCTCCATCGAGTCGTCTGCGACTATATCGCCGGGATGACGGACGACTATGCTCAGAGCCAGCTCTCGCACATCGGCACTCACAGAACTAGCTGATAACACAGATACTTAATTCCAATCTCCCGAGAGTTGCATTTCTTGACAACCCGCCGCTGTTTGGAGTAGGATCATCCACTCTCTGGAAACGACCGACCATCATGAAAACGGAGCGTTCTCGAGTATTAGTTGATATTGGTGAGTTGAGAGGCAGGCAGGAGCCGTTACGGCTCCAGGCGCGGTTCAGTGATCAAGACCTGAAGATCAGAAGTCAGATCCTCCGATTCTCTGAGCCGGCCAGCGCCACTTTGACGGTCTCGGCAGGAGAAGGCGGGGTTCGCGTGGAAGGCAAATTGAACGCCAGTCTCGAATTGACCTGCAGCCGTTGTCTGACCAGATTTGTCAGGCGGGTCGAAAAGCGCTTCGATCTGGAATACCGTCAGGATCCCGAGGTTTCCTCGGAAGCCGAAGAGTTTTCGCTCACCTACACCGACCTTGCAATTGGCTTTTACCGAAACGATCAGCTCGATCTGGATGCCGTTGTGGCGGAGCAGATCCTGCTCGAGGTGCCGATGAAACCTGTTTGCCAGGAGGGCTGCAGGGGCTTGTGCGATCAATGCGGCTCCGACCTTAATGAGGGCCCTTGCGGCTGTGAACGCAGGTCTGGCGACCCCCGGCTGGCCGTGCTTTCGGAACTGAAGAAGCGGCTCAATGGAAGAACGAAATAGGTGGGATGAGAGATTGCTGTTATGGCCAATCCAAAAAGAAGACACTCCAAATCTAGAAGAGGAAAGAGAAGGTCACATGACTTCCTGACCGCACCCAGCTTGTCCAACTGCGCCAACTGCGGCACACCGGTGCTGCCCCACCGAGTCTGCCCTAATTGTGGATACTACCGGGGGCGGCAGGTGATTGAAGTCGAAGAAACCTAGTGGTCTATTGGGGCAGTCTTTCCCCTCTGTTGGCGAGCAATTCTCGCCCCTGGCAAGGCGCTTGGACGAAGCCATATTCCCCATATTTCGAGGAGGAGCAACGCCGCCGGCGACGAAAAGGGCCGTCGAGAGGATTTGTGTAAGGAGTCACCAGGCCTGCAATCTGGGTCCCATGAAGTCTGCCGAAACCTCGGAACCTGGGACGACTTTGCGCGGGGCTCCGCTTTTCGCTGCTTCGCGATGGTCTCCTGGACTTGATCGGCCCTGATGCCGTCTGCCAGGCCGGGTTTTGGGCCTATTTCAACGGAGACTCGATTCATGAAACGAGATATCCGATGCTAGCCTTCCTCTTCCCCGGACAGGGCTCTCAGTACCCGGGCATGGGCAGGGATGTTGCCGAGACCTTCCCAGAAGCGATGGCGGTCTTCGAAGAGGCGGACCGGGTTCTCGGGTTTTCTCTCAGCGGGCTCTGTTTTGAAGGTCCAGAGGAGCAACTGATTCTCACTGAGAACACGCAGCCGGCCATTCTGACGACATCGGTTGCCATCTGGTCGGTCCTGGACAAACGTGGCAGGCGACCCGATTTCGTGGCCGGCCACAGCCTGGGGGAGTTTTCGGCTTTGGTTGCGGCTGGGGCAATGACTTTTCAAGACGCCGTGAGGTTGGTGCGTTTGCGCGGACGATTCATGCAGGAGGCGGTGCCCCCGGGGCAGGGCGCCATGGCTGCTGTCCTGGGGCTGGAATTGGGCGATGTGGAGCAGATTTGCCGAGAGGCCGCTGGGGGAGACGTGGTTTCGCCGGCCAATATCAATTCATTGACCCAGATTGTCGTCGCCGGCCACGCCAACGCCGTCGAAAGGGCCTCGCACCTGGCCCACCGGCGAGGAGCGAGAAAGGTTTCCACTCTCCCCGTGAGCGCTCCCTTTCACTGTGCCCTGATGAAGCCGGCACAGGAACGGCTTGCCGACGTACTGAAGAAGACTCGATTACGGGATCTCCGAATTCCGCTGGTGAACAATGTGGACGCCGCCGAGACGCGCACGGCGGATGAAGTCCGCGACGGGCTGATTCGTCAAGTCTCGTCGCCCGTACGCTGGTCCGATTGCCTGGCCACACTGCGGGGGGTGGGCGTGACTTCCTTCGTCGAAGTCGGCCCCAGGAAGGTGCTCACCCTCCTCATCCGGCAGACCGACCGTTCGGCCCGGGTCAAGAGCATCCAAAACAGGGAGCAGCTGGAAGCCTATGTCTGACTTTTCCGAACAGGTGGCTTTCGTCACCGGGGCTTCGCGGGGAATTGGCCGCCGTGTCGCCGAGGATCTGGCCGCCCATGGCGCCGGCCTCGTGATCACGGCCCGCTCAACCGCGGAAATCGACCAGTGCGCCGAGGATCTCCGTCGTAGGGGGTCCCAAGCCCTGGCCCTTCCCATGGATGTCTCGGATCCAGGACAAGTCAAGGCGGCGGTTGTCGCTGCGCTCCGTCATTTCGGGAGGATCGATATTCTGGTCAACAATGCGGGCATCACACGGGACGGGCTCCTCATGCGCATGCCGAAGGAAGATTGGAGATCAGTACTCTCAACCAACCTCGACGGAGTCTATCACGTCACCAAACAGGTTCTCCCCGCCATGATGAGGCAACGCTATGGTCGAGTCATCAACATGAGTTCGGTTGTGGCTCAGGCCGGGAACCCGGGACAGGCGAATTATGTGGCCAGTAAAGCCGGGATGATTGGTTTGACTAAGGCCTTGGCTTGCGAGGTGGCTTCTCGTAATATTACCGTGAACGCCATCGCTCCCGGCTTCGTCGAGACGGGCATGACGGCCAAACTGGGAGACCAGACCCGGCAGAAGCTTCTGACCTTGATCCCGTTGAAAAGGATCGGAACTGTTGAAGATATCGCTGTAGGCGTGCGCTTTCTAGCTTCAAAAGAGGCTGGATATATTACCGGTCATGTGCTAAATATTAACGGCGGTATGTATATGTAAACATTAGACTATTCTACCCGATGGGAGGAAAAATGGCAGTCCAAGAAGTTGAAGAAAAAGTCAAAAGCATCATAGTAGAGCAGCTGGGAGTCGACAAGTCACTCGTTACCGGGGATGCTCATTTCGTTAACGATCTCTCCGCTGATTCCCTGGATACAGTGGAGTTGGTGATGAAGTTCGAAGAAGATTTCGACATCGAGATTCCGGACGAAGACGCCGAGAAGATCCAGACCGTCCAGGACGCTGTTTTGTATATCACGGCTCACCAGAAATAGAAGCTCAGGAGCGCAGCTACTTTGAAGCGAAGGGTAGTCGTCACCGGTGTTGGCCTTGCCACGGCCTTGGGCAATGACACGGAAAGCACCTGGAAAGCCTTGCTTTCAGGGAAAAGCGGAGTGAGAAGGATCACGCGGTTCGACGCGACGGGCTTCTCCACCAAGATTGCGGCCGAAGTGAAGGATCTGGATCCCCTCGATTACGTGCATCCGAAGACTTCTCGGAAGATGGACCGCTTCATTCTGTACGCCATTGTGGCGGGGGAATGCGCCATGAAGAGCGCCGGCCTGAAGATCACTCCCCACAATGCTACCCGGGTGGGAGTCTACATCGGCTCCGGAATCGGTGGGTTCGAGACCATTGAAAGGGAGCACGAGAAGTTCCTCAAGAAAGGTCCCCGTCGCATCTCTCCTTTTTTTATTCCCGCCTCGATCGCCAACCTGGCCGCGGGGCAGGTCTCCATACGATTCGGCGCGGCCGGACCCAACTCGGCCACTTCCACCGCCTGTTCAGCCGGAGCACACGCCGTGGGGGATTCGTTCAAGATCATCCAGAGGGCCGACGCGGATGCCATGCTGGCCGGCGGATCTGAGGCGGCCATCACTCCCATGGGAGTGGGAGGGTTTGCGGCCATGCGGGCGCTCTCGACTCGCAACAGCGAACCGGAACGCGCCAGTCGCCCTTTTGACCGGGACCGGGATGGTTTCGTGGTCGGCGAGGGCGCCGGCATTCTTGTCCTGGAGGAACTGGAGATGGCTCGCCGGCGGGGGGCGAGAATCCTGGCCGAAATCGTGGGTTACGGAATGACCGGGGACGCCTATCACATGACCGCTCCCCCTGAGGACGGGTCGGGGGCCTGCCGAGTCATGAAGGCTGCTATTGAAGATGCCGGCATCGCCCTCAGCGACATCGGCTACATCAATGCCCATGGGACCAGCACTCCACCCAACGATCGAGTGGAGACCTTTGCAATCAAGCGGCTTTTTGGCAATCATGCCTCCAAGCTCGCGGTCAGCTCGACCAAGTCCATGACGGGACACCTTCTGGGCGCCGCCGGGGGCCTGGAAGGAGGCATCACCGCCCTTGCCCTTTACCATCGAGTCATTCCGCCCACCATCAATCTCGACAACCCCGAAGATGACTTCGATCTCGATTATGTGCCCAAGAACTCCCGGCGCGCCGAATTCCAATACGCAATGTCCAACTCCTTTGGATTCGGCGGGACGAATGCCGCCCTCGTTTTCAAGAGATACGAACCGTAGTCCGCGCCTGGCGCACGACATCTGTATGGAGGGTGAGGGAGGGTAAGCGAATTCAGACCACGCCGGTGTGCTATAATACCTGCCCAAACCATGGCCAAAGAGGCGTGTGCACTTGCCCGCTCTTGCTTCACCCGGTCGCCCGTCGACTTCCCGCTGCTGGAAAACTTTTCCCGATTGACTCCTCTCCAAGGAAGGGCGTGCGGAGAGCACAGGGTGATGACGGGTGCAAAATACCCGAAAGGGACCGGGCACTCGGTCCGATCAATCTGAGATGGCAGACAAGCAAACCGGCAAACCGAGCAGGGGAAGCCCCTTGAGCCAGCGCGTGTCCAAGCTGGAAAAGGTGCGCCGCACGCTGGCGGCCGGGCTCAGTTATCTTCAAGCTGTTTACGGCCTGGGGATTTCCATCGCCATCACCCTTCTTCTGATCGGATCCTGGTTTCAGGATATTCCCGACTTTCAAATAGGTGATGTGTCCGACCGGACAATCGAGGCGCCCGATGACTTTACGGTCAGCGATTTCGAGGCCACTTCAGAGAAAAAGCAGGAGAGCCTCACAACCGTTCCCGCAGTGTTTGACCTCGATTTGAGAGTGAACAACCGCATCGAAATGGAGTTGAGAAGCGGCTTCGGACGCGCCCGGGAGCTGATTGCCAAGTATCGCGAAAGGGCGGGAATACCCCAGACCGCCCCTCTCACCACCAAGGACCGGGCCGAGGTGCTGAAAGAGCTCAAGGAGAAGCTTTCCACCTTTGACCGGGCCGAGACCCTCAAGATTCTTCTCGATCACGGTTTTTCCCCCAAGCTGGAAGACCAGATGGTGCGGATGTTGCAGCTTGCCCTCAAACACCCGGGGGTGGCGGCCACTCGCGACATGCTGCTGATTTACCAGGGCCGCGGGATTGTGCTCTTCAACACGATTACACGCCAGGATGAAGTGTTGAATGACTGGACGGCCATCCGTGACATCGGGCAGGCGCGTGACGTGCTCCGTCAGGAGCAGTATGAGCTGACGGAAGTTGCGGGAGAGGAAAAAAGGGGGATCATCCGCTTCCTGGATCAGTGGGTCGTCCCCAATGTTTACTTCAACGAAGCGGAGACGCGAGCGAGGGAAGCTCTCGCCATGAGCGAAGTGGATCCGGTCCTGATCCAGATTAAGAAAGGAAGGACGATTGTTCGCAAGGGGGATGCCATCGGCCCCCGCGAACTGATGATTCTGGAGGAGTTGAGAAGCCAGAAGCAGGCGGAGCAGCCGACGGGCCGGTTTGTGGGAGTTTTCCTGATTGTCATCTTCTTCATGTACACGTTATGGCAATACTTCTGGGCTCACCAGAGACAGCACCAGAGCGTAGGGAGTCACTATCAACTCGTCACTCTGGTGCTGATTGTGAACCTTCTTCTCGCCCGACTGCTCACGGCTCTGGCTAAAGTCGTGGCCGGTAATCTGAACGCCGGCTTTTTGCAGAATCCCTATCATTTCTATTTCGTTATACCGGTGGCTTTGGGAGCGATCCTGATTATCCTTCTGGTGGATGCCCAGCTTTGCATCATCTACGCTCTGACCTTTGCCGTGTTCCTGGCCCTGATGACAGGGGAGATGTCGATGGGGATCTACTCCCTGGTGGGCAGCCTGACTGCGATTTATGCTCTGCGACAGTATCGCGAACGGTCCGCCATCGTTCGTGCCGGTTTGATCATCGGACTTGTCAACATTCTGCTCGTCCTCTCTCTTCAACTCTATTCTCAAGGTTTTGAGTGGACGACGTTTGCCGTCCGAAGCCTGGCCGGGTTCCTGAGTGGATCCTTTGCCGCCATGCTGGCCTCGCTGTTGCTCCCCATGCTGGAAACACTCTTCAGCATCACCACCGACATCCGGCTCCTGGAGCTGTCCAGCTTGAACAAGCCCATTCTTCGGCGACTGGCGGTGCAGGCGCCGGGAACGTATCACCACAGCATTCTGGTGGGAACACTCGCGGAGTCCGCCGCCGAGGCGATCGGAGCCAATCCGGTACTGGTCCGGGCAGGAGCCTACTATCACGATATCGGGAAGCTCAGGAAGCCGGAGTACTATGTGGAGAACCAGATTTTCATGGCCAACAAGCATGAAGGACTCTCGCCCAACATGTCGAGTCTTATCCTTGCCAGCCATGTCAAGGACGGCCTGGCGATGGCAAATGAAATCAACCTGACCCCCAAGGTTCGAGATCTGATTCCCCAGCACCACGGCACCCGGTTGATGACGTATTTTTTCCAGAAAGCCAAAGAGGCGGCCGATGGGAAGCACTGCGAGGTCACGGAGGCGGATTTTCGCTACCCTGGCCCCAAGCCCCAGAGCAAAGAGGCGGCCATCCTCATGCTGGCCGATCAGGTGGAAGCCGCCTCCCGAACGTTGCAGGAGCCTTCGCCCAGTCAGATTCGCAGTTTGATTCGTCGTCTCATCCAGTCTACCATTCAAGATCGTCAATTCGACGAGTGCGACATCACCATGAAAGACCTGGAGAAGATTCTGACGGCTTTCGAACGAGTGATTTCGGGCATGTACCATCACCCGATTGAATACCCTGGATTTGACTTCAACAAAAGGGTTGCGCAAAAACAAGAGCCGGATAATCAACGTCTTCAATAGACAGCGTCGGATCAGATTGGACCTGCGGGTCCTCCGGGAGTTCGTGCGCCGGCTGGTGGAGAGGCTGGAGGTCCAGCGGGGTCTCAGCCTCGTTTTGATCAGCGACAGGGCGATGCGAAGAGTCTACTTGACCCATGTGGGAAAGGACCGTCCAACCGACGTTTTGGCCTTCCCCCATCAACCCGAGCCGTGGGAAGCTGAACTGGACGACGAGTATGCGGGCGACGTGCTCATCTCCGTGCAAACGGCGGACCGACAGAAAAAGGGGCCGCTCATCGACGAACTGAAAGTGCTCTCGCTGCACGGCATACTCCACCTCCTCGGCTACGATCACGCCTCAGATGGGGGGGAAATGAACGCTTTAGAGAAAACTCTACGACAGGAATTCAAACTTCATTGACTGCTCTTTTGCTGCTGATAACTGTAGTCCTGCTTCTTGGAATCTTTTTTCTCTCCCTGGTGGAAACCGCCACCACACGGCTCTCCAAGGTCAACCTCCGCACTCTGGCCGAGCGCGATCGAGCCGGTAGGATTGCGCTTCTGGCCGAGCTTTCGAGGGACCGGAGCCAGTTCCTGCTGCCCCTGCAGTTTGCGATTCAGATCTTGACGGTAGCGGTGGCGATTGTGGTGACCGCGGTCTTGACGTCCTCGACCTTTCCCTATTCCGCCGCCCTGGTCTCGCTCCTCATTATGGTGGCCATTGTAGCGCTCGTGCGGCAACTGATTCCCAGGGTTGTGACGCAGAAGGACCCGGAGCACTTCCTGCTTCGAGTGCTGCCTTGGCTGGCCAGTGCCTACCGGCTCCTTTGGGGCTTAAGCGTCCCCCTCCTCCTGCTTCTGAAGTTTCGGCAAAGAGTGCTGGCGCGGCAGAGCCGGACGGTCCCGGCCCAGGAGGAGGCGTCAGATGAGGAAATCCAAGCCTACATTGAAGTCGGCGAAGAGGAAGGCATTTTCGAAGAAGCGGAAAGCGAGTTGATCCAATCGGCGGTGGAGTTCGGAACGACCCTGGTTCGAGCAATCATGACCCCGCGACCGGAGGTGGTCGCGATTGAGGAAACCGCCACCATTTCCGAACTGAAGGACTTGATTGTCACCAGCAAGCACTCGCGAATTCCCGTTTATCGCGAAACGATGGATCAGATTCTGGGCGTCGTCTACGTCCGAAATCTCCTGGCTCTGCTGGGAGATCAAATAGGGGAGCAGCCCATCACACCTCTGATCAAGAAACCCCTCTTTGTTCCGGAAACCAAGAGAGTGTCGGAACTGCTCAAGGAGATGCAAGAGACCTCTGAGCCGATGGCGCTGGTGGTCAATGAGTACGGCTCGGTCTCCGGTGTGGTGACCATTGAAGACCTGATTGAAGAGATTGTGGGTGAGATTCACGACGAGGATGAGACCCAGACCGTGGAGCTGGCCAGCGAGGGTGGGGACAGCTACATCGTGAGCGGAGGCCTGGAAGTAGAAGATCTGGAAGACGCCCTCCGCCTCGATTTTGGAGAGCCCGATGTGACCACCGTTTCCGGGCTCGTTGTGAGCCATCTGGGCAAGGTGCCGGCCATCGGAGAGAAGGTGCGCTGGGAAGGCATGGAGATCGAAATCCTGGATGCCAATCGAAAGAAGATCATAACGATGCGCATTCGACGTCTCAACCAGCCCGCGCCGGGGGAACCGGTGCAGTCGGGGGAGTCGATTCCGGACTAGCGTTTGCCCACACAAGAGAGCTTAAGTTGTTAGGCCCAAGATATTTGAAGTTTTGATTCCCTAGGGCCGGCTAGGCCCGAAACAAGTTCACAAAATGGTCAAGTTGCGCGTTGGATAACAATTCA
>JBHHYX010000125.1:0-12756 GCA_046757765.1 Acidobacteriota bacterium | reverse complement strand
GCCGCCCTCCTCTACAGCCTCTGCCTGGGTGGGGAAAGGGATGAGCGGGTCTTCGCAATCGCCGTCGACTCGGAAGGAACCGCCTACGCCACCGGCTCGACCCTCTCCGACGATTTTCCGGCAGTCAATCCCCCGCTGCCCAAAGACATCGGTCACGACGCCTTCATCGTCAAAATCATCGATCCTCCCTGCGCGGCCAACTGCGCCCGCTCCGCCAATATCCTTCTCAACCAGCTCCAGTTCGGCCGCTTTGCCCTCACCAGTGGCACCGTCCTGGTTCGGGAAGAAAACGGCAACCCCGTCCCCGGCGCCACGGTGACCGCCACCTACAACCTTCCGGACACCGAGCAGGCTGTCACCAATGCCTTGGGCATCGCCCGCTTCCGCAAGATCGATTTCGTTCCCTTCGGCAACCCACCCCAAGGAAAGCTCCTGGTCACCGACATCGTCAAGGCGGGCTTCACCTTCGACCCGGCCCAGAGCGTCTTGAGCAAGAGCACGCAGTAGTCTCAGCACCGCTCTGGGGTCTTCCCCAGCCAACCCCGATGAAGACCCGGCTACCCCATCACTTGCCGGTCGGAGGCGCCGCCTCGCTGAATTCCTGAGATCGTAATACTCGGACAGGCTCCTGGGGTGTCCCGCCCTGTGAGGCAGCGGTTTTGAGGCAATCACAATGCCGAGCCGTCGATCACTCGGAAGCCTTCTCGCTGGGCGGCGATCACAAGGCGGTCATCCAGGCAGACAACTTCCAGGCTGGCGGGGAGTGCCTCAGCGGCCAGGAAAGCAGCTGCCAACTGCAGAGCGTCAGCGGCTCGGAGTTCGTGGACGCGAATAAAGCGCTTGGCTGTCGACCGAACAGCCTCCACGGGATCGATAATGTGCCAGACTCGCGTCAGCTCGTGGAGCTGCTCAAAGGCCAGGTTCGCCTCTGCAAGCGTAACCTGACTCATTCGTTCCAGCCGAGCCACCGCCGAGGCATACTCCACCTCGGTGCTCCACCAGACGACCAGGGAACGTTCATCCTGAAAAAGCTCTTGCAGAGGCTCGCTGGTCTCTTCGGTGATCAGGAGCGGCACCAGCGCCGAACTGTCCCAGAACCTCACCGGTTGCTTCTCCGCTCCTCCAAGAGCGCCTCAAGTGCGCTGGCGTCTGAGAGTGCTTTGGGACGAGGGTTGCCAAAAAGGTCAGGAGGCTTGGCTGCTCTCGCTCGGCTCAAGATGCCTTGCCGCTCCAGGCGGGCGATACGTCCTTCGGGGACGGCACCCTCTTCGGCAATCACGGAGGCGAGGCGGGCCACCGGCCGGCCCCGGTCCAGGATCAAGATCGTCTCGCCGTGGCGAACCTGATCGATCAGAGCGCTCAGACGGTTTTTAGTTTCGGTCAAAGTAGCGGTTTTCATTTGTCCAGAATAGCGCTAATTCATTTCTAACGATCAAGCCTGATTGCCGAGCAAGCGTCACCTGACGTAGGACGCTTCCTAACCGCGCCAGCACGGATCGGATGAGACAGACAGCGGTGAGCGGAAGTGCGCCGTGTCCCGGCCGATTATGTCATTTGGTTCACATTTTGTGAAGGTGTCGGAACCCCGTTTGTCTGCCGGCGTCAGCCGGCGTGATCCCAGCCTTGGGAGTGGCTGCAGCCGGGTCCGGATAGTCCATCACGTGGTCCCGGTAAGACGTCGAAAGTGGGTCTGGGACAAAGGTTTATCAGCCCGGTTGCTCGGCCGTCGCGGGGACTGGAGGTGGGGTTGACGCGTCCACCTGGCACTCCGCAACCCAAGCAAATCATGGGGCTGTGGCAGGGACCGGGCATGACGAGCCTGGACGGGCTGCCCGATTGAGTGCTGGCACACCGGTTGCTTCAGTCAAACCGGGGGGAGGAGGTACTGCCTGGAGAACAGATGTGGTCGGTTTTGCGGGCAAGGTCGCTTTCACCGCCGAGTCTGGTGCGAGCCAAGACTGTAAGTGACGGGCGCGAAGCGTCAACTCGCATTCTCCATGCGTTGTCTACCCATGAGCGAAATCCTCAGACTCGGTTGCGCTCGTTCGGCCTGCCTGAAGAACTGCGCCAACACGACTGCGGGGCCTCGGTCGCGATGCCTTGTCAGCCGGGGCGCCTTCGCCGCCTGGTAACGAAATCGAGGATCCACAAACCCTCGCGACGCAACAGATTGGATGCTGATCATCAGGGAGAGTCTCTCAATCTGGTCTGAGAAATGCGGCCTGCGGTTTCGCCCAGCCACCCACGTCCTGATACAATGAGTGCTGAATGAAGTACCAGTCGATTGTCCCCTTGAACCCCGGTCTGTTATTGCTGGCGGCTGCTCTCACCGTTTCCTCCTGCTCGACCAGTTCCGCCAACCGGGAGTTTCGCGTCAGACGTGGAGTCGTCGACGTCACCGTGGCGGCCAAGGGAAAAGTGGAACCGTGGAGGGAGGTTCGCATCACCGCCAAGATGATGGGGAGGATCAAGAGGATCCTCGTTAACGAAGGAGATCGGGTGGTCAAGGGGCAGCTTATCGTCGAGATGGAGGACGATGAATTGCGAGCCCAGCTGGGCCAGGCTCAGGCCCGGCTGGAACAGGCAAAAGCGAAACTGGCCGAGGTGGACGCCGGTCCGCGAGAGCAGGAACTGGAGGCGGCTCGGGCCCGCTTGAAGGAAACCGGAGCCGTGTTGGATGAGGCTCAAGCCACATTGAAGCGCTACCGTGGCCTGCGCGAGGTGGGGGTCATTTCCGATGCTCAGCTGGACGAGGCGGAAAAGCGTCATCAGGTCGCCGCGGCGCGGTACCGGACCGCCAGTGAGCGTCTCAGCCTGGTCCAGGCCGGAGCTCGGAAGGAAGCCAGGAAGGTGGCTCGTGCCGCCGTCAAACAGGCCGAGGCCGATGTTGCCCATGTTCAAACCCTGTTTGACAACACGCGAGTCAGGGCTCCCATTTCAGGAAAAGTCCTCTGGAGGTACATGGAACCCGGGGAAGTGATTGTCATGCAGCGTCCTCAACCCATCCTGACACTTGTCGACCTGAGTCGAGTGATTGTGAGAGCGGAAATCGACGAGAGCGAAATCCAGAAAGTGCGGGTGGGTCAGGAGGCTGTCGTGACAGCTGATGCCTACCCCGGAGTTCAGTTCAATGGGAAGGTGCTCGATATCGCGGCCTCAGTTGGAAAAAAAGGCATTACGGGGGAAACGCCCGGCGAAATGCTTGACGTCAAAGTGATGGAGGCCAAGATCGAGCTTCCTCGAGAGGCCGCGTTGAAGCTGGGTCTGACGGTGGATGTTGCAATCACGATTCTCCGAAAAGAGGACATCCCCATTATCCCGCAAAAGGCCATCGACGAAAAGAATGGCGAGGCTCTCGTCACCATTCGAAACGGGGATTCCTACGAGGTCAGGAAGGTTGTTCGAGGTGCCGAGGACGATCGGTACGTGGAAGTCGTGGACGGCCTCGAAGAAGGCGACGTGGTGATGATTCGGCGCTGATATCCACCGGACCTTCAAAAGTGTCTGCCGCCGGGCGCAATCCCTTCACGCGACACTCCCTGAGCCTCGGTCGAAGGGGCCGGGTCGACTTTCCAGGTCTCCTTGACCCCCCTCTAGATGATCGATTTCCCTCACTCGACCTACTACCGCTGCGGGCCTGCCCGCGCGTCTACCGCCTTGCGCTCCCCCCTTGAGGCCGAGGCAGTCAACGCAGTCAGCGGGGAGGATTTCGGCGCCGCGGTAGACGACTTCTGAGAAATGCGGGCTAAAGCTTTCCCGAAAAAGATACGATCCATTTGTGGAGAGAGAAACCGTTATGAGGGAACGAGGGGCACACCCGAGAGTTCGAGAGCTGTTCTTGCTGCTCCTGTCGGCATGTTGCTTTGTCACTGCCGCCGCAAGGAGTTCGCTGCAGGCTCAAGAGCTCACCTTTCGGCGCGTTGGCGCTCAAGGACTCGGAGACCGCCAAAACACCAAGGCGTGGTCCATGATCTGGTGGAAGAACGCTCTCTATGTGGGAACCGCCCGGGCCCATTTGTGTGTGGAGTACGCTGGCCTTGCCTTGTCGGGCGGGCCTGATGTGGGACCCTTCAAGTATCCCCCGACAGATCCCGATCTGGAGTGCACCGAGAGCCCTCAGGATCTTCCCCTGCGAGCTGAGATCTGGCGCTACAATCCGGTGTCGCGTGTCTGGAAGCGAGTTTTCCAGTCGCCTAACGACGTGCCGATTCCCGATTTTCCCGGAAAATTCACTTCCCGTGACGCGGGATTTCGAAACATTATTGCTTTTACCGATCCGGATGGCACGGAAGTGCTCTATGCGGGCGGTGTCACCTCCGAATCGATTAATCCGGGAGTTCCACCCCCTCGCATTCTGCGTACTGAGGATGGGGAACGGTGGACCCCGGTGCCGCAGGACCCGGGAACCGTGCTGGGAGACCTGGGGAGAGGCCAGGCCAATTTTCGAGCCATGGCGGTTTACAAGAATCGACTCTTCTTGGTCAACGCCAACCTGAGAGGGGGTGGCGTGCTCATGGAGGCCGCCAATCCGGCTGGAGGAAACGACGAATTCAGGTTTGTGTCTCCTGAGGGCATGAGCTTTTACGAAATGGCGGTCTTCAACGGCTGGCTCTACCTCGGGCAGCTGGATGTGCAAGGAGGCTACGGGGTTGTCCGCACGGAAGCCACCGGCCAGCCCCCCTATACCTTCACCCCAGTGGTGGAAAAGGGAGCTTACCTGGAGCCGTTTCCCAGCAACACGGTGGTCAGCATGGCGGTCTTCAAGGGCGCCCTGTTCGTGGGCACGGATAAGCCGGCCGAAATGATTCGCGTCAATCCTGACGACAGCTGGGACTTGATTGTGGGTGCTGCTCGTGACACGCCCCAGGGCCTGAAGAAGCCTCTCAGCGGAATGGGAGCCGGCTTTAACGATTGGCTCAACGAGCACATCTGGCGAATGGTGGAGCACGAGGGAAAACTCTATGTGGGGACCAACGATGTGAGGGGTTTCCTCAAGCAGTATCGGTTTGCTCAGCCCTTCCTCCATTTGATGGGCTTCGATCTTTACAGTTCCGTGGATGGCGAAAAGTACACCATGCTGACGCGCCAAGGCTTTGGACAGGAGCTGGATGTCGGTGTCCGCGTCTTTTCTTCTACTCCCTTTGGACTTTTCTTTGGCACCTCAAACCCCTTTTTCGGGTTTCATATCTACCGGTCGTCGGAGCCTTGAGCAGGACTCGTGGGGCCTGATGGTAACTCCGCTCCCGGCAAACCCCGGGTGTCGAAATCCGAATCTGTTGAGAGGAATCTCCCCATGAACTTGCCAGGAGCTGTATAATAGCCGTAAGGAAGGGTGAAAGGCAGTGTACCGGCGCTTGCCAGGGAGGGGAGCGAGCCGGTCGAAAGCCAATCTGACAGCTAGACCCGGGAAGGTACCTTCGTGCCCGTCCGGCACCAGTATCGACCGAACAGGGAGGCTCCATCTGATCCCCTGGGTTGGGCGCTTCTGCCGGACGGCGCCGAACTCTCGTTTCCTCGGGCTGCGGGTCTGCGGGCAAGTCCGTTGGCGGCACGGGCGAGGATCTGCCAGACGTTGGCGGGCCTGGTACAACGGTGCCCCGCCCCGCTGAGACGATCGGTTTCTTGGGTTACTGTGGGAAGTGGGTTGGCGTCTCTAGATTTCGCCGCCTCCGCAGGCGGAAGACGGCGACCTTTATTGAGAGCGAAGACGGCGATGTTTTTGATTGCCTGGAAAAACCTCATCAAGGAGCGAACCCGACTCTTCATCACACTGGTGGGCATTACGTTCGCCGTGGTGTTGATGTTCTTCGACATGGGGGCTTATCTCGGCTTTGTTCGCGATGCGTCGGTGTTGATCGACAACTCTGATGCCGATATCTGGATCACTCTGGAAAACAGCGTCAACTTTGACTCCTCCCGTCCGTTTCCCGAACGCAAGCTCTGGAAGGCGAAGCAGTTCAGGGGCGTCGAATGGGCCGAGCCGGTGGCCAAAGGCTGGGGAGTCATGAAGCTGCCCAACGGCCGCGCCGAGACGGTCATGCTGGTCGGGTTCGATCCTGATGCCAGTATTGGCTGGCCCTGGAAGCTGAAGGAGGGTCAACTCAAGGGCCTGAAGCGGGGCGACACCATCATTGTCGACGAGTCGGCTCTGAGGAAGTTGGGCGGCCTGAAAGTGGGCGATCGGGTCGAGATTTTTGACAAGCTGGTGCAAGTGGTCGGGATTTCTCGGGAAGTGAAATCGTTCACCACCAGTCCAATCGCCTTTACCAGCTACGGAACCGCCAAGAAGCTCTCCGGCATCTATCGCCTGACGGGGCGTGAACAGACGAGTTTTATCCTTGTGAAAGCAGAGCCGGGGGTCCTTGTTTCGGATCTGGTCGAGCGGCTTCAGCAGATCAAGGGCGTGGACGTGTACACCAAAGAAGCGCTGGCCTGGAAAACCAAACGGTTCTGGATCGTTCGGACGGGAATGGGAATAGGGTTTGGAATCACGGCTCTTCTGGGGTTCATCGTCGGGATGGTAATCGTAGGACAAACGATTTACGCCTCCACCGTTGAACATCTGGCGGAGTTCGGGACACTCAAAGCCATCGGTGCCACCAATAGAGATCTCGCCGTTCTCATTGTGGAGCAAGTTTTCATCTACTCGATTTCCGGTTACCTGGTGGGCCTGGCGATCACTCGACTGGCCCAGCACGGCTACGAACGGTTTGGCCTCAACTTCGTCACCACTCCCACGTTGGAGGTGGCGATGTTCGGCATCACAGTGGCGATGTGTCTGGGCGCTTCGGCCCTTTCTGCTCGGAAGGCTTTTCGAATCGACCCCGTGATCGTTTTCCGGACTTGATCTCCGGACCTGACCACGGGTCCGTATTCAAGACGATCACGTCAGGTGGGCTCCGGGGGGTGAGGAC
This sequence comes from Acidobacteriota bacterium, assembly GCA_046757765.1. GTDB lineage: Bacteria > Acidobacteriota > UBA6911 > RPQK01 > JBHHYX01 > JBHHYX01. The sequence goes on along the minus strand of JBHHYX010000125.1, from coordinate 5,842 downwards.
CGATTGTACGACGGTTTGTCTTACACTACATCAAAACAGATCAAAAAAGATGTTTGGAAGATAAATTAAAATACGCGGCAGAAAAAACACTTTATTCTCACCAAGGCACGCTACATTGGATAAGTGTCGAGTCACTGAAGAGGAAAGCAAGCCCGAAACACGACTTGCTTCTGGCTTGGTGTTGGATGCGGTGGATGGGTGTTCGAGCCTCCGGAAGTCTCTTTCGGATGCTCCATAACTGGCTTTATCCGCAAGGGTTTAGTTGATCCCAAAACCAATGTGTGAGGTCACGATGGTGAACGTCTTCTATTCTTTTTTCTTGACAAAGACCTTGGTCAATCCCACACTGTTATATCTAGGTACTCGCCTCCGATCAGTTGACGTGCACACTTTTTCGTCTAAAGTTGCCTCAGAACGGGATCGAAGTGAGCCAACTCGAAGGGAACATACCGTCTGGAGGGGAAGATGTCTCCTGTGAGTAACAAGAAGAAGCCCCACACCGAGGAACCCAGTGATGTAGCGATCATAGGTCTGGGGTGTCTGTTGCCGAAGGCTCAAAATGCTCGAGTGCTTTGGGACAACATACTGAAGAAAGTCAATGCGATTCAGGAAGTGCCGAAGGAGCGCTGGGACTTGGACCTGTACTATGACAGTGATCCGAAGACCCGCGACAAGATCTACTCCAAATGGGGTGGATTCATTGATGAGGTTCCCTTCGATCCAATGCGTTATGGCATTCCCCCAAAGGCTCTGTCCTCGATCGATCCGTTCCAATTGCTGGCCCTTGAGGTCGTCCACCAGGCTCTGGAAGATGCCGGCTATGGTGACCGGGAGTTCTCTCGAGAACGCACTTCGGTGATTTTCGGTGTGAGCGGTGGGCTGGGCGATCTGGGACTCTACTACGGCTTTCGGTCCTGTCTTCCGATGTTTCTGGGGGCTGATGTGTCGGAACAGGTTTTGCAGCAACTGCCGGAGTGGACCGAGGATTCCTTTGCCGGAACACTGGTGAACGTGTCTGCCGGCCGTGTCGCCAACCGTTTTGATCTGGGCGGCGTCAACTTCACCGTGGATGCCGCCTGCGCCTCGTCTTTGGCTGCTGTTTACCTGGCGGCCAGGGAACTGGAGAACGGCACCAGCGACATGGTCATCGTGGGTGGCGTTGACACCGTTCAGAATCCCTTTGCCTATCTCTGTTTCGCCAAGACTCAGGCCTTATCGCCGGATGGCCTATGCAAGACCTTTGATGAGAAGGCTAACGGCATCGTGATCAGTGAAGGTGTCGCCATCCTGGTGCTCAAGCGATTGGCCGATGCCGAGCGCGACGGCGACCGCATCTACGCGGTCTTGAAATCTGTAGCCGGCTCCAGCGACGGCCGCGGCAAGGGTCTGACGGCTCCCAAGCCGGGCGGTCAGATTCGGGCTTTGGAGCGCGCCTACGCCAAGGCCGGTTTCTCTCCCGCCACGGTTGGGCTCATCGAAGCCCACGGTACGGGAACCGTAGCCGGTGACGCCGCCGAAGTGACTTCGCTTTCGCAACTCTTCCAGGCGGCCCATGCGGCCCCCCAAGGCTGTGCCCTGGGTTCGATCAAGTCCATGATTGGACACACCAAATCAGCGGCGGGTGTGGCCGGCGTCATGAAGGCGGCTCTGGCTCTCCACCACAAAGTACTCCCCCCAACACTGAATGTTGAGAGCCCCAACCCCAAGATGCGGGGAAACGGTACTCCGTTCTATGTCAACACCGAACCGTTGCCCTGGTTCCCCCAGGCGGGCAATATCCCGCGGCGGGCTGGAGTCAGTTCATTTGGTTTCGGCGGCACCAACTTTCATGCCGTTCTAGAAGAGCATGGCAGTGAGTCGAGCGACTCCACCGGGTCTTTGGCTGAGATCTGGCCGAGTGAACTGTTTTTTTGGAAAGCCGACGATGCCGCCCAACTGCTGGCGAATCTGGAGTCTTTGAACCACTCGCTGGAGGGCGGTGTGAGGCCGGCTCTCTCTGATCTGGCGGCCAATATCTGTGGCTTGGTCCCGCCGCTTGACCGGCAGCCTTCCGAGAAGGTGCTCAACCTGGCCATTATTGCGTCGTCGCTGGAGGATTTGAAATCGAAGCTGAGAGTGGCTCTGGATTCAGTGCGGGCAGGGTGTCAGGAATTGTCCGACGGAAGGGGAATCTACCTGGGGAGTCCTTTTTCGGAGGGAAAAGTGGCTTTTCTCTTTCCCGGGCAAGGCTCCCAGCACCCCTATATGCTTCGCAACCTGAGCCTCCATTTCCAGGATCTGCGGCAGAGTTTCGAGAAGGCTGATCGCGTCCTCTGGGATCGATTCGAGGGAGCTCTGACTTCCTACCTCTTTCCGCCGCCCCCGTTCAGCCGGGAGGAAGAGGAAGCCCAGATGCGGAAACTGACCGACACGCGGATCGCCCAGCCGGCCCTGGGGGCGGCGGAAATCGGTTTGTTTCACCTCCTCACTCGCCTGGGCGTGGAGCCGGACATGGCAGCCGGCCACAGTTATGGCGAGTATGTGGCCCTGTGCGCCGCGGGCGTGTTTTCTGAAGAGGCCCTTTTTGCAGTTTCCGAGGCTCGAGGCCGCTTCATCAAGGAATCCGTGGCTGAGGAAGCGGGAACCATGGCGGCCGTAAATGGGGATGCGGAGTTGGTCACCGCGGCACTGGAGGGTATTCCCAATGTTTGGGCGGCGAACTTGAACGGCCCGAGGCAGACAATCATTGCCGGTCGTGTCGAAGATGTGGAATCGGCTCGCGCCACCCTTGAGGAATCGGGGTTCAGGACGCGCCCGATTCCGGTAGCCTGTGCCTTTCATTCGCCCCTGATGGAGCCGGCTCGCGCGCGCCTGGCGCGCTTTCTGGAGACAGTGGAGTTTCAACCGGCTCGATTCGAAGTCTTTTCCAATGCGCTGGCTTGCCGCTATCCCAAAGAACCCCAGCAGATCCGTGAGGTGCTAGCCGATCATCTCGTAAGACCGCTCCAGTTTACGACCGAGATTGAGGCGATGTACGAGGCGGGAGCACGTGTGTTTGTCGAGGTGGGGCCGCGTAACGTCCTGACCGGCCTGCTGCGACAGATCCTGGAGGAGCGCAACGCGCTCTGTATCGCAACCGACTTATCGGGCCGTGACGGGATCGTCCAACTCCTTCACACTCTGGGTCAACTGGCGGTCCGAGGCCTCCCGGTGAAACTGAGAACCCTCTATCAGGCAAGATCGCCTCGGCCGATCGATCTGGAAGAACTGGAGAAGGAGAGCAAGGCCAAGCGACCACTCTGGTACGTCAACGGAGGCAGAGTGCGCTCCACTGTTCTCCCCCAAGGCCCTCCGGCGGCGGCCAACGAGAACAGAGCCGACACCACCGGACCCTTGCACGCGAAGGGCCGTTCCGGTGACGCGGCGGTACTCCCGCCGCCGACGGGATCCGAGCATCTGCCAGCCCATTCGCGACCCGCCAAGCGGGCCGCGGAAACTGTTCCCGGCCCGAACTTGGAGGCCTCGACCTACAATCAAAAGAACGGAGGAACTGAAACCTTGAAACCGGACGTGTCTCAATCCAACCCAAGGGGAACAGAATCGACTGCAGTGGCGACGATTCAGGGAATGCCCGTTGCGGCAATCCATTCCGACACTGTGATGATGCGATTTCAGCAATTGATGAGCCAATTCCTGCAAACCCAAAATGCCGTGATGACCGCTTACCTGCAGAACGGTGTTCCGGAAGGGGAGAATCAGGGGTTCCAACACGCTCAGCCGCAATTACAGCAGCTCCAGACGGTTCTGGCTCCCCCTCCTCCTTTGCCTTCAACGCCGGTGGTCTCCGCCCCGCCGCGAAATGGCCGCAAGCCCGAGGCCGCCGCCGGGACGGATGAACCTGCGCCAAGCCCTCAGGCCCCCCCACCCGCCCCTTCGTTTCCGGCCCAAGTGGTGGCTGCTGAACAACCGGACCCAACTGACAGCAGGTCAATTCAAGACGTGGCATCTGGTGATGAAGACGATTTTTCGGGACGCCTGCTGCGCATCGTCAGTGAGCGAACCGGTTACCCGGAGGAGATGTTGGACTTGGATTCCAACATTGAAGCCGATCTGGGGATTGACTCTATCAAGCGAGTCGAGATTCTGAGCGCTTTTCAGCGAGCCCTCTCCCCTGATAGGCAGCGTAGAATTGAAGGCTTGATGGAGACGTTAAGTGGCCTGAAGACGCTTCGAGAGATTGCGGGTTACCTGAGTGAGGCGCCGGGATCCTCCAATGGGACCGAGCTGTAGAGAGGCCGTGAGGATTGAACCGACACAACCCGCCAGGTTTGCAGTGGAGCTCGAATTCTGTTAAGATTTCAAAACACGTCAAAGCTCCGGTCGGTAATGTAGCCCTGTCTGTTGCCAGGGGATGAGAAAGGAAGAATAAGCCATGCCCAGTCGTTATCCACTGAGTTCAGTAGCGAGACTGCTCGATTCGCCGGATCTGTTGAGCCGGAGCGCCCGCCATGCCTGGCGGAATCGCGTGGGCAGTCGTATTGACTACCGCTACCGGGAGGGGAAGAGTTCCCCGCCGGTGCAGATCGACATCAAGATCATCGACGCCTGCAATCTGCGCTGCAAGATGTGCGCCCAGTGGGGTGAAAACGGATACAACTTCACTCGGCCAAGTTCCGAGATTTCCAATGTTGTTTCCCTGGATGTGTACAAGGACCTGGTCGACCAGCTGTCCGGTTACAAACCCTGGTTCTACATCTGGGGCGGAGAGCCGTTCCTCTATCCGGATTTGATGCCGCTGGTCACCTACATGAAGGAGAAGGGATTCACGGTCTCCATCGTCACCAACGGCACCAAGCTGGAGGAGCATGCCCATAAGCTGGTTGAGATGGGGCAGGATGTGTTGATGCTTTCCATCGATGGGCCTCGTGAGACCCATGATAATATTCGCGGCTTCAAGGGGGCTTTCGATGACACGGTGGCCGGCATTCGGGCCATTCAAGAGGCCAAGAAGCGCCTGGGCCGAAGGAAGCCCTACCTGATCATCAACTCCGTGGTCACCAGTGACAACGAGAACAACCTGGAGAGGATTTACGAGCTCGGCGAGGATCTCGATGTCGACTTGCTGCTCTCTTTTTACGGCTGGTTTCAGACTCCGGAAAGTGGGATGCAGCATACCAAGAAGATGCAGGAAAGCATGAGTGTCACGCCTTGGTCCTGGCGGGGCTGGGTGTGGAGCGTGAATGACATCGACCCCAACGTGGTCGTCCGAAGCGTCAGGCGCATCAAGGAACGCCGGTGGAAGTTCCCGTATGTCTTCGTTCCCCATCTGGAGGAAAGCGAGGTCGGCCGCTACTACAAGGAGCACCAGAACAGCTTCGGGCACAAGAAATGTGTTGCCCCCTGGGTGATGATGGAGATCATGCCCAACGGCGACGTTGTCACCTGCCGTGACTATCCTGACCTCAAGGTCGGTAACATCAAGGAAGCACCCGCGCTCGAAATCTGGAACAACAAACAGACAAAGTCGTTTCGCAATCTGCTGAAGGACGAGGGTGGACTGCTGCCAGTTTGTTGCCGTTGCCAAGGCCTGATGGGCTGGTAAGCAGACTTGCCGAGCCCCCTTTCTTGACCTCTGGGGTGGATTCCGCACCTTGGGTGCCATACAGTTGGTCCTTCATGAAGGCCGCTCTTTTGGAGCGGCCTTTATTTTTTGTGGAGGCCGGCGTCTGGGGAGGTTTCTCCAGCTCGAACTAGGGCCGTCTAGGCCCTCAGCAAGTTCACAAAATGGTCAAGTTGCGCGTTGGATGAAACAATTCGCACTAGAAACAATCGCTAGGCCGGGCATGAATCGCTCTTTCAGAGC
>JBHHYX010000124.1:0-12758 GCA_046757765.1 Acidobacteriota bacterium | reverse complement strand
ATTCTGCGTACCGATCCGGTAGACTTCCAGAAGATCCGGGTGCGTGGCCGGCTCTCCCCGCTGGCCTCGCTTCGCTTCGACGGAAGCTTCAGCCTCTTCGATCATGATGATGATCTGGAGAGCATCGACTTTTCCTCTCGCGACCGCGATCTCATGTTTCAGTTCACCTACACGCCGCACAACAGGATCACCGTCTCCGGGAGCTATGAGCGGAGCAGTTACCACAGCAATCTTCTCTTTCTCATCCCCCAGACTTTCCAGACGGATCGCTCGATTTACCGAGAACGAGGGGATTACGCGGACCTGTTTCTTTCTTTGGGTCTGATCCGAAATGCTCGTCTTGATCTGGGCTATTCCGTCTGGGGCACGGTGGGGGACTTCCCCCTCACTTCCCACCGCCCTTTGGCCCGCCTGGAAGTGCCGGTGGGTGAGCGGGTGACAGCCTACGCCCAGTGGAACTACTACGACTACAATGAAAAGGTAAAGCTCTTTCCGCAAGACTATCAGACCCACCTGGTTTCGGTGGGACTTCGCCTCTCCCTCAATAAACTGAGCGCCCCCACACCTTAGCCCTCCAGTTTGGCGCCCGGCATGAGGAAAAGGGCAGGCTGTTCTTTCCCAGCCTAGTCCGGTAGGATGGCAGGGTCTTGTAACAGGCATTTCTCACGCCGGTCGTAGCGAGAAATCCGGGTTGAGACGTTGTGGAGGTCTTTGCGATGAGAATATCCCGCTTCTTGTTTCCCGCGCTGCTGCCCTTGCTGGTGAGTTCTTGCCAACCCCAGCCGAAGCCGGTGGACGAACTTCACCAATTGTTCGACCAGGCCTGGGACTTTCAACTCAAGGAGAACCCGCTCTTTGCCACCTCAGCCGGTGTCCACGAGTATGACGACCGGCTCCCCTCGGTGGGCCAGAAAGATCAGGAACGAAGAGCCCGTTATTGGCGCGAGATGCTACAGCGGCTGGGGAGGATCGACCGTTCCCGAGTGGGCGATGCGGATCGAATCAGTTACGATATGTTTGAGCGCCAGCTGAGCGATCGCCTGGCAGAGTTCAAGTTCAAATCCTATCTGATCCCGCTTACCTCGGAAGCCGGTTTCCATACCAGTTTCGCCCGTCTGCCGCAGCGCGTCCCTTTGAAGACGGCGCGGGACTATGAGAACTACATCGCGCGGCTGCGCGCCTTTACGGGCTACGCCAACGAGCAGATGGATCTGATGAGAACGGGGATTGCCGAGGGGTTCGTTCTGCCTAGAGTCGTCCTGGAGGGCTACACGTCGACCATCAGCGCCCACATTGTCAAGGAGGTCAAGGAGAGCGTTTTCTACGCCCCCTTCCAACATTTTCCGAGTACCATACCGGTCGGGCGGCGCGAAGGTTTGCGAAAGGTCGGCAGCGAGGCCATCCTGGAGCAAGTCATTCCGACCTACCGCCGATTTCTGGAGTTCATGACCGAGGAGTATATTCCCCATGCCCGTCCCACCCTGGGGGCCTCGGAGCTTCCTAACGGCCGCGAGTACTATGCCTACTTGATCCGCCATCACACGACCCTGGATCTTTCCGCCCAGCAGGTCCACCAGATTGGGCTGGAGGAGATTGCCCGCATCCACGAAGAGATGATGGATGTCATCCGGCAGGTCGGCTTCAAGGGTGACTTCGAGGCCTTTCTCAACTTCCTGCGCAGCGGCAAACGTTTCTATGCCAGGTCGCCTGAACAGCTCTTGAAGGAGGCCAGCTGGATCGCCAAACGGATGGACGGCAAGTTGCCGTCGCTGTTCAAGAGGCTGCCCCGGCAGCCTTACGGTGTCGCCCCGGTTCCCGAGTCGATTGCCCCCAGGTACACGGCCGGCCGATACGTGGGCGCCCCTATCGACAGCACCCGGGCAGGCACCTACTGGGTCAACACCTATGCCCTGGAAAGCCGACCCCTTTATGCCCTGCAGGCCCTGACATTGCACGAAGCGGTGCCGGGTCACCACCTGCAAAACGCCTTGCGCCAGGAGCTGAAGGGATTGCCTCACTTCCGCCGCTTCTCAGGTATCAATGCCTACGGGGAAGGCTGGGGACTCTACTGCGAGTGGCTGGGACTGGAGGCCGGCTTCTATACGGATCCGTACGACAATTTCGGCCGTCTCACTTACGAGATGTGGCGAGCCTGCCGACTGGTAGTCGACACGGGTCTGCATGCCATGGGCTGGACACGGCAGCAGGCTCTGGACTTTCTGGCTTCCAACACGGCTCTTTCACTGCACGAGATCGGGACCGAGACAGACCGCTACATCTCCTGGCCCGGACAGGCTCTGGCCTACAAGATGGGTGAATTGAAGATTCGGGAACTGCGCCGCCAAGCGGAGGAAGCGCTGGGCGGACGGTTCGACGTGCGCGAATTTCACGACGTCATCCTTGGCAACGGCCCCGTCCCCTTGACGATCCTGGAGCAACTGGTCAAGTCCTACATCGAGGAGGCGCTTTCCGGTTCCGCTCCCGCCGGGGGGTGAGCCCGATTTCCACGGCCGGGATTGACGTGAAGTCGCCTGCCACGCCCCCGCAATTCTGAGGATTTTGCTCTCAGATGCGTTGAGATTAACGGGGTGCGCCTCGTTGCCCCTGCCCCGTAAACTGAACCGAAGCGTCAGCGCCCGGCCCAATCCGGATGGCCACTCACTCACGTTCGTGTTCAGTGAGGTGGCGGCAGAACCGCTCAACTCAGGTTCAAATGTCTTTGGTTAGGTTTCACCAGAAGATCGCTCTCGTCGCTCACTTCAGGATTTCCTCTAGAACGCGGCCTTCGCTGCCGCTGGGTGGGCGGATGGAAAGAAGATAGGAGAGGGTGGGCGCGATGTCGATGACATCTGCCTCACCGCCGTACTTTCCAGGCCGAAACCAAGGCCCCAGGAACATCAGAGGGACGTCGGTGTCATAGGAGTAGGGGGAGCCATGGGTAGCCGCCAGAGCGTGGGGAGCGCCGAGAAGGTACCAGCAGTTCCGCTGCACGACCCAGAGATCGCCGCTGATTGTGGGGTTCCAGGACCGGATAATCTGTTGACCCAGCCGTGTCGGCGGGACCTGGCCGGCCAGGAGTTGCGAGCGGTTCAAGACCCAGGCCACGCCCCGGTAATGGCGCAGGAACTCGGCGGCGACCGTCTCCACCCGACTCCGGCTCAAGCCCTTCTTATCAATCAACTCGTAATCCAGATAGAAGGTCGGGTTGAGCCAAGCCAAGGCGTATTTCCCAGCCCCGAACCGGGCGGAAAGATGCAGATTCAGGTCTTCCATCATCTTGGAGGAATCGATTCTGCCTGCCTCCATTCCCAGCTGGCTGCAGTATTCGGGGCTGTTGGGAAAGCCGTGATCGGCCGTCAGAACGACGAGCGTCTTCTCCAAGCCCACCCATTGGTCCAGGAAGCGGAGCAGTTCGGCAAGCGTACGGTCGAGCCGGAGCACACTGTCCTCGGATTCCAGGCTTTCAGGAGCGAAGTAATGATTGACGTAGTCGTGACTGGAGAAGCTGACGGCCAGCAAGTCGGGGATGCCGTCCTCATTTTTCCCCAGCTTCTCGCCCTCAACGGCAGCCTGGACGAACTGAAGGAGATAGTCATTGCCGAAGGGTGTGCTGGCAAGAGTTCCGTAATAGGCGGGGCCCGGACGCTGAAGTCCGGCCTTCAAGAAATGGGGAAAGGCCTTTCCAAGCCCCTGAAGAGGGATGACGTAGGGCTGACCGTTGGGAACGGACAAAGTATAGGCGCCGGGCGATAGAAGCGGCCGCCAGGCCTTCTCGAACCATTTGTCCTGAGGTCGCCTGGCGTAGAATTGTCGCCACCAGTCCGGATAGTCCTTTCGATAGAAGGTGCTGGTGCCAAAGCGGCCCGTCTGTCGGTTCAGAAAATAGGCAAGACCCAGCTTGCCTCCCGGAAGGATGGCTCCCCTGTCTTTGATGGAGATGGAAAGCACTCGGGACTTGAGACCCGTGGCCAGGCGGAGCTCATCCCCCAGGGTGGTGGCCTCCAGGTGGCGGGGAGAACGGCCAGGGCCTGGATCTTCCAGCCATTGGACGGAGGGATCATCGACGCAGTAGACCCGCTTCCGGGTCTTGCGATCCAGCCATTCATTGCCCACCAGGCCATGCTGATAGGGGAAGGCTCCCGTCAAGAGCGTGGCGTGCCCGACGGCAGTGAAGGTACTGGCGTGGCCATAGCGGGCATTTGTGTACCAGGCGCCCTGGCTCAAGAAGCGCTTCAGCCCGCCTTCCGCCAACTGCTTCCGATACTTGACTGCCTGCTGCTGGGGGAAGCCGTCCACCACGATCACCGCAACCAGCTTGGGCTGAGCTTGTTCTGGGCCCGCACTCACTTCAGCCGTCAAGAGAGAGCCCGTGAAAAACATTCCCAGGGCAAACAATGTTCGCTGGATCATGACTCAATATCCACCCAGTTCAAGGTCCGCTGGACCGCCTTCTTCCAACCGGCATAACCCTGCCGGCGGCGGTCCTCACTCCAGACCGGTTCCCATTGCCGATCCATTTTCCAGTTTCGCCTCAGGTCTGCGAGGCTGTCCCAGAAACCGACTGCCAGACCGGCCGCGTAAGCGGCGCCCAGGGCAGTCGTTTCAGCCACCAGGGGACGGGCGACGGGGACGCCCAGGATGTCGGCCTGCAACTGCATCAAGGTGTCGTTTAGGGTCGCTCCCCCATCCACTTTCAGGACTTCCAGCCGGACGCCGGAATCATCGGTCATGGCTTGCAGCACGTCGCGAGTCTGGTAGCAGATCGCCTCCAGCGTGGCCCGGGCCAGATGCCCGCTGCCGTGGTAACGCGAGAGGCCCACGATCGCCCCCCGGGCGTCGGAGCGCCAATAGGGGGCGAAGAGACCTGAAAACGCCGGCACGAAGTAGATGCCTTCGCTCCCCTTTACCGTATTCGCCAACTCTTCGATCTGGCTGGCGTGCGAGAGGATCCCCAGCTGATCTCTCAGCCATTGCACGGCCGAGCCGGTGACCGCGATCGACCCTTCCAGGGCATAGATCGCCGGCTGATCCCCGATTTTGTAACAGGCGGTCGTCAAGAGGCCGGAATGCGATGGAACTCGCTTGGGACCGGTATTTAAGAGCATGAAATTGCCGGTCCCGTAAGTGTTCTTGGCTTCCCCCGGCAAGGTGCAGACCTGGCCCACGGTGGCCGCCTGCTGATCGCCCAGGTCCCCGCAAATGGGGACTTCCCCATACAAGGGGCCGTCCTTGCGGCTCATTCCATAGTAGCGAGAGTCGGAGGAAGGCCGGATGTCAGGGAGCATCTCCCGGGGAACCTGGAAGAAACCGAGGAGTTCATCGTCCCAATCCAGGGACTCCAGGTCCATCAGCATGGTGCGACTGGCATTGGTCACGTCGGTGACGTGGACGCCCCCGTCCGGCCCCCCCGTGAGATTCCAGATGACCCAGCTGTCGGTGGTCCCGAAGACGGCCTCTCCTCTTTCCACGGCCGCTCTCACGCCTTCTACGTTCTCCAGGATCCACTGAATCTTTCCAGCCGAGAAATAGGTGGCCGGAGGCAGGCCTGCCTTACGACGGATCACGTCGCCTTTGCCGGCCCTTTCCAGGGCCGCCGCAATCCGGTCGGTGCGGGTGTCTTGCCACACGATTGCGTTATACCAGGGCTCTCCTGTCCTGGGATTCCAAACCACCGTGGTTTCACGCTGGTTGGTGATGCCAAGGGCGACCAGCTGGGAAGCGTTAATGTGAGCCTTCTCCAGGGCGCTGGCAATCACTTCCCAGGTGCGTTCCACAATCTCCACCGGGTCGTGCTCCACCCAGCCCGGCTGGGGAAGAATCTGTCGGTGTTCACGCTGATGCTTCACGACTTCCCGGCCCTGGTGATCGAAAAGCATGAAGCGAGTGCTGGTGGTGCCTTGGTCCAGAGCGCCGACATATGAGGTCATTGACAGAGCCTCCCGACCCATGGTATTCGGGCAATGTTTCGTATCCGAACCGGAGAACGGGTGAAGGAAACGATCTTTCCGCGGATCTGGACGAAAACGGGAAGATCCTGACAGTCCAGAAACAAGGGTTGTGACATGGCGGGCAATATTAGCAGAGCCCGATCTCCCATCTCAAGGTGGACCTGGACTTCGGGCTCAGTGGCCTATCGGGGGGAACCGATGCTGTGCCAGGGAGTTCAAAGGAGCGTTTAACTGACGAAGAGTCGAAGCTATTCGATCAAGTTCCGCAAAGCGGACTCAAGCCGGGGATGCTTGAACTGAAACCCGATCTGCCCGGCCTTTTTGGGCAGGACGCGCTGCCCTTCCAGCAGAAGGCACTGGGCCATTTCGCCCATCAACATTCTCAAGGCGAATCCCGGCACCGGCATGAAGGCGGGGCGCCTCAGCACTTTTCCCAGGCTTTTCGAAAATTCTTTGTTGGTTCTAGGATGGGGCGAAGTCGCATTGAGAGGGCCCTCAACGGATTCGTTCCGGATGGCTGTCAGGATGAGCTCCACTTCATCCTCGAGATGAATCCATGACATCCACTGTCGTCCACTGCCCAAGGAGCCTCCCAGGAACATCTTGAAGGGGGGAAGCATTTGGGCCAGAGCTCCGCCCCGGGCCGAGAGCACGATGCCGGTTCGCAGCAGGACCACTCGGATCCCCAAGCGCGTTGCCTCGAGCGCTTCGCGTTCCCACTGGCGGCACACGTCAGCCAAGAAACCGCTTCCCGGCCGGCTGCTCTCATCCAGCAATTCGTTGCCGCGGTCGCCGTAGTATCCGACTGCCGAACCGCTGACGAGGACCCTCGGTGGGGAGGCCAGGCAGGAGAGTCCTTTCACGAGATTCCGCGTGCCCTCGATGCGGCTTGTACGGATGGCCCGCTTGCGAGCTTCTGTCCAGCGCCCCGCCGCGATCGATTCTCCGGCCAGGTGCACAACGACCTCCACCCCTTCCAGGGGTTCCTTTGGAGGAGGGCCGGCAGCAGCCTCCCACTGGACGATCCGGGCCCCCGAGAATCGTGATTGAGCCTCCTCCGGATTGCGGGCAAGGAGAATGAACTGATGCTCGTGGCCAAACAGCTGTTGATACAGAGCATGGCCAATCAAGCCGGTCGCCCCCGTTACCGCGATCCGCATCGTAGAAGTCCCGGGCAAAAGGGTTCAAGTGGCTGGGGGACAGGGATTCGAACCCCGATAGCATGGTCCAGAGCCATGTGTGTTGCCATTACACCATCCCCCAGTGGCTTTTGATGGGAGTCTCTATTATATAACCTGAGTGGGGCGATTGTCGACGGCGGTAAGCACCAATCTGTTGCGCCCCGCGAGACTTGTCGATCCTCGGCATACCGCCGGGGGTATGCCTGCGCTCTCCGCAACCCGCGGGAACACAACATCTTGGCGTTTCTCATCTGAAGGAATCGTTCCACTCAGGTATAACCTGAATCGAGTGATTCTCAACGGCGCCCGCTCTCATTTCTCAGAAGTTCTCCACTGCGGGCCGGGACCCTCCGTGCTGACTGCCCGCCTGGACCGGGTGACGTTCCGTCCAGGCAGCTCGACGCGAGCACAGATCGTCGGGCTACATCCCGCTCAGCTGATCCGGGGCCGAATGACTCTGCAGCCCACTCTGGCAAATTCCTCGCCCAGCCGGGAAAAAACCTCCTCATCCTCACAGATTCCCACGATGGCTCCACCCGAGCCCGCGTACTTGGCACACACGCCGAGTCGCCGGGCCCGCTTCACCATCTCTACGTGGCCGGGCTCCAGTGGAACCAGCTGGGCACGGATGTCGAAGTTGCGGTCAAAGAGGCGAGCCAACTCTTGAAGATCGCCGGCGAGAAGGCACTGCCTGCCCTCCTCGGCCAGCTGGGCCAAGCCTTTGATGGCATCCAGAACTCGGGGTTCCCCCTTCTCATAGCGTTCTCGCAGGGAGCCGTGATAGAGTCCGGAAACTTGACCGAAGTCGGTTCCGTAGGCCAGGTAAAGAGGAGGCAGCAGAGTCGAATCGAGTCTTTCGTAGACGCCGTGCCCCCGCTGCTCCATGTGGTCCTGGTTGAAGTCCATGTAGAGCAGCCCCCCGTAGGCCTGGCAGACTCGATCCTGGAGGCCGGCGGCGATCCCGATTTCCGCGGTCTCCACATCCAGAGCCAGGTTGGGCAACACTTCTGCTGGAAGATCGACCTCGTAGAATTGCGTGAGGGCGCGCAAGGCAGCTATAGTGATGGCACTCGAACCGCCCAGCCCGACCTGTCTTGGCACATCCGTTTCATAGCGAAGTGAAAAGTTCCGCCCCGGCAGCGCCAGACCGTGACCCTGACAGTACTGCGCAAAAACCTTGATGGCGGCCTTCAGAAGCCGCAAACCCCCGTACAAACCGTGGCGGTCGATGTCTTCGACCAGGTCCTGGACGCGATCGAAGCAGCAACGATCCTGCCGGTTCAAGACAACTTCCAACTGGACCGCCTCCCGGATCGTGATGCGGGCGGAGAAGTTCCTGAGCGTGGTCGAAATCGTCTTTCCGAAATATCCGTCGGAGGGATTTCCAAGCAGTCCGGCTCGGGCGTAGACTGCCGTTTCGATCATTTTCACCGAATGGGTCTGCAAGGGCCGTATGACTCCCAAGAAAAGCGGCATCACCTGCAAGCCGTTCTCCTGCCCTTTACATATTATTGACTCTGATTTTGAGATTCAAGTAGAGTGCGCGGTACCCGAGTGGCGGCGCGATCGTTCACTTTGGCGCCCACAACAGCGGGGAGAGGAGGAGTTGAATGAATTTTCTCAGACGATTGTCGGCACTCTCGATTCTGGTTGTCGTCTCCTTTTCAACCGGTCTGAGCCAGGCCCTCCCGACAGTTCAACCCGAACAAGTGGGCCTTTCCAGCCGCCGGCTCCAGCGAATCAATGAGGTCTTTCAGGACTATGTGGACAAGCGACGTTTGGCTGGCCTCATTGCCGTAGTCGCTCGCCACGGCGAGGTGGCTCAATTCCAAACGTTGGGCTACTCCGACCTGGAGAGCCGCAAGCCGATGCGAAGGGACGCCATTTTTCGCATCTACTCAATGACCAAGCCGATCATTGGGGTGGGCTTGATGACGCTCTTCGAAGAGGGTAGATTTCAGCTTACCGATCCGGTTTCCAAATACATTCCTGAGTTGAAGGGTCTCAAGGTCGCCAAAGGCCAACTCGAGGGCGGCATCGTCCTGGAAGAGGTGGATCATGAAATGACCATCCGAGAGCTCATGACCCACACCTCGGGATTGACCTACGGTCTCTTTAGCCGATCACCCGTCGACACGCTCTACCGCAAGGCTGACGTCCTGAGCAGAGACGGCACCCTTGAGGATATGGTCGAGAAGCTGAGCCGAATCCCGCTATGGGCCCAACCCGGCACCAAGTGGCACTACAGCGTGGCGGCGGATGTTCAGGGGTATTTGATTCAGATTTTGTCAGGACAACGACTGGATGAATTTCTCAGACTCCGTATCTTTCAGCCCCTGAAGATGGTCGATACCGGTTTTTACGTTCCTCAAGGCAAACTGAGCCGATTCACCACCAACTACGGTCCGCCGAAGGCAGGGCAGAACGAAATCCGCGTGATCGATCGTCCCTCTGAGAGTCGTTTTGCCCGACCCCCTACCTTCCTTTCCGGGGGCGGCGGGTTGGTTTCGACGGCTTCCGATTACTTGCGTTTCTGCCAGATGCTCCTCAACGGCGGTGAACTGGACGGAAACCGCATTCTGGGACTGCGAACCGTCGAGCTGATGACCCGCAACCACCTGTCCCGTTCCATTGGTGAGATCAGTCCCAATTCGGGTGTCGGCTTTGGGTTGGACTTCGCGGTTGTTTTGGACCCGATTCGGGTGGGAAGCCTGGGTTCGGCGGGTGAATTCAACTGGGGCGGCCTGGCCAGCACGGTCTTCTGGATCGACCGGAAAGAAGATCTGATCGCCATCCTGATGACACAGTTCATCCCCTCCGGCCACTATCCTTTGCGGGCCCAGTTCAAGAATCTGATCTACCAGGCTATCCTGAAATAGCGGGCCTTCCCCGCCCGGATTTCTGGCGACGGGGTTAAGTTGCGCGTTGCGCTGGGCTGAATATGAGTGGCGCCTTCGGCGCCTGAAGACGTGAGCGTGACCGACCTTGCCAAAGGCCCGGAGGGCCGACATTCGAGTAGCCCGGTCCGTCAAGGCCGGGCGGCCCGGATCTCTCCCACCGACAGGCCCGGAGGGCCGACACAAAGACGGTAAAGGCAACCCAGTCATCACCTCAATGGCCGCTCGGCGGTATAAGGTCGCTCGCTACATCCAGCGCGGAAATCTCACCTGAATCAGGTAGTTTTTCCCTGATAGGCGGGGCTTCCTTCTTTTTTCGCTCCCTCCTCTGTTTCAGCACTAATATTCCGAACTCCCTTCAAAACAGCTAGTTGAAGTTGCTCTCGGGAACTGGCACTGGTTTTGCTCAGAGAGGGTTGACCGAGGTGAGAAACAAGAACCCTGAAAGGAGGCATTTCAATGAAACAGTTATCAAGAATTGGACAGCTGATCCTGGTGGTGGTGATCGGGTGGGGCGTGGCTGGTGCGCAGTTCCCCGGCCCCCCCGGGGGATGTGCCACTCCCAAGCTCATAGGCAAGAAAATGACTCTCCGGGGACTCATTGTGGAGAGACCGACGGACCGCTTCACCCTTCAGCAGGACAACGGAAGAGTCGTGGGAGTGAAGCTCACCAACGAAACCCGCCTCAAGGAGAAGAGGAAGAATTTTCTGCGCGACCCCAAGATCTTTCGACGTGCTGATCTAATAGCGGGCCTTCGAGTGGAGGTCAAGGGAAGGTGCGGTTCCTCAGGTTTTCTGGTGGCCCGCGAGGTGAAGTTCCGGCAGGACGACCTCAAAGTGGCCCGCGTGATGGAGTCGCGTCTGGTCCCCGTTCAGAATCGGATTGACGAGATGGCCCAGGGCCTGGGCGGTACCTGGGGCCAGGTCACCGAACTGGCGGCCCTCACGAACGCCAATCGGTTCAGCGCCAGGCGTGCTCAAAAAACGGCTGATCAGGCTCTCTCCGGAATTCATCGGGCCGAGCGCCGCCTTTCCGCCGCCGAGGAAGGCATTCATTTTTCCCAGCGAAGCCTCTCTTCTCTGGACGACTATCGGGTGGAGGATCTCTACACTGTCCACTTCGCGGCGGGAAGCTCAATCTTAACCGACGGGGCCAAGGAGATCCTGGAGCAGCTGGCCGGGAAGCTGCGGAAAACGAAAGGATTGTTGCTGGAGGTGACCGGATTTGCCTCCGCTGACGGCCCCGAAGACTTCAATCGTCGCCTCAGCCTGCGCCGGGCCCAGGCTGTTGTCAGCCACCTTTCCGAGCAGCGCCGGATTCCCCTCAGGCAGTTTGTCACGCCCTTCGGCTACGGTGAACTGCGGCCGGTAGCGGACAATTCCGGGCTTGCCGGTCGCCGCAAGAACCGCAGAGTCGAGGTGAAGGTGCTCGTCAACCAGGGGCTTGCTCAGGTGGCCCAGCTTCAGTGAGTTGGCCCCGTGGGGGCCGGGTCGCTCTCGTGTGCCCCGGTCAGCCCCCATTCCTGAAGGACCGATCAGCTGTGGCGTCCGAGATCATTCGGTCTGAGGCGGAGCCTCGCTAGACCACTCGGGTTTCCCTAATCTTTAAACTGGAGTCAACGTGCGCATATTACAACAAACAAAACTGTAACACAACGATGAGACAATGGCTGGAGCGATGGCCCCACGTCGGTCTGAGGCATCGCCTCGCTGGGAGTGACCATGAGAAATGGGGCCAAGACAGGACTGGATGTGTGAGGGACGGCCCAAACCGGTAGGACGCTCGGTGTCGTACACCTCCGGGAATTGCAGTAATTGCGGCCTGGAAAATGGCTTGATTGCTTCGAGAATTGGGAGCAGGCTAAGGAGGCCTTGGATGGTTGTGACGAGAGGAAGTGAAAGTGAACAAACGGTGGATCACAATGGTCGTACTGGTGTCCGGCTTGTATTTGTCGGAAATGAGGGTTGTGGCTCAACTCCCCAGCCGTTGGAAGGTACACGATATGAATCGCCCTCACCCACCGGTTGTGGTTCCTGCAGCCTGGAAGCTTCCGGTCCCTCCGCCTTCCGATGCCCGAGTTCTCTTTGATGGGACCGATTTGTCCCAATGGAGGAATGGAGACGGTTCTGCGGCCGGATGGAAGGTGGAAGGCGGGTACATGGAAGTGGCGACGGGCAACGGTCCCATTGTCACCCGTCAGGTCTTCGGGGATGTGCAACTGCACGTGGAGTGGGCGGCGCCCGCTACCGCTATGGGCAAGGGGCAGGAGCGCGGGAACAGTGGTGTCTATCTGATGGGCTTGTACGAGCTACAGGTGCTCGACTCCTATCAGAACGACACCTACGCCGACGGCCAGGCCGGCGCCGTGTATGGCCAGTATCCGCCGCTTTTCAATGCCTGTCTTCCTGCGGGCCAATGGCAGTCCTACGAGATCTTTTTTCGCCGCCCACGCTTCGACGGCAACGGCGGGCTCATTCAGCCAGCACGGATGACGGTGCTCCATAACGGAGTGCTGGTGCAGGACAATGTCGAACTGGTGGGTCCCACCATGTGGCTTCAGCCGCTTCCCTATCGGTCCCATCCAGACAAACTGCCGCTGGTCCTGCAGGACCACGAGTCTCCCGTGCGCTATCGCAACATCTGGATTCGGGACCTTCCCGAGTTTAGCGCCTCCGGCCCTCCTCCAGGCTCCTCCCTCGAGCCGGTCGTCGCCCTCCCGCCGGAGATCCTT
>JBHHYX010000123.1:0-12759 GCA_046757765.1 Acidobacteriota bacterium | reverse complement strand
GCAACGCAGTCAGCGCGGATGATAACGGCGCCGCAGCAGAAAGCTGGTGAATAGTTCGGGCTAAAGGCTCAACTCATTGCTCGGGGGGTTCGATTTGACTTCGTCCAAGCTTTTTCGTCTTTTCACGACACCGGGTTACAACCTGATGCGCATCTTTTTTGGTTTGCTCTTTGCTTGTCATGGGGCTCAGAAGCTTTTCGGCGTTTTCGGTCGCGACCAGGCCGACAATGCTTTGATGTGGGCTGCGGGCAGCATTGAGTTTTTCGGCGGGCTTGCCATTGGATTGGGTCTCTGGACCTCCGTTTTTGCGGCCCTTGCGGCGGGCGAAATGCTGGTGGGCTATTTCATGGCCCATTCCCACAGGGCGCTGCTGCCCATTGAAAACGGGGGAGAACCGGCGCTGCTCTACTTCTTTGCCTTTCTCTTCATCATGAGCCGGGGAGGGGACCGATGGAGCCTGGACTCCTGGCTGGGGAAAGGTTCACAGTGATCGAATGGGCGTTGTTTGGTGTCCCTTTGGTCCGGTAGTCCGTTCCCAATGGAGTCTTGTGCCGGTCGGTTGGGTCGGCTGCTTGTGCAAGAAACAGAGCCCCAATACCGGAGAGCGCCGCCGGACAGGAAAGAATCGGCCCCACGCCCTCTTCTCACAACCCTGGGGGCCGCGCGATGGTCCTCCCGCAGGTTGTTCAATTTGGTTCAAACTTTTTGAGACCACGAGCGTCAAGAGAAGCAAGACTTCGTTCACTGCGCCAAGACTTTGATGGCCTGTCCAGAGGGAGACGCGTTCATGAAGCTCCGAACCCAACTGATTGTGGCATTTTTCCTGCTGGCGGTGGTTCCACTGACTGGACTCACACTCTATTCCTATACATCCTCCATCAGAGCCTTCCGGCATGCGGTCGAAGAGCAGTCCGCCCTCGCCACCAGGCAGATGAAAGACCAGATGGAGAGGGTGAGAAACGATTTGGGCCGCCGTTTTCAGCACTTGGCCGACCTGCCTTTTGACCAACTCCTGGCAGAGGATCCGGGCAAGCTCGGCCCCGATGCCGAGCGGCTCTATTCGATTGTGCTGGACAGGATGGGTGACGACGCCTCACTCCTCGAATCCGTAGAGCTCTGGCCTCAAGCCCCCTCCGGTCGAGCGGCCGCCAAACCGGGCCGGACCCCACCCCCACCTCCACCTCCACCCCCCTCGGCCGGCCGACCTTTCCGGGGGCGCGGGCCCAACCCTGATTCTGTCATGATCTACCTCCCCGAGGGGTTACCCACTTCTCCACCCGCCGATGGCCCGCCGCCGCCCGCCGCATCTGCAGGCGAAAGCCGCAATGATTTCATTTCCATTGCCAGGAGGGAGGGAAATCGAATCGTCTTGCGGCAGCTCTTGCGGCGATCCCGCTTCCAGGCTGTTAAGACAACTCGTCTTGGCCAGGAGTTGAAAAGTCTTGAAAGGGAAGCCGCGCAAATCGGGCGGCAAGCGGACCCAGTCGAAGAATTGATTTCCATCACGGGTGCTGAGCTGGAAGAGAAGAAGCGCTCGGCTCAGGCGGTCGTGAGGGCAAGCAAGGAATCCATCCGGTCCCTGATCAGTTGGGACTTCAATCCAATCGTGAGAGGCGGATCAGGCCGAGCCGTTCGCGCCTTCAAGGCTCACTTTCACCCTTCCAGAGTGCTTCGCCGTGCCCTTGAGCGGACCCGCTTGCAGCCGGATGACATCCCCTTTGCCGTCAACTCGGAAGGTCAGTTTTTCACACCCGACCCCGCGGATTCCGAGAAACTCCAAGGAATCCATATGATGTCCTGGATCAATGCCCGGTCACCCGATAGCCAGCCACCTGAAGACTGGGTGGTCGTCACCAGCAAGGAATCCGGTTCCGGTTTGACTTTCGGCATTGCCCGTCCCATTGGGGACTCGCTTTATGAGATCCGCCAGACCGCCATTTGGAACCTGGTCCTGGGCTTCTCCATGGCGAGCCTGGCTGTGCTTGGGATTCTGCCCATCTCGCGGCGAATGACACGCAACCTGAGAGGGTTGACTCGAGGCGCGGAAAGGTTGGCCGGCGGCAACCTCAAGACGCGAGTACCGGTCCGGTCCAAGGATGAGTTCGGCCAACTATCCAGAGCCTTCAACCGGATGGCTGTCGAGCTGGAGGAGCATGAACGGCGCCTGGTTCAGCAGGAGCGCTTGCGGAAAGAGTTGGAGATGTGCCGGCATATCCAGGAGGAACTTCTCCCTCGGACTCCGCTCCATCTCCCCTTTGCCCAGGTCAAGGGCATTTCCATCCCTGCCCGCGAGGTCGGCGGTGACTTCTTCAATTACTTCGTCCTGGCGGATGGAGATGTGGCCATTCTGATCGGAGATGTTTCGGGGAAAGGTGTGCCGGCGGCTCTCCTGATGGCGAATCTTCAGGCCACTTTGCAAGCCCGCCTTGGCCTGGAACGCGATCTGGCCAAACTGGCCCGGGAGTTGGACCGTGAGATTGCGGAGCAAACGCCCTCGCCAACGTACTTGACTCTGTTCATGGGCATTCTCAGCGCCAAAGAAAAGAAACTCCGATGGGTCAATGCCGGGCACAACACCCAGTTCGCACTCCGCACCGGGCAAAGCCCGCATCGGCTGGAATCATCCGGAAGACCCCTGGGGCTGCTTCCAGGAGGCGGATACGAAGAACGAACACTTCAACTGGCCGACGGTGACTGCTTGTTTCTCTACACGGACGGGCTCGTGGACACCGAAAACCCGGAGGAAAAGGAATTTGGGGTTGAGCGCCTGGAATCGATCCTGATCACGGAACAACCCGCCCAGATTGACAACCTTCTGACACGAGTGGAAGAGGTTGTCAATCGCTATCGAAGGGGTGCCGAGGTTGGGGATGACGCCACACTGATGGTCTTGAGAATCGGCGATCCGGCCTGAAGGAACCCGGAGCGCGCCATCCGAGACGGCAATACCTTGTCATGCCGTGCTTGGGACCGGATCCGGGTCGACTTCCACCGCCAGCACAAAGCGGTTGATCATGTTGAAAAACCCGATCAGGGTGATCATTTCGACGACTTGATCGGAAGTGAAATGATTGTCCAGCTGTGTCCAGAACTGCTGTTGGGAGATGTCGTCGGGCCGGCCAAGAACCAGCTCCACCAGCTCCATGGCATCCTTCTCGTAATGATTGAAGAGGTCGCTTTCAGCGTAGCTATCCATCGCTTCGAGTTGTTCGTCCGTCCAGCCCGCCTCTCTGGCTAGATCCGTGTGCCGGGCCGCCGTCACCTTGCACTTGTCCACCTTACAGGTCTTCAGGATGATCAGCTGATGAATCTTTTGACCCAGGCTACCCGGCTTCATCATGCTTCGGTAGAGGTCGGCTACCGGCTTCAGATGATGCGGGCTATGGGCAAGAGTCTTGATGAAATTGGGAACCAACCCCACCTCGTTTTCGACTTCAGCGTAGACAGACTTCATCTCCTCACTTGCAGCATCCAATTGAACGGGCAAATACCTCGGCATGATTTCCTCCGGCCGGGAATGGTATCACCGGAAACCGTCTGCTGACAACCGTCGATCGCCGATGTCCGGGCGGAGGCATCCAGTCGACTCGATGTGGACGATAGTGGACGATGGTGGACGATGCGGGCCCCTTTCGAAAGCGCCTGCCGTCGTGCTAAACTGACCTCCAGCGCACTGTAGATCTTGCGACGTCCGTTCACTTCGCGCCCTGCCATGGACCGGCCAGTCACTTCGGCCGATCCAGGAGCTCGGAGAAGAGTTGAGGATGATCAAGAGGGTCGAACGCGATGGGAGCGAGAAACACTAAGGAAGCGGCGCGGTGGAGCGGACCGGCCCGAAATTCTGCTCCCAACTCCCTCCGAAATCGACCCCGCAAAACGGGCCGTAGGTCATTGCATCTGAAGAGAGTGGGCCGTTAGCTCAGTCGGTAGAGCATCTGCCTTTTAAGCAGAGGGTCGCTGGTTCGAGTCCAGCACGGCTCACCATTTAACCTCAATGACTACCATAAGTTACAGATTGTAACTGAACACTGACAAAGACCGCTCTCGGCTTTGGGTGCGGATAGGGTGCGGATTTTGAGCCCACGACGTCAACAAAAATGGGAGGAAGGCGTGAACCAGAGCTCCTCAACAGTGAACGACTTGATGTGCGCGTGTGCGACCGATGTGCAAGTCTCGGAGAACGCCGACTTGGAAGAAATGCGACTCATCTGGGACCAGTGTGCGGCCATGAAGCTGGTGTTGATTCCTGTTTGGGCCCGGTACGCCGCCAAGTTTGAAGCTTTGAAAGAGAACAGGGCGGCCGCAGTCGGGGAACATCTACCGATGACTCTACTCGCGTGGCGGCGTGGCTGCCTTGCGAGGCTAACCTCGCCTATCCACAGGTTCCTTCTTGAAGGCAGCGGTGGGCCAGGTGTAGCCGACGGAATTGGGTGCCTTCAGCCGGAACCGATAATGCCCTGGATCAAGATCCGAAGGGATTCGAAATATCACGAGATCACTCGGCCGACAGTCGTCGCCGCTCGAATCCCGTGACTCCAATGTGGAAGTCTCACCCACGCCCCCTACCACCAGCGCTGGGAGGACCCACTGTTTGAATGGGAATCCCGTCTTCCAGATTTGTACACTCATTTCTTGAGAGAAAAAGTTGAAGCCCTTAACTATGACTTCCGCACCAGGCGTTGCCTCGGGTATGCGAAGACAGACGTCACCAACAGTCTCACCCTCCCAGGCGTCCTGGAACGGTTGGCCAAACACTTCGTATGAAAAGGTTCTTCTGGGACGGAAACTTGCCTCGATCGTTGTACCGTTCAAATCCGGATTAGGTCGTTCAGTTATTTCGGCATTCCATGCCAATTCGTTGGAATCGTAGTCGCCCAATGAGAGCATAGGAATATGACTCGCTCCCCGCAGGCCGTTGACCGAACAGATCCAAGGGTGAGGTGGGTAGCGGATCTCGGCGGAATGTGGCTTTCCCAACTGGGCGGGGCCGGAAGGGTATCTGACTTTGCCGGGCTCAACGCCTTCGGGGAGCAGGTGGTGCGGGAGATGAACCGGATCGGCATGATCGTGGACATCTCCCATGTCTCGGATGAAACCTTCTGGGACGTCATGAAAATCACCACCCAGCCGGTGATCGCCTCGCACTCCTCCTGCCGGGCGATCTGCGATCATCCCCGTCGACGTCGGTACTGTCAGGCTGAGCGGAAGTCTGTCTTCCGCCCGAAATGATCCGTCACGCCGTCTGGCTCCAACACCGGATCACGTCCAGGCATCCTCGCCAGGCCTCAAACTCGAAAATCAATCCCAAGAATCGCTTCCAATATTCCCGTTCCAGTGGGTGCACAGAATCCAATGGTAGGCCCCGGCACCGAGCCAGGTTTCTCTTTTTGTTCTCCGGCATCGGGCGGAGTGTCCCAATGAAAGGAAATCGCTCGACTGACGATGAGAGAGAGGGAGAACTTTGATGCCAACGAAATGGGTTGCCTCAGTGGCCTTGGGACTGGTTCTGGCAGCGCCCGTCCGGGCACAGATCACAACCGGGAACGCCGTCAAGATGGCGGCTTCCACAGTCGGCGCCAGTTTTCCCCAGGGAATCACTTACCACCCGGTCCGCAACTCGCTCTTTGTACTGGATGATTTCGGGAAAGTGACCGAATTCGATCTCTCGGGAAGAGTTCTCAACTCCTTCACGAATTCGGCAGTTTCAGGGGGAGGAGGGATCACCTATGATCCGGTCACCGGTGACCTTTTGATCTCCAGCGGGGCCTTGATCCACCGAGTTCGGGCCAATGGGTCCTCGTTCTCGACTCTGTTGGATGTGGCGGCCGTCTCCATCAAAGCTGAAGGGATTGCCGTCCACCCGGTGACTGGAAACATCTGGATCGCGGACGACAGCACAGAAGAAATCACCGAGCTCGACAGAAAGGGGAAGGTACAGAGCAGCTTCCGCACCCGCACCATTCTTGTCAACTTCGTGGAACCGACGGGCCTGGCGTTCCTGGGCAACGATTTGCTGGTGGTGGACGATCGTGAAGGCACCCATTCACTCTATCTCGTATCCACGGCCGGGACCTTGATCCAGACCATCGCGGACACGGCGTTGCTTGGAATCACCGATCCGGAGGGAGTCACGGCGGTGGGCGAGTCCGCCCTCTGGATCGCCGGCGATAAAGATGACGCCCTGCTCTCCCTGGAGGTGATCAACCCCGCGGATGAGATCCACGAGTTGTACTTTGCGCAGTTCGGGGACGGTGGAGGCCTGCTCTTCAGCCAGATCATGCTGGTCAACCTGGATGACAACATGGCGGCCCAGGCAACGATTACGCTCAAAGACGCGCAGGGTCTGCCGTTGAGCGAGATCCTGAACGGAGAACTGGTCACCGGCCAATTGGAGGCGGTGGTGCCGGCTGGAGGGTTGAAGGTGGTGCGGTCCGACGGTGAGGGTCCCATCACCTCGGGCTCGGTGACCGTCAGCTCAGACAAGCCGTTGGCCGGCGTGATTCTCTTCGGCGGCTCCGTGGGCGTGGCCGGGGTGGGGAGCGGAATGGCGCTCTCCTCCGGCTTTGTCGCTCCGGTCGAAAACAACGAGGCCCTTCAGATTCGTGTCGGAGTGGCCATCATGAATCTGGAGGATGCGGCCCTTCAGGCCACGCTCCAGTTGTTCGATTCCGGCGGGACCGTGTTGCCGACTACGAGCAACCTGACGATTTCTGGCAAGGGACGGGAGTCCAAGTTTCTGGACGAGCTCTTCCGGGACTTGGACCTCTCGGACTTTCAAGGAGTTCTCAAAGTCACCGCGGGCGGAACTCTGGCGGCCACAATCATCCAGACCCGCCCCGGGGAGTTCGTCACCCTGCCCGTCGCTCCCCTGGACAGTGGAAGCCAGCAGCTGTTCTTCGCTCAGATTGGGGATGGGGGAGGACTGCTCTTCAGCCAGATCATGCTGGTGAATCTGAACGCCCAAACAGACGCCGCCGCCCAGATCATCCTCAAGGATGCGCAGGGCCAGCCGCTGGCGCTGGATCTGAGCGGAGTAGAGGTGATGGGGGAAGTCCCCGCAGTGGTCCCGGCGGGCGGCCTGGAGGTACTGGCCACAGATGGCCTCGGCCCCGTCACGTCGGGTTCGGTGATTATCAACTCCGACCAGCCTCTGGCCGGAGTGATTCTTTTCGGCGGCACGGTCGGGGTGGCGGGGGTGGGCAGCAGCCTGGCCTTGACCTCCGGTTTCGTGGCTCCTATGGAGAACACCGAAGCGCTTCAAATTCGCGTCGGGATCGCGCTCATGAATCTGGAACCCACGTCTCTACAGATCACCCTGGAACTCTCCGACGCGGGCGGTACACTGGTGGCCACCAGTTCCGCTCTCTCCGTTGCCGGCGGGGGGCGAGAGTCCAAGTTCCTGGACGAACTGTTCCCACGCGTGGATCTGTCCGACTTCAGCGGAGTACTGAGAGTGACCGCGCCAGGCAGAATTGCGGCCACGGTGATTCAGACCCGGCCGGGCCAGTTCGCCACCTTGCCAGTGGCCCCGAAATGAGACCTTCCTGGCGGCCCCGTCGACTCGAATCCCCAAGTCCCAACTACCGATTCCCAAAGTAGATTGCAAATAGCAAATCTCAAATGCAAGAGTCGTTGGAGGGTTTGGCTGCTTACCGGCGAATTCTGAGAATTTTGCTCTCAGATGCGTTGCAAGGACGACGTGCGCGCCGTTGCCCTTGCTCTGCAAACTGAACCGAAGCGTCAGCGCCCGGCCAATCCGGATGGCCACTCACTCACGTTCGTGGTTCAGTGACGGTAAAATCGCTCAACCGAAGCAATCAGAGTTTTCAAATGTTTCTGGTTGGGTCTTGGTTCCTTGGGATTTGTTTGGGATTTGGGACCTTGGAATCTCGGGACTCCTAGTTCCCATCCCAAACTCGAAACTGCTATTTCACGGCTACTGAAGAGTTTTGGGATGGGAGCTATGTCAGGACTCTTTGTAGATGGCCCCGACAACGGTCCCGAAAATTACCAGGCCGATCACGATGATCCCTCCCCAACACCAGCTCAGGAAATAGGGAAATCCTTTAAAAATCAGCGGGTTGTAAAACTGAGGAAAAAACGAGACCAGGCCCAGCCAGAATCCGAACGTGGCGCCGCCCCGAGCACCGGCACTCCAGCTGCCACGAGTCTTTGCAAACAGGAGAGCGGCCAGAATCCCCGTACAGATAGCCAGCAGGAAAAACCAGAGAGGGTTCCCTTCTTCCTGGATGAAGATGGGATACTTGGCATAGGTCTTGCTCATGATCATCCCGTGCATCACGAAGTCCGCCAGATTGAGGACAATCCCCCCCACTGCGCCGGCAATAATAGCTCTGGTCCAATTCATAATTCCCTCCTTCTCGAGTTTGTGAAAAATAGAGTCGGTCGACCCCTCTCGCACCCTGCTGCACAGGGGTGGGGGATCCAGACTCGTCGTCTTGGCTGCTCTTGTGACGGGCGGCGGTATTGGGGTGAATCACAGCCTCTTGCGAGCAGGTGAGACTCTCTCGAAGACGCCACTTGGTTGGCTGAGTGTTCACGATGCCTCCCTCCCCAGAGACCCGATTTCCAACAGTTTACCAGCCGCAAGGAGACGATGCCAGCCCTTTCAAAACATCAGAACAACCCGCCCCTCAGACCCACGACCCCACCACCCACCCGCGGTCCCCCGCTTTGACAACTAGAAACTCAGACGATCCGGCGCCTTCCTCCACCGGTCCTGCACCGGTGGTTCACCGGTTTGACAACCAAAAACTCAGCGGTCCGGCAACCGACCCCACCGGCCCTGTGCCGGTGGATCTCGGGTTTGAAGAGATCCGTCCCGCATGGCCTCCAAACGGGCCGGCAGGCACCTCATGGAGTTGTCCAACCTGCCTCCACGGGACCGGCCCCCAGGGTGCCGTGCAACTCGAGTGCGCCTGCAAGGCCCCCAGGCCCCAAATCCCAAGGACCCAATAAACCTCTATGGCTCTTGCGTTCGAGATTTCGTATTTGCAATCCTACTTTGGCGAATGGGTCGTTGGGACTTGGGAATTCGAGTCCCGTCGCAATCTCGTCACTTACGTTGTCCCAATGACTCACTCTTTCCGAGATGGGAACCCGCCGGGGCGACTGACGACTGGCCAACCTTGGCGGGAAGAGGACGCAGTCTTTTCGAGGTGCCGGATTGATCAAAACCATCGTGCCCCAGCAAAGGGGCCTCTACAACTCTTTCCCAACCTTTGTCCAAGAGAGGAGCAGGATTTTCCTCTTCTACCGCCGGGGCGCGAAGGGTCGCCGGGGCAGCCACGGCAGCCAGGGTCAGGTGCGCTGCCTGGTTTTCGAGAGGGAGGAGTTTCTGGAAGCCTTTCGAGAGGAGAAAACCGAGTCCTTGTATCCGCTGGGACAGGATGGGCGAGTCTTTGGCCAAGGCAATGAGATGGATGCGATCGTCTCCGACCTGGGAGGAGGTGTATTCAGCCTGGCGACCCGAAGCTACGACAATCAGGGGCGGATGACGACTTTTATTTCCGTAGCTGACCATCCCCACTTCGCCGACCGGATCCCAGTCACCGTCGAGGGAGTGCGGTGGCTGGTCTTCTACGGAAAGAGTTTTCGCTGGAACAGGGGGTTCGTCTTTTCCGCCTACGGGTGGTTGAAGAACGAAAACTTCGACAGGCCGCTTCTGCTCTTTACCGAAGAGGGCGAGAAATGGGAGCTGCTCTCCTACCTGCCCAGTGGTGATGAAGGACTTCTTTTTAACGAGGGTTCGGTCGTGTTTCACCGCAATCGCTATTTCATCTTCTTGAGACACGACCGGAAGCCTTTTGGGCTCTGGTACTCGACTTCAAGAGACCTTCAGCAGTGGGCGCCCGCCCAGATGCTTTTCGAGTCGGCTCACGCTCCCATGGCGTTTGTGGCCGGAGAAAGGCTGTGGCTCTCCTACCGCCGCCTTCTGGGGGACAATCGCGCCTCTACGGCTTTAATCGAACCTTTTGCGGGAAGGTCCGTTAAGAACCTGGAAGTCTATCCGGGAAACTGGTATGACGGGGGTTACTCGGATCTCGGTCACATCGGCGAGGATCTCTTCGTCGTCTATTATCAAGGAAACGAGGTTGGTGAACCGTCCATCAAGTGCTGGAGCGAGTCGCCTGCCACCAGGAAGTCCACAGCGGTAAACCCTCCTGGGGCGGGAAAACGCGAAGAGAAATGACGTGTCCCCTGACTTGAGGGTAACTTCAGTGCCGGGCAATGCGAGTCACACACTCTGGTAGCCCCGTGGCTGGAAAAGCCTGCGGGTTCACCCAGCGCGCACTGTCTCGGGACCAGGGAACGGCTGGACAGGCAGGGGGCCGGTTGGGTAAGGATTACAGTGCTCCGCTGAGGAGGAGCTCCATGGCTTACCGGGCGCTACGGGCCGAGGCCCACCAGGCGGCCCTCGAGCTGAGGCGCGGAACGCGGGGTGACAATCTCATGTACTTCGAGACTGGACAAGGAAGTGCCCTGTCGGCCAATGCCCTCTCTCCTATCAGGCTGCGGCAGCCAAGCTCAGCTTCCTCATTTGCGAGGCGCTGCGCCGAGGACTGACGGGTGTCCGGCCAAAGAAGGCACCGCAGAGAACGAACGGGACATCGTGTAATGCCGCGGTGTGGTAAGCCCCGGTGCGGCAAGCGTCGTCGAGGTCACTACTTCTTCATTTCAAACGGCTTGTCTGGGTCCTGCGTCGCGCTGAGCGGCTCCGTCTCGAACTGCAGAGCCGCGGCGTAGGAGTTCTTCTCACCCTTCATTAGACCCATTGCGATTTGCGCGAACGCCCTGCGTGCCCGCACCGACGTCTTCTTGCCCGTGACCACGTCATGGGCGAGGTTGAGAATCGCGATGTCCAGTCCCTCCTTGAAGCAGGAGGCTACCAAGAGCCCCTTGGTCCGCATTACGGTCGCGCTGCCATCAAACTCGGCGAGCTCGGTGTATTTGGAGACCGGTACCTTGTAGGGAATAGCGATGTCGAGCACATCCTTGTGCTGGACCGGGAAGTTGTGTGGCACTTCCACGCCGTGGACCCGGATCCACACGTAGGGACCTTTATTCTGCCACACCAGCAGGTCGCCGCCCACCCTGTCAGGAGTACCATACTTGCCGGCCATCTCCTTCGCGGCGCCTTTGGCCGTCTCAGGCCATGCGGCGATCACCCGCAACCAGAGGGGCTCTGAGTAGCCAGAGCCGGTAGCCGCAAGCAGTGCGGCGACCGCGAATAAGAGCGTCAGGGATTTAGTACGTGTCTGCGGTGGGTGAAAAGAATATGACAATTTGAGCCGGCCGGAAGCGGCGGAGAAAAAAGAAGGAAGGTGCCGAGGTCACCCTCTTGTTTGGAGCTGCGAGCAACCCCGGCTTCAGAGCATGAACTCCAACTTCAGGATCACTTCAAAGACACTCCTTTGTCAAGACTCGTGGTTCGATCGAAAGGGTGGAGAATCAGCGATTGCATAACAAACCGCTCCAGCCGACCGGCACCCCTCTTCCTGATTCCCGTCCATACGCGTTCATTCGCGGTTAGACCTGGGCCACTTCTCCCTGCGTGTGAGAACGATATCCCGTGGAGTGTGCTCGTCGACTTTGCCAATTTTCAAGGAACCCTTCAAGTCATGGCTTCCGACTCCATCGACGTCACCGCGCTACAGCAAAGGCGGGTCGGACCGGCCAATGCCCTGGTCTCTCGGGTTACCGCCCTGCCTGTAATGAAGGCTCCCCGGTAGGATTGAGCCGACGCCATTCTCGGTGGCTCCAGATACGATTCTTTGTTATGTGGACAACATTTGTCTTGGTAAGGAACCTTTCCTGCCACACGATTCGACGATTGCTAGCATATCTGATATCATTTAGCCATGGCACAACTCATTGTCCGCAATCTCGATGAGCCGACGGTCGACGCCCTGAAAGCGCGCGCTGCTGCTCACGGTCGCTCCCTGGAGCAAGAGTTGCGGCTGCTACTGGCTGATGCTGCACGGCCGACACGAGCCGAAGTGTGCGAGACTGCCGCAGCTATTCGAGCACTGGGGGGAGAGCGGATTCGGATGAACCTGGAGGATCTCGTCCGAGAGGATCGCGACCGGTGATGCGGGTGGTGGACGCCAGTGTGGCGCTTCGTTGGTACGTGAGGGCATCCGGCTCCGACGCAGCCGTCTCCATACTCGAGGGGGAGGATGTGCTCGTCGCTCCGGATCTGGTCGTCGCGGAGGTCTGCAACTCTGCCTGGAAGCTGGTTCGGGCGGGAGAGATCACCAAACAGCACGCCGCCCGCATCGCTGCCGCCGTGCCGTCGGCCTTCTCAGCTCTGGTGGCCACTCCTCGGCTCGCGAGTCGCGCCATCGCCCTTGCCAACGAACTCGACCATCCTGTCTATGATTGCCTCTACCTCACTCTGGCCGAGCAAGAGACGACCAGTGTCGTGACGGCCGACCGACGCCTCTTGAGCAAGCTTGAAGGCACGCCGTGGCAGCATCTCGCCCAGTCTCTTCTTCCCTAGAAGGAGGGCGGGGTCTCCTCTCCGGTCGGTCCGGCTCCGGCGAATTCGAGCCGTGACCTTGTCCTCGCTGACCGCGGCGCCCGAGTCCGATGTCAATCTCGCTCCAGCCTTGCCAGCTTTAGAAAAGAGTCCAGTTCAAGCAGCTCCGGGTCGCCGGTGAGAAGGGTTGCATTCAGGGACTGGGCAGGGACGGCGGCGAAGGCGTCTGCGTAGGATAGAGCATGATCGATCTTGAG
>JBHHYX010000122.1:0-12830 GCA_046757765.1 Acidobacteriota bacterium | reverse complement strand
CCCCTCGACTTGCAGTCGAGGGTCGGGCGCCACGCCCTCAGTAAGGAATGAGCACCCCGGAATCGCCTGAAAGTTGCGCCGAGAAGGAGGGCTGATGTAAATTAATAGTTTTTCCCGAGTCTGCCGATGGACCAGACAGGGAATCAGTCACTGGAGACGGGCACCGTTCAGGATGGGGTGGGAAGGGGAAAGGTGAGGAGTTTTTGGAGCCGTGTCCAGATGGAAATGGGGGATAGTCGGGTTCAAGAGTAGAAACGCCGATGGGCTACAGTTTTGAAGAGATCATCGTTCGCCGCGTGCTCAGGGAGCTGCGTGAGACTCCCCGCGTGGCTTTGGGTGAGGGGATTCCCCAACTGGTCAGACCCCATCTTCCCAGCCTCGTGTGTCTTGACAGCAACGGAGGCGCCGTCGATGTCGCTGTGGTGGAAGCTCGGGAGGTCTCGGCGCAGGGGGATTTGGTCCTCTCCAACGGGGTATCCGGACCGCAACTGGAGGCCAGACGATGGATCGTGGCTACGCTTCATACCAACGAAAGGGGTGAACCCAAGCTGGTTCGGAATTGCCGGTACCGCGTTTCGCGCCCCAAGTGCGTCGGTCTGGTCATTACCGAGTTGGGTGTGATTGAAATCACGGGCGTCGGTCTGGTCCTCAAGGAGGTCTGTCCCGGGATAGCGACTGATGACGTCAAAATGAAGACTGCCGCCAGCCTGCATGTCGCCGACAACATTCAGCTCATGGAGTTGTAGATCCTTGAAGTGGAAGAAGTTTCTGTTCTCCGGTTTGGGCGGTCTGGCGGTAGCTGCGGTCGCCTGGGTGGCCAGGCGGGGTCAACGTCGGCGATCGATTGGAGAGCCGCTCCCGATTCCTGACGATGTCGGCGTGATCACAATTGAAACCGAAGAGATCGAACAAACCTATCGGAGGCGCACTTACCTGTCCAAAGTTGTCTACACTTGTCACCCCACCAAGTTCAGGGTGTGGAGTTTTCTGCGCAAACCGGGCGGAGGAGAGACTCAAGCTCCCAGCGAGAGGATTTACCATATCAGCCCGGTGACCTATTTTCGCTCCCGCAGCCGGGACGACCGGACCAGCCTGGCGGCTGAAGAATTCTATGCCACGCTTCATCTTCCGCTCAACGGGGGTCGGGAAAGTTTGTCCGGACATATTGCCCAAGGCGCCAACCTGGAGTTTCACAAGTGCCATGTGGGGGGGAGTATGAATGGTGTGAAGACGGGTGACCAAGTCGTTGCGGCTCCCATCCGCGCTTTTCAATTCTCCTGAACCCGAAGTCAGCGTCTCTTTGGCGCGGCCTCAACCGGTCGCGACTGGAGAGTCGTGGGGCCTCCACGCCATCCGGGTGCTGGAGAAGAAGAAGGATTTCACCCTCGACTCCGGGGAGAGCGGCGATCCATCCTCGCCCCACTTCAGTGACCAAGCGCAACGCTACGCCACCGGTGACCTGAGGGAGGTCTAACTTCTATCGCTCTCAGCTGGAGGGGCATATCGAGCGCGAGTACCACCCCGGGAATTGACTCGGCCGGCAACAAACGCTGCCGTGTTTATGGATCGGGGTACTCAGATCGCCCGCATTTCTCACAGCCAGTCTACTGCGGAACCGGAATCATCCGCGCTGACTGCGTTGCCCGCCCTCTGCCTCCTCGACGTGCCGCAAGACTACAACTGCTGGGGCGTCGGTCGTAACACCTTGTCAGCGCGGCGCTTGCGGCTCTTCGCTACGACGGGCGTGAAGAAATCGGGGATAGAGAGTGGGGAGGGCCAGTCCGGTGGGCTGTGGTCTCAGATCCGTTTGAAGCCCCGCAATACGTCTTCGATGTTGAGGCGCAGCACGATGGGGCGGCCATGAGGGCAGGTGTAGGGGTTTGCGGAGCGAAACAACTCATCGATGAACCACTGCATCTTTTCATGGGAGAGGGGTGTGTTGATTTTGATGGCAGCGCGGCAGGAGAGGCCGATGGCGATCCTTTCCCGCAGACGTCTGATCTCTGCTCCGTTTTCGCGGCCGGGGGCGGGAGAGGAGTCCGCGCCATCCACGATCTCACCGATGAGCTGGGCCACTTCGCCGCAGGCGGCGGCCAGGCTGGGCACTCCCTTGACCAGCAGCGTTCGCTCTCCAAACCATTCCACTTCGAAGCCATTGGAATTGAGATGTTCGAGAATCTCCGCCACGACGGCTTTTTGCTGGGCGGTCAGTTCCAGGGTCACTGGAACGAGAAGGCGCTGGGTGGCGGAGCCTTGGCTGCAGGTCATGTCCCGGAGGGACTGGTCGTACAGAATCCGCTCGTGGGCTACGTGCTGATCCACCAGCATGACACCCTCCCGGTCGGCCGCCACGATGAAGCTTTCCACAAACTGACCCAACACCACGGGGACGGCGCTCAGATAGGCTGTTTCCGGGATCTGGCAACATTGTGGATCGGCCGGTAACTTGCCATTCGGCCCGAAGCGGGTTCCGGGTTCCGCTGCCGGGGCAGGGGGCAACCCGGAGTGGGACGAGTGTCGAAACTCGGGAAAGCCAAAGGAGCTGTCGGGGCGGCGCTGGAAGAACCGTTCTACGCTTCGCGCCACTCCGGCGGGGCCGGCTGGGCCTTCGTTCACCTGGAGGCTGGAGAGGGGAAGATCCCGGGCCAGGCTGGCTAAGTCGACTTTCTGGCGGGCCAGGGCTTCTTCAATGGCATGGTAGACGGCATGGTGGACCCGATTGGACTGGCGAAAGCGAACCTCAATTTTCCCGGGATGAACGTTGACATCCACTTCCAGGGGATCGATTTCGACAAAGAGGACCACCACCGGGTGGCCCGATGAAGGAATCAGGTCCCGATAAGCCAAGCGGACGGCGTGCTGGAGCACCCGGTCCCGCACCACCCGGCGATTGACGAAAAAAAACTGCGATTTGGAGCTGTTCCGCTGCTCATGGGGCAGGGAAGTGAAGCCCTCGAGCCGCACCCCGTCCGCCTCGTATCGCACGGGAACCAGATTCTCGAGAAAGGACTCACCCAGGATCTGATAGATGCGATCTTCCAGCGTGGGAGCAGCGGTGGCCTCCAGCAGTGGACGCTGCTGGTGGATGAGCCGAAACTCCACCTCCGGGTAGGCCAGCGCATAATGCGTCACCTGCCGGCTGATGTGGCTCATCTCGGTACTCACCGCGCGCAGGAATTTCCGCCTTGCCGGGACATTGAAGAAGAGTTCCTCAACCGTGACTTCAGTTCCCCGCGGCCACGACTGCTCGCAAACGGCCAGCAGTTTTCCTGCCTCGAAACGGATTTCCGTCCCCACAGGTCGGCCGTCGCCCACTGCTTCCCCGTCGACCGTCCTCAGCCGCAGGCGGGAAACCGAGGCAATGGACGGAAGGGCTTCGCCCCGAAACCCGAGCGTCTTGATCCTGGAGAGGTCCTCAAAGCTCTTGATCTTGCTGGTGGCATGGTGCTGGAAAGCGAGTTTGGCATCTTCCGCGCTCATCCCGATTCCGTTGTCGCGCACTCCAATCAAGCGCTTACCTCCCGCCTCGACCTCGATTGTCACCTGGGTTGACTGAGCGTCGAGAGCATTCTCCAGCAGTTCCTTCACCACCGAAGCGGGCCGCTCCACAATCTCTCCGGCCGCGATCTTGTGAGCCAGGATGTCCGGAAGCACGCGCACTCTCACCACAGAAGCCATTATAGCGGGAGGCGATGACAAGGCGGTTGAAGCTTCAGGTCCCAGGGTGGGCAACGCAGTCAGCGTGGATGATAACGGCGCCGCAGCAGAAAGCTGGTGAATAGTCCGGGATAGGCTTGCCAGTCGAGGTCGAGCGGTCTCTTGTGCTATCGTAGTGAGCAGGATGCGGCGGGCTCACCGCCGCCGTCGCGTAGCCTCTGCCGTGGGGTGATGCCGCCGATTCCGAGCGCGCTATTGAGTTGAGTGTGAGAAATGCCTCCTAGAGTCACTGATTTAGAAAAGTCCAACCTGAGTGAAACGCCGATTGACGCCCGAGTCGTCCGGGCCAAGATCGAGCAACTGAATCTGGAGAGGCCTGGATGCGCCTCCATCCGGGAAGTGGGAGCACTCGTTGACGCCATCGAAAGTGCGTCCCGTACCCGCTTTATTCGCATGGAGATGGGCATACCGGGCCTGTCCCCCTGCAGCCACGGGATCGAGGCCGAGGTGAAGGCGCTGAGTAGCGGCTGCGCTGCTCGCTACCCCAACATTCACGGGCTTCCCGAACTCAAAGTTGAAGCGGCTCGTTTCCTCAAGGCTTTTTTGGATCTGGACGTGCCGCCTTCCTGTTGCATCCCCTCCACAGGTTCCACCAGTGGAAGCTTTATCACCTTCATGGTGACGGCTCGAATGTTCAAGGAGAGGAAGACCACGCTTTTCCTCGATCCTGGTTTTCCAGTCCACAAGCTGCAGCTGAAGGCACTTGGGCTGGAGCAGATCAGCTTCGATGTGTATGAGTACCGGGGAGAGAAGCTGGGCCAAAAGCTGGAATCCATTCTGCGGCGAGGCGAAATCTCCGCCATTCTCTACTCCAACCCCAACAACCCTACCTGGATCTGCTTCAGCGAAAGAGAGTTGGAGACCATCGGAGAACTCTGTACCCGCTACGGTGTTGTGGTGATCGAGGACCTGGCCTACCTGGGGATGGACTTCAGAAAGGATCTCTCGGTTCCCGGCAAGGCTCCCTTTGTTCCTACCGTGGGCCGTTACACTGACCACTATGTCCTGCTGGTCTCGGCTTCGAAGATTTTCAGCTACGCCGGGCAGAGAATCGGGTTTGTGGCCGTTTCCGAACCTCTCTTCCACGCCCGTTTCAGGGAGCTGCTGCGTTTCTTTGGGAGCGAGCGATTCGGCCACGCCCTTATCTACGGCTCGGCCTATGCGGTCTCCGCCGGAGTGGCTTCTTCCGCCCAACATGGCTTGGCGGCGGCGCTCAGGGCAGCTGCTGACGGTCGTTACAATTTCCTGGACCAGACTCGGATCTATGCCGAGCGAGCCAGAAGGATGAAGCAGATCTTTCTCGCAAACGGATTTTATCTGGTTTACGACCGGGACGAAAGGGAACCGTTGGCGGATGGATTTTACTTCACCGCGGCCTATCCCGGCTTCTCGGGTGAGAAACTGGTAGAGGAACTGCTCTATTATGGGATCAGCGCCATTTCTCTGGCCAACACCGGAAGTCGCCGCCTGGAAGGGATTCGCGCCTGTGTGTCCCAAGTCCCCGAATCTGTTTTTCCGGAGTTGGAAAGCCGGCTCCGCCTCTTCCACTCCCACCATAAGAAGGAGCCGGTCGAACCGAGTCGAGCGGGTTGACCCGAACCTCTCATGAGGCAGCCGAGGCCGCGCTCAGTCGGGGGAAACGGCGGGCTCACGCCCACCGCTCGCCCGGAGACGGTGTTAGCCCGCATTTCTCACCCCCAATCTACTACGGCGACGGATATGCCCGCGTCTACTGCGTTGCGCTTCGTCGGGCTCCTCGACGTACTGTTCAGTGCGACTGCGGGGCCCTCGGTCGCGACGCCTTGTATCCACGCGCATCTCCACCGCCTCGCTACGATCGAGTGTGAGAAATTCGGGTTAGCGCCGGCAACCCGCCCCGGCGGGGGCGACAGCGATTCTCGTTTTTTGTCCGGCTTGGCGCGGCCGTGTTTGGGTTGAACCTGGATTGAGCGGTTCTCTACGGCGATACCCCGAATTTCTCACAGGCTGTCGTCGTGAGTAGGGACTCCAATTCAGTTTGCGGATTGGTAGATGGGACTTGGGAATCTTGACTTCCGATCCCTGGGCTTCGATTCAAAAGGCCGCCAGCGCCGTCACGAACTCGGAGAGAAAGAGATTGGCAGTGTAGCCGTCGAGTGCCCGGTGGTCGATGGTGAGGGTGACGTAGGCCATCGGTCGGATCTGCATCGTCTCTCGCCCCGACTCTTCAGCCACGATCAGTCGTTTTGCGATCCGCCCGAAACCCAGAATTGCCGATTGGGGCTGGTGGATGATGGGTGTGGCGATCAGGCTGCCGGTCATGCCATGGTTGGTGATGGTGAAGGTGCCGTTTTCAATTTCATCCGACCTCAACTTGCCGCCTCGGGCCCGCCGGGTCAAGTCCTGCAGTCGGGTCGCCAGGTCGAACAGACTCAGATTCTGGGCTCGATGAATCACGGGTACGATGAGACCACTCCTGCCCAGGGCGGTGGCGACTCCAATATTGCAGTCTTGGAAGATCTCCAGAGCCTCCGGGTGCCAGCGCGAGTTCACTTCTGGAATCGCCCCCAGGGCCCTCACCGAGGCCGCCACCAGGTAGGACGTGTAGGTCAGCTTGACGCCTTTGGAGCGGAACGCCTCTTTGTGGCGGGCTCGATGACTCAGCAGGGCCGAGCAGTCGGCCTCGAAAACCGCTGTCACGTGCGGTGCCGTGCGCAGAAGGCTGCTGACCATGTGTCCGGCGATGCTCTTGCGCATGGGGGTGTGCGGGACTCGCCGGCCGGGACGAGTGGCCGTTTCCCGGTTGGAGGCAATCGTGGCGGCGCCGGCCGCTTTGGGGACGGTCTCGCGTTGGGGCAGGCAGGCGAGCACGTCCTGGCGGGTGATTCGTCCCCCCCGGCCACTTCCCTGGATACTGGAAGCGTCCAGTCCATGCTCCTTGAGCAAACGGCGCACGGCGGGACTCAGACCGGGACTTTCAGCTTTTTCCTCCACGCCTCCCTTCTCCGGGACCCGGCAGGGTGGCTCTCCCGGGGCGGCGACGAGGTCGCCGGCCGGCGCAATTCGACCCAGGACTTCACCGGGTCCCAAGGTTTCATTTTCGCGCTTCACTATGCGGCACAGAATGCCGTCGGCGGGAGCCGGAATCTCGATCACCACCTTGTCCGTATTGATCTCCAGCAACGGCTCGTGCAGGTGGACCGGATCCCCCTCTTTCTTGAGCCACCTGGAGAGGACGGATTCGCTCCCCTCCTGTTCGGCCGTTGGCGCCGTGATCTCTACAAAATCACCCATGAAGCCTTCCTAGAATTCGAGTATTTCCGTCATTTTTTGCGCGATGGTCGAAACACCCGGAACCACCCCTGCCATCAACCCGATGTTGTAGGGGATGGGGACGTCGGGCACGGCCAACCGCTCGATGGGCGCGTCCAGGTGGAAGAACGCCTCCTTCACCAGAACGGCGCTGATTTCGGCGCCGAAGCCGGCTGTGAGGGCATCTTCGTGGACAATCAGACAGCGCTTTGTCCTGGCCACCGATTCGACCACCGTGGATCGATCCCAGGGGACGAGTGTTCGCAAATCGATGATTTCGATGGAAGCGCCAAGCTCTCGGCGGGCGAGTTCACATCGTTCCACCATCGCCCCCCAGGTGACGACCGTCAATTCCTCACCGCCTTGGGTCACTTTGGCCCGACCGAAGGGGAGAAGATAGCGGTCGCCGGGGTAGGGGCGTCGCGCCCAGGCGGCGTCGAGCAGGGCGCGGTGTTCAAAAAAGAGGGTCGGGTCATTACCTCTCATGGCCTCTCTCAGTAGGCCGGTCGCATCTTCCGCGTTGGAAGGAAAGGCCACCC
Organism: Acidobacteriota bacterium; assembly: GCA_046757765.1. GTDB lineage: Bacteria > Acidobacteriota > UBA6911 > RPQK01 > JBHHYX01 > JBHHYX01. The sequence goes on along the minus strand of JBHHYX010000122.1, from coordinate 5,283 downwards.
TCCAGCCGATGGCGTGGACCCATTCCACCTCTCCGCAGACGCTGTGCCAGGGATCACCGCACTTGGAGAAGCCGCCCGGCATGCGGATCACCAGGGGCGCCGCGAAGTGATTGGCCGTCCGCCAGCGAATGGTTCCGCAGTTATTCAGCTGTTCGGTGGCGGGGTCGGCGTATTTCCGAAACTGGATCTCGGCCACTGGCAGGAGGCCAGCCAGAGCCATACCCACGGCTCGCCCCACTATGCCTTCCTCAGAGAGACTGGTGTCGAAAACGCGGTCCTTTCCGAACTCCTCAGCCAGGCCCAGAGTGGCGGCGTGAACGCCTCCTTTCGGGCCGACATCTTCTCCGAAAACGAGAAGCTTCCCGTTCGTTTGCAGCTCCGCTTGCAGCGTTCTTCGAATGGCCGTCAGCATGTTGATCCGACTGGGTTCCGGTTCAGGAGTGTCGGAGCCGTCCGGAAAGTGATGCCCCTGCGGGGCGAGGCCCCCCATTCTTTGCAGCTCGGGAGAGCCGTCCTCCCGCCTCTCCGAGAAAACATATCGCCTCACCGTCGAGACGTCCGGTTCAGGTCGCTTCAATGCCCTCTGGAGGGCTTTTTCCACCTCCTCCTTGGCCCGCAGCTCGAGTTCCTCCCAGCCCTGCTCGGAAATCTCAGCCGGTACCAGGTAATGGCGCAGCCGGCCCAGCGGGTCGCGGGCGCGTTCTTCTTCGATGAGGGTCCGACTCTTGTAGGCTTGGTTGTCCTGTCCCGAGTGTCCCGCCAGCCGGGGGACCTGGAGGCGGAGCAGAGCCGCTCCTTGCCCGCCACGAACAAAATCCACTGCGTCTTTGATTTTCTCCCCACTGTCCACCGGATCGGAGCCATCGCCGGACAGGACGTGGAGGTGCCGAAAAGCGGCCAGATTGGCCGCGATGTCGCCGCCGGGAGTCTGCAAAGCCGCCGGCACCGAGATCCCGAACCCATTGTCTTCAATGAAAAAGAGCAGGGGCAGCCGTAGCGTGGTGGCCATGGTCAGAGCCGACCAGAAGCCGTTGGTCGCCACCGAACCCTCCCCACCCAGGGCCACGGCGATGCAGTTTCGATACGACTCCTCTTGCAGTACCCGGGCGTGGTAGAGGATGGCCTGAGCCCATCCCGCCGCTGGAGTGAACTGGGAACCGACGTCGCCGGCCATGGGAAGCACGGTCGGACCTTCGGTCCGGGCCAGATTGCAGACCACACCGATGTCGCGCCCGTCGCTGTATCCTCCCGACTTGGCCAGTGGACCTGCCAGGGCGTCTTCCACCTCCAGTCCTAGACTCAAGAGGAGCGGGCGGGATCGATAGTAGGCGCCGACCGCATCATGAGGCCCGGTCAGCATTGACCCCAGGAGGATCTGTACCAGGTCATGCCCGCGCGAGGAGAACTGGTACGACACTTTCTTTTCCGGCAGAAGGCGGGTCTCCTCCAGAGAATCGATGGTCCTGGAGACGAGAACCAGGCGGCTCACCCGGCGCCAGTCGAAGTGAGAATCGATGTCACGCCCTTGAATCAGGCTTTCCATAGCTGGCTTCCCATCCCAAAACTCACAAACAGTTGCGAAATAGTAGCCTGGATTTTGGGACGGGAACTAAGAAATGCCAAGACTCCAAGGCCCCAAATCCCAAACGAAGCCCCACGGACCCAGGCCCAAACCTCAATAGCTCTTACATTTGAGATGGCGTGTGTACAACTTACTTTGTGAATGGGTAATCGGGAATTCAAGTTCCCATACCCATCTGGTAACTTCCTTTTCTCCACCGACTGACTCTTTCCGGGATGGGAACCAGTCAGTCCCCATCCAACTTCAAGTGGGTGCCACAAATAAGGTTATCAGATTGGGATAGGCACTGGAATTTCCAGATTCCAGGCATCAATCCCCAAACTCGATTGCCAGTGCCAGGTCTCAAATGTGAGACGCGTCGAGATTTGAGCCCCGCTATCGTTATTCTTCTTGGGACGTGGCCACCTCGCAGCCTTGGGATTTGGCAGCTTGGAGCCTTGGGACCTCGAGTTCCCATCCCAACCGCCAAGCTGGCGTGTTCTAGCTCACTCAGCCTTGTGGGATGGGAACTCGCTCAGGATCTCTTGCGGGTACCTCCGGCCACGGCGGCGATCAGGTCGCGGGCGAAATCCGTCACCACCAGGCGCCCGCTGCGGGCTGCCCGCTCCTCCAGGAGATGTTCCCAGTGATCGGTCCCTTCCCAGAAAACCGACTTGAGCTGGGCCATGGCCCTGGGGCTTCCTTTGGAGAGCTTCTCAACCAGCGCCTTCAAGGCGGCGTCCAGCTCGGTCAGATTCCGGAAGGTCTGATCATAGAGACCATGTTGCCTGGCCCAGGCGCCATCCCGCCATTGCGTGTCGATGGCCAGAGCGGCAAAGGCGGCAGCGCCGAGCTTTCTCTCCAGGCAAGGACCCACCACAAAGGGACCGATACCCAAAGCCAGCTCACTCAGCTTGACTGCCGCACTCTCCAGGGCCAGTGCGTAGTCTGCCGCCGCCACCAGGCCAACACCCCCTCCCACGGCCTTGCCCTGAACCCGGGCAATAACAAACTTGGGGCAGCGCTTCATGGCCAGAATAAGCCGGGCAAACCCCATGAAGAAAGCCTTCCCCTCTTGCGGGTTGGTGATGGAGGCTAACTCGGAAAAGGAAGCACCGGCGCAGAAGGGGCCCTCCCCCCGGCTTCTCAGGACGAGGACCCGCGCCCGATCCTCGCGGCCCAGCCTGTCGACCTCCAAGGCCAGCCCTCGCAGCAAGTGCCCGGGAAGGGAATTCTTCTTGGGATGGTGAAACTCCAGGGACGCGACACCCTCGTCCACTGTGACCTCTACGCTTCCAGTATGCACGTTCTCTCTCCTCTGTTCCTTCCCTTCACAAGGAGGACGGTCGCACTCCTACTCCCCACCCTCGTCTTCTCAAACAGCCCCGTGTGATCTGAGCCCCGGCAGGGGCGACGGCGTACAGCCCTGGGGCGTGAGCCCCAGGTCCGAGACCCCATCGGAGACAGCCCCGGCAGGGGCGGCAGCGATTCTCATTCAGGGTAACAGGTGAGCCGAGACTCTTGAAGTACTTCAGTTGCTGAGCCGATTTGGCCGCGAGGAGCCGAGACTCCCGTTCCGAAAGAGCCCGCCAGGAGACCACTTCGAGAATCGAAACGGGAAGGGGCGAAGGCCCCCGGCTGATATGTGACGGTGGAAGAGTAGGTCAGTTTGGGTGTATCATTCAGAAAAGAAGGACGCTTTTACATTGGGGCTGAAGGAGGTTTGCACACGGGTAGTCTCTGGATGTCGAGGCGGTTCGGATGGGGAAAGCCGGAGGCATCCCCGCGAGTAGGGTGAAGAAAAACCCTCTGTGCCTTCGATCCGGCACCTGTCGAAGCCAGGAATCGCCAGGTTCCATTTGCTCGAGGTTCCGAGAGAAAGAGAAAGAGAAGGAGAAGAAGAATATGGCAAGTAAGGACATTACTCAGGGGGAAGACGCCCGTCATGCACTCATTGACGGTGTCAACCAGCTGGCGGACGCCGTCAAGGTCACGCTCGGCCCGAGGGGCCGCAACGTGGTTTTGGATAAGAAATGGGGATCGCCGGTCATCACCAAGGACGGGGTGACGGTGGCCAAGGAGATTGAGCTGCAAGGATTGGAAAGGGTGGGCGCTTCCATGATTCGCGAGGTGGCCAGTAAAACGAGTGACGTCGCCGGTGACGGCACCACCACCGCTACTGTGCTGGCTCAGGCGATTGTGCGTGAGGGAATGAAGAATGTCGCCGCCGGGGCCAACCCAATGGCTCTGAAGCGGGGCATCGACAAAGCGGTGGAACGGGTGATCGACGAAATCCACAAGCTTTCCAAGCCGGTCGGAAGCGACATGATTGCCCATGTGGGGACGGTGTCGGCCAACAATGACTCCGCCATCGGCAACATCATTGCCGAAGCCATGAAAAAGGTGGGCAAGGACGGGGTGATCACGGTGGAGGAAGCCAAGTCGATCGACACCTCCCTGGATGTGGTGGAGGGGATGCAGTTTGACCGCGGCTATCTTTCTCCCTACTTCGTCACAGATTCAGAGCGGATGGAGTGCGTCCTCGAGGACGCCTACCTCCTCCTTCACGAGAAGAAGATTTCCTCAATGAAAGACTTGCTTCCGCTGTTGGAACAAACGGCCAAAGTGGGCCGCCCTTTTCTGGTCGTGGCCGAGGATGTGGAGGGAGAAGCGCTGGCTGCGCTGGTGGTGAACAAGTTGAGAGGAACCCTCCACGCCTGTGCCGTCAAGGCCCCCGGCTTCGGCGACCGGCGCAAGGCCATGCTGGAGGACATCGCCATTTTGACCATCGGAAAGCTGATCTCCGAGGATCTGGGGATCAAGTTGGAAAATGTTCGTCTCGAGGACCTGGGACAGGCCAAAAGGATCACTGTCGATAAGGATAATACCACTATTGTGGAGGGTGCGGGGCCACAACAAAACATCGCCGGGCGCGTCAAACAGCTCCGTACCCAGATCGAAGAAACCACTTCCGACTACGACCGCGAGAAACTGCAGGAGCGTCTGGCCAAGCTGGTCGGCGGTGTGGCGGTGGTCAAGGTCGGGGCGGCTACGGAGAGTGAACTCAAGGAAAAGAAAGCCCGCGTGGAAGACGCCATGAACGCGACCAGGGCGGCGGTGGAAGAAGGAATTGTCACCGGAGGAGGTGTGGCTTTTGTGAGAGCCGCTTCGGCTCTGGCCGACCTCAAGCCTGCAAACGAGGATGAGCGAGTCGGAGTCGATATCGTTCGCCGCACGCTGGAGGAGCCGCTGCGACAAATTGCTGAGAACGCCGGGCAGGAGGGCGTTCTGGTGGTGGCCCGAGTGGCCGGGAGTGAGGACCCCAATTTTGGCTTCAACGCTCGCACGGAAACCTTTGAAGACCTGGTCCAGGCGGGGGTGATTGATCCCACCATGGTGACTTGCACCGCTCTGCGAAACGGAGCTTCCATCGCCAGCTTGCTCCTGACCACCGAAGCCCTCGTCACGGAGAGCCCGGAGGAGAAAAAGCAGAAGGCGGCTCCGGCAGCCCATCCTCCCATGGGAGGATACTAGGAAATTCCTAGTTCGAGAAGAGGTGCACAAAACGATCAACTTGTGCGCCTGGCAACAATGTACGCTACCGAGTAACGCAGCCCCGACCGTGTAGTAAAAGGAGTGATCAGCCGGTGGGAGTGCATAGTAAGCTAACCCGGGCAGCTCAACTCCGTTAGGAGTGATATGTTTATAGCTATCATGGGCAA
>JBHHYX010000121.1:0-12981 GCA_046757765.1 Acidobacteriota bacterium | reverse complement strand
TCCAGCCTGCAATGCAGTAAGATGCAGGCAACGATGCCTGCGCTACGAAAGTCCCGTCTCACTTGCGGTCGCTGACGCTCCAGGCTCCGTTTTCGTCGCCTCCCCGCACTCCTTCTCGCTGGTATGAGGTCGCTCGCTAGGCCAGGGCGATGACGTCGATTTCCACACCCACGTCCTTGGGCAGGCGGGCGACTTCCACCGTGCTTCTGGCCGGTCTCGAATCCCCGAAATAGGCGGCATAGACTTCGTTCATAGCCTGAAAGTGGCCAATGTCATCCAAATAGATGCATACTTTGACGACCTTTTCCAGTGACGACCCCGCCGACTCCAGGACGGCGCTGACGTTCTCGAGGACCTGACGGACCTGGTCTTCAATGGCGCCTCGCAAAATCTCTCCGTTCGGCTTCATCGGGATCTGGCCGGAGACAAAGACCCATCCATTGGCCTGGACGGAGGGGGAGTAAGGACCTACCGCCGGCGGGCCCTGACTGGGATGAAAGGATTTCTTCATGGGTTCGTTCCCCTCTCTCATGCGATTGTCGGGGGAATGGGACCGCTGTCCCCCATTGCCAGTCCGGAAAGCTCTGTCCGACTGGGTGCGAAAAACCCCCCGCCTGCAAGCCATTGGACCAAAAATGGGCGCCCGGGCGCAATCCCTCAAAACTCGGTCTTGTACCCGAAGGGGTTTCTGTTAAAATACGGGTTTCCGATTGCCGGGGTAGCTCAGTCGGTAGAGCAGAGGACTGAAAATCCTCGTGTCGGCGGTTCGATTCCGTCCCCCGGCACTTGGTTTTTCAATGGGTTGTAGCCACTCCGGAAGAATCTTACCGGGCCGGTTCCAACGGTTTGCACTTTTTTCGCACTTTCCCGATTGAGAACCGCCTTGCGGCCGCCAATACCCGGTCATCTTTCCAATGCACATAGATATTCTGCGTAACGGTCGGGTTGGCGTGACCGAGCAGTTTCGAGATGACCCTGATGTCCTCGCCCCGCTCGTGCAGCATTGTGGCGTAGGCGTATCTTAGCTTATGTTCTCAGTCACCATAACTCATTTCGACTGAGATCATTAGAAGGATTCACGTCCTCTAAAACGGTATCGACTTCCCTTTTTGTCAGGTAATCAAGGGGCCGACGGGGTGCTCGGGAAAGATCCATCCGGGGTTGCGATGGGTTTTCTAGTGCGGCTAGGCCGCGCAGAAGTTCACAAAACGATCAACTTGTGCGCCTGGCAACAATGTGCACTACCGAGTAACGGAGTCCCGACCGTGAGGGAGGGGTATCAGGGCTCACACTCGTCGTTGCCCTCCGGTCGCTGACGTTCCCGGCTCCGTTTTCGTTGTCTCTTCGTGTGCCTCCTTCTCGGCGGTATGAGGTTGCTCGCTACAACTTGCGCAACAAATCCAGAGCGCGTGCCGGCAGAGGGACGTAACGATCTTTGTCGCCTCTGGCGAGCTGGACGTGAAGGAGCATTCGGACACTGTCGATGTCGGACACCCGCGGAGAAGCGCCTTCCCCCAAGCGCAGCCGCTGGTCGGCCGACCGTTAGAGTGCTCCGGGTGATTGACGGAAAGATGGTAGAATCTAGGTATGACCCGAGAATTTGACGTCATCCTTGAGCGCGACGCGGACGGCTACTACATTGCCTCGGTGCCAGCGCTTCATGGCTGTCACACTCAGGCCAAATCTCTCGACGAGCTAATGATTCGCGTTAAAGAAGCCATTGAGCTTTGCGTGGAAGTCGTTGAGGAAACTCCGGAGGCACTCGACTTTGTCGGGGTCCAACGGATAAGCGTTGCGACATGAGTCGTCTGCCCAGTGGTTTGTTGCGGAAGTCCTTTCCCTCTATCGGCGAGCAATTCTTAAGCCCGCTGGCAAGGCGCTCCGACGAAGTCATATTCCCCATATTTCGAGGAGGAGCAACGCCGCCAGCTACGAAGAGGGCCGTCGAGAGGAGGGGAACGGATTTACGCAATGAGAGCCACTAAAGCATTTTCCATCCGAGCGTTTGCCGGTAAACTGAGTGCATGTCGCGATCACGGATCGAACGGATCAGGGAAAAGATCAGGTTGCGGCAATACGACATGACTGCGCATGCGGCGGAGGAGATGGCCGAGGACAGTCTGCAGATCGTCGACATTGAGCATGCTGTCCCCACCGGTCGCGTTGCGCGAATGGAGAGGGATGACCCGAGAGGGAGTAAGTACGTGATCGAGGGAATGGCTACCGATGGTACGACCCAGGTCGGCGTGGTAGGCCGCTTTGCCGCCAGTGACCGGTACCTGATCATCACCGTTTATGAAATGACAGCAGTCTGAGGGGTAAAGACTATGTACGGCTATCGATGTGAATATTGCGAAGGCACAGTGCAGCCGCGGACCGTCGAGCGGGAATCGTTCAAACACAAGAACGGGTTCATTATCTTGGAAGATGTGACAATCGGTGTCTGCGACCAGTGCGGGAACAGGTATTATGGCGCGGGCATACTGCACACTGTGCATGAGCTTGCGACAGGAAAGAGGAGGCCCGACGGGACAGAGGCTGTTCCCGTCGCTCATCTAAAGCCGGCCTAACAAGGGCTAGTCTGCCCATTGGTTTCGTCGTTTCGGGTCTGCAAACTGAACCGAAGCGTCAGCGCCCGGCCAATCCGGATGGCCACTCACTCACGTTCGGGTTCAGTGATGGCCACCTCGATCCCATCAAGGGTTTCAAGTTCCACGCCCGAGGAGGCATCGAGAAGGACGATCCGAACCGTTGCTCGAGTCATCTCTTCCGTCAACATGAGCGTCACGCTATTGGGCTCCAGGGTTCAGGGTTCGAGAATCGTCTTTTACGACTTTCAGTTGGACCTCGCCGGTAGCGTCCTCAAAACCGTAGGAAGCGCTCACCCGAACAGACACCGTCTTCCTCCTTTCACGAATCTCGAGGCGAACTCGCGGAGGGACGAGTCCGAACAGGCTGACCACTTGCTGCAAGCCCGCAATCTGAACCGAGAAAAAGCGCGTCGTCAGCTTGGGACTGCCCGGTTTCAGAACCCAGTCGATGTTGCCAACGGACCGCGATCCGGCGCCGGACGATTGGTCGCCCCAGGGACGTTGAGTTCGGGTTTCTTCGAGGACTGGGCTGGGCCGGCTATGGTTCCCGTTGATCCGCCACGGGCTGCTCTGCGGCCTCGCGTTCAGCAGTGGCTTCTTTCTGCGTTTTTCTCAGAGCCTTTTTCTCTTCCTTGGCCCGGCGTTTCTCCTTCTTTGCCTGCTCGCGCTGGCGTTTAGCCTGGGTTTGCGGTCCTGGTCTGGCCATGAAGCTGGGTCCTCCCGTGAAAAATGAATGGCCACCTTAACACAAAACTGCCGCCCGCGTGCTGATTCGAGCGGGCCGAGGCGTCCCAAGCCCCCTCGACGATGTGTGTTTATGGGGAAACCAGATAAGACGATGGGTTTCAGCCAGGCGGTCTGCAACACCCGAGGCAGGCTTGATCGGGTTCTTCGCCTCGGGTCCTCCATTTGAGGAGGGAGATCTCTTGGTGAGCCAAGCTGATACAGATGCACGGGGAACCGTACGTGGGGAGACAGCGTATGTACCGCACATCACAGTAGTTGGGACAACACCGGGAGGTGTTGGTGACCATGACGAGTTCGTGAAGCTATTGCAGGTCATGGAAGGAGGCTGGTGCAGGGAATCCGCTTCGAGGTCAACCATTTGGCCTTGCCACGGGAGGCGTGGCGGGGGGATCTGGGAAGTTGTTGATACCTACAGGGCGGGCACATCGGAGGGGGGCTGCCTAACCACGGCTGGAGCTGGCGGGCGCTGCGGCACCGCAGCTCAACCGGATCACGTTATCCGGAAAGTCCGGAGTGCCGCTGATTGAGCTACGTCCGCTGCGCTTGCGAGTCTGAGAGTAGGGCAGTAGACTCTTGTAGTCAGAGGTACCACCGATGGAACAACTGATCACGACTAACCCGAACGTCCTCCTCGGGAAGCCAGTTGTTGCGGGGACGAGGATCACGGTCGAACACATCCTGGAGAGGCTAGGAGCGGGCGAAACCGTGGATCAACTCCTGGAAGCGCATCCACGTCTCACCCGGGCAGGCATCGAAGCAGCTCTCAGCTACGCGGCACGGGTGTTGCGAAGCGACGTACTTCACCCGACTGAAGGCTCGGCCGCGTGAAATGTGTCGCAGATGAGAACGTTGACTCCTCGATCGTGACTGCCTTAAGAGATTCCGGCCACGACGTGTGGTACGTGGCTGAAGAAAAGAGAGGGATCGAGGACGATGAGGTGTTGCAGAAAGCGGCGGGAGAGAACGCCCTCCTGCTCACTGGTGACAAGGACTTCGGCGACCTCGTGTTTCGCCAGGCAAGGCGACGGGCGGGGTGCTTCTCTTGAGGCTTGCTGGCGTTCCCACACGGGAAAAGGCGAGAATCGTGACGGAGGCAGTGCGGCAGTATCAGGACGAGTTGGTTGGCGCGTTCTCGGTCCTGACCCAGACTGCGCTGCGAGTCCGCAAGAGAGAAAGCCCGGGATAACACGGCGATCCAACGGACGCGTCTCCCGCGCTGCTGACCGTCTGGGTGTTATCCGCTCGAGCGGCAGGGATGGCCCGATGGCGCGTCACCCTTCGGTCTCTCCCTGATGGTAGAATAGCGCTCCAACTGACGGTCGCCGACGGGGCCCACGCTTCGTCGCGAGTGCCGTGTCGTAGAACTCCTCCCACAGGGCTCTTCAGGTCAATGAGGATCGCCTTCTTCTCCCCGTCTTCGTCCACCACGAAATCGACACCTTCGAGCTTCCGTCGTTCGGATACACGCGACATATTCTTCGCCTCCGACTTCAAGGACAGTGGGGCGTTCATCTCCGCCCCCTTTTGGGAAGATTTGGTGAATTATGCTGCCGACGGGATGCCCGCACCAGGCACCTCGAATTCCGGTGCCGGATGGGCACCGTCGGCGCCGCCGTTTTCGCGTGCGTGACGGAGTTTGAGCTGGCCCGTTCCCTTGCCTTGAGGCCAGTCCAATTCAGTGCTCGAGAGAGGTATTGTGGACGGGGACTCTTTCCCATTACACTGTTCGGCGTCTTGCCGTCACAATGGAGGTTACCCATGAGCCTCAGGCCTTTTTTTCTTGCAACTGGACTCTTCTGGGCAGGCTGTTTCACTCCCGTGGCGGCTTCTTCGGCACCACCCATCGCCAGCTACCACATCCAAGCCCGCCTGGAGCCGGCGACGCGAACTGTCAGTGGCCGGGAAACGCTGACCTGGCGGAACCACTCCGGCGATACCATCACTGAACTCGCCTTTCACCTCTATATGAACGCCTTCAAGAATGAAAAGAGCACTTTCCTGCGGGAATCGGAAGGCAGCTTGCGGGGATTTCGCCTCCGCGAGGGCGAGTGGGGGTGGATCGATATCCACAGCCTGCGGCTGGCGGGGGGGAGCGATCTCACCGACCAGATTCGGTTTGTCCATCCCGATGACGACAACCAGGAGGACCGGACCGTCATCAAGGTGGCGCTGGAGGAGCCGGTGGCTCCCGGCGGGACCCTCCGTCTGGAGATCGAGTTCGAGACTCGCCTGCCCCATGTCTTCGCCCGCACCGGCTATCACGCCGACTTCTTCATGGTGGGCCAGTGGTTCCCCAAAATCGGTGTCTGGGAAGCGGCCGGGGAACGTTACGCCACCCGGGGGCAGTGGAACTGCCACCAGTTTCACGCCAACAGCGAGTTTTATGCCGACTACGGGCGCTACCGCGTCGAACTGACGGTCCCGGACAGGTTCGTGGTTGGTGCCACCGGCGTTCTCACCAGCAGCACAAGCGACTCCGAAGACTCCACCGCAACCTACACCTACGAGCAGGATGACGTGCACGACTTCGCCTGGACCGCTTTTCCGCGCTTCCTGAGGGTGGAGCGGGAATTCAGGGCGGAGAGGGAGGTCAGCGCGCGGGAGCTGGCTGAGGTGGCCGCGAGGTTGCAGCTCCCCGAAGAAAAGGTCCGCCTCCACGATGTGCGAATGATCCTCCTCATGCAGCCCGAACACGGCACCCAGGTGGAACGGCACTTCAGGGCCCTCAGCAACGCGATCAAGTGTTTCGGGCTTTGGTATGGCGCCTACCCCTATCGGACCATCACTCTGGTGGATCCCCCTTACGGCGCCGGTGGCGCGGGCGGGATGGAGTATCCCACCCTGATCACCGCCGGGACCAGCCTGCTCGTCAACCGGCGCGGTTTTGGCCCCGAGGGTGTCATCATCCACGAGTTCGGGCACCAGTTCTGGTACGGGCTGGTGGGCTCCAATGAGTTCGAGGAATCGTGGTTGGATGAAGGGTTCACGACCTACTCGAGCGCCAAGGTCATGGACCTGGTCTATGGTCCCATGGAACTGCCCGCCCGCATCGCCGGCTTGCCCCTGAACACGTTCTTCCATCTTCCCACCCTCACCCAGTCGGCTCTCAATCGCCTCGTCTACATCCATGGGGCCCAGTTCGACTCTCTCGTCCGCAACGCCTGGGATTATCTCAACGGCAGCAGCTACGGCATCAATTCCTACATGCGGGCGGGCGTCATCCTGGAAACTCTGGAACGCCTTCTGGGCGAAGACATTATGGCCCGGGTAATGCGAATCTATCACCAGCGCTGGCGCTTCAGACACCCGACGACCCGGGACTTCATCGAGGTCGTCAACGAAGTGAGCTGCCGCGATATGAGCCCTTTTTTCGAGCAGGCCGTCTACAGCGCCAATGAAATGGACTACGCCGTCGCAACGGTCACGAATCGGAAAGTGAGAGCGGCCAAGGGTGTCTTCGAGCGGGAGGGGAAGAAGATCACCGTCAACCGCGAGGAGGCCGGAAAGGAAGACAAAAAGAAGAAGTCCCCGGATTACCGCTCGGAGGTCGTCCTCCGCCGCCTGGGCGAGATGGTGATGCCGGTGGAGATCGTTATCACCTTTGACGACGGCCGCCGGGTGGACAAGGCATGGGACGGCCGTTATCGCTGGGTCAAGTATCGATTCCAGGGAGCCTCCCGGATCACCTCGGTTGACATCGACCCTGAACGCAAGCTCCTCTTCGACGTCAACTTCCGCAACAATAGTTATCGCCTCGAGGCCCACCGGGCAGCGGAGATCAAATGGCTCTCCCGCTTTCTCTTTGACCTGCAGAATCTGCTTCAGTATCTGGCGATGACGGTCTGAGTTCGGGGGGAGTGAGAGGGAGAAGAAGTCCCGGGAGGCGAGGATGCGAGTCCGCCAGGCATTTGGAGAGGGAATCAGGAAGGCCGGTCGCCTCAAGTCGATGGCCCTGCTCCTGTACGGCGTCAACCTGATCTTCGGGCTGGCTGTGATCCTTCCGGCGGCCCCCCTGATCAGCAACGGCCTGGCCCACAGCCGTTATGCCGACCATCTGATGGGTGGGTTCGATCTGGCATGGCTCTCCGAGCTCTACCACCAGTTTCCCGCCCTGCCTCGAATCCTCTTCGTCTCACTGCTGGTTGGGGGCATCCTTTACCTGCTGCTGAATGTCTTCATGACCGGGGGACTGCTGTCGGTACTGGAGAGCCGGCAAGAGAGGGTCTCGCTGAAAGTGTTTTTCGGCGGCTGTGGGGAGTACTTCCTTCCCCTCCTGCGGGTCTTCCTCTTTTCGCTGCCCGTCTACTTCCTTGTGGCAGTGTTCTACCTGGCGGTAGGACGCTTCTGGAGTTTCTGGTTCAGGGACAGCACCGAGGCCTGGCCGGTCCTCATCACCGGATGGATCCGGATTCTGGTGATGCTGGCCCTGGTGGCGGTGGTCACGATGATCTTCGACTACGTTCGCATCCGCCTGGTAACTGGCGGCGAGAGAAGAGCTTTCTTCGCCCTCCGAAAGGTCGTGGTCTGGGTGGGGGGCAACCTCCGCAAGACACTTATGCTTGACCTTTCCTTCCTTCTTCTGGCTGTTTTTTTGTATGTCGTCTACCACCTTCTCTCAGAACTTCCGCCCCAATCGAGTGTCCTGGCCGTGGCGGTGGCGATTCTGCTGCAGCAGGGCTATCTCGTCTCCCGCGCCTGGACGCGGATTGCTTTCTACGCAGGGGAGAGGGCGCTCTATCGGGAGTTGATCCCGGCTGGAGTCGTTTCGCCGGTGGAAGAGGCGGAACCTCCGGCGCCAGAGGCGGGAGAGTCCGTCCAAACCGGTGCCCCGGCTGAGTCTTTCGAAACCCCTGAGACGCCCCCGGTTGAGTCGGGGCGCTGACTCCGTATGGGCCCGCTTCAGTCCCTTCACTCCGGGAGAGACTCGACAATTTCATTCCAATACTCGTCCAGAATGGCGATGATCTTGACCAGACGGACGAACTCAGTCGGTTTCCTGATGTACGAATTCGCGCCCAGATCACAACAGTGTCTGATGTCCTCCTCAGCGTCCGAGGTCGTCAGCACGACCACCGGGATAGCCCTCAGAGTGAGGCTGCTCTTGATTTCCGCCAGCGCTTCACGCCCATCTTTTCGGGGCATGTTCAGATCCAGCAGAATCAAGCGCGGTCTCGGGGCTGAGGATGGCGCCGCATACTCACCCCTCCGGTGAAGGTAGTCCATCAATTCCTCGCCGTCCGCAACGAACCGCAGATCATGGCCGCGTCTTCTCTTGCGCCAGGCCCGGCGGATCATGAGGCGATCATCCTCGTCATCCTCGGCCACCAGAATGGTGGTCCGATGTCCGGATTGGATCATGGCACCTTCCCCTCGACGGGCCGGGTCCGCACAGCCTCCTCTCGGAGGTTGTGACGCTCGAGGCCACAGGACATCCCCGAACAAGTCCGACCGGATACCTTTCGGCACACGATCTAGACCCGCATCAGGAAGAACTCTGGGGAGAGATACCATCATAACAGAACCCCAAGTCCAGGCAAAGTCCTCAAAATGAACGGTGTACGAGTTCTCGTTCAAGCCACTGAAACGGTGAGACCAAAGCCGAATCACGGTTCAGCCAAGCGCGTTGGAGGGTCGACACCCGGCAAGGCTTTTGGAATCCAGCCGGTTATTCGCCTGATCGGACTGCGGACCCGGATCTTCCACAGCCGCGTCGACTCGAGGGAGATGGATCTCAAAAGTGGTGCCCTCCCCGAGGTGTGTCCGGACCCCGATGCAGCCTTGATGCCGCCTGACAATGCGGTCAACGGTGGTGAGTCCGAGACCGGTCCCCAGACCGATCTCCTTGGTAGTAAAAAAGGGATCGAAAATCCGTTGTCGAGTGGCTTGATCCATACCGCAGCCGGTGTCGGAAACCGTCAGCGTCACATAGGGGCCCGGGGTGACATCCGAGTGGGACCGAGCATAGTCGCGGTCCAGGATCACATTCTTCGCCTTCAGAGTGAGCCGCCCTCCCGCCGGCATCGCATCGCGAGCGTTGAGGGCAAGATTGAGTATGACCTGCTGGATCTGGTTGCGGTCAGCTCTGACGTGGCCCAGTTTGGGCTCGCAACTGCAACTGAGCTGGACACAATCTCCGATCAACCGCTGCAACATTCCAGAACTCCTCTGTGCAAGCTCTCCCAGATCGAGTATGTCTTTGCGCGACGGTTGTTCCCGACAAAAAACCAGCAACTGTTGAGTGAAGCCGGCGGCCTGCTCTGCAAGGTCACAGATTTCATTCACACTCCTCTCCCACTGTTCCCGACGTTCCTTCGTGAGCATCAGTTGGGCGGTTCCCAGAATGGCTGTGAGGACGTTATTGAATTCGTGGGCAACGCCAGCCGTCAGCTTGCCCAGCCCTTCCAGCTTTTGCGACTGAACAAGTTGATCCTCCAGGGCCCTGAGCTGGGTCACATCGCGCGAAACCGCGATGATTTGACCTGCCTGACCGGTGGCTTCCTTCCCCAGCAATCGGCTGGTTCTTTCCAACCAAACATCAGTGCCATCGCAGCGTCGAGCGCGATAGTTCAGGATTTGAGGCTCATCGGTCGCCTCCAGGCGACGATAGGATTCCTGGAGCGCCCGCCAATCCCGCGGGCGGCAGAGTTCCTCAACCGAATGTCCGACCAGGTCCTCAGGTGCGTATCCCAGTAGTGTCCGACATGCGGGTGAGACGTAAAGGTACACTCCTTGCCCGGATTCCCGGCTGATCATGTCGCGGGCAGACTCAGCCAGGAGGTGACAGCGCCGCTCGCTCTCCCGCAACGCCTTCCGCGCCCGTTTCAGTTCGATCGCGCGGCGGATGCAACGCTCCAGCACACTGGAATTGAACTCGTGCTTGACCAAGAAATCCGCCACGCCCTCCTTCAAACACCGGCTTTGAACTTCGTCGCTGCCTGCTGCGGTCAGCAGGATAAAGGGAGCCTGGCAGCCGGCCCTGATCGCCGTCCGCACGAGGTCCAACCCGTCATGTTCCCCAAGGTCGGAGTCGACCAGACAGACATCATGGTGGGCCTCGCCCAGCATCCGCAGGGCTGGCTCATACTCGCCAAGCCAGTCGAGATGGAAGGGGGCCGTGTGGATCCCGGAGAGCAGACGTCTTAGGACCAGCTGTTCCCCTTCGTCGTCATCAACCAGGAGCACTCGGATCGGTCTGGGGCTCATCTGACCTCAAAGGCGTATTGTCGCTGGCGCAATCGTGTGGGGTCCGGTCAGTTGTCGGGTCAATCGGCTGGAGGCGGCTCTGGACAGTCCGGCGGACAAGGCGGAGGAGGAGGATTGGGGCAACACTCCGCTTGCAGCTCAAATCCGCCCGCAACCGGACTCGGGGCGCCTACCTGGACGATTCCCGCACAGACCAAGCCAAACCAGAACAGCGAATACCTCATTTTTCTTAACATGGGTTCGACGCTAGTGACCCGGTCGAACCTGGGGCAAGGAGTTTCGGTATTTGCGCAGAGGTTTCTTTTTATCCTACGGAGATACCGTAAAAGCTTGACTTTTTAGATTTGTTTATTGGGGCAAAGGTCAGTATGATTGCGGCGCGATGTCCGCGGCCGATCTCGTTTCAGTGATCAACATGGCCCTATTGCTCCTGATACTGGGCCGGGCCTGCCAGAGTGGACAACTTCGCTCCTATCCCCTCTTTTATTCCTACCTCGCCTACGTTCTTGCGGTGAACCTCACAAACCTCCTGACAGCCTACCTTTGCGGAGTCCGTTCGCCCATCTACCGCAATGTGTACCACCTCACCACCTTACCTCTTCATCTCTTCCAGCTGGCGCTGCTGATTTTCCTCCATCAAGCTCTGGAAAAGACCTCTTCCTCTCGATCCATAGTGAAACCCGGGCTTCTTTGTGGTATTTTGACGCTGCCGGTGGTTGTGAGTTGCTGGCAGACAGATTGGGACATATATTATAAGCTTCATGCGGTTACCCTCCCCGCTCAGGTTTGCGCCTGCATTCTGCTCAACTGCCGTCTGGTCGCCAGACGCGAACTGAGGGTTGGACGAAACCTGAGAGGGATGCTGGGAGGCATTTCACTGATGGTCGGGCTGCAAGCGGTCAACTTCGTCAGCTTCCTGTTCAGAGACGTTCCGTTTGGGATCTTCCAGATTCTGGTTCCCGGCATCTATTCCCTGGCCTTAGGGATATTGGCGTACTCGATGTGGAGCTACGAACCGCTCCGCGAGGAACCCGAGGGGCTCAGACTCGGGATACTGAATCAGAGACTGGTCCAGGTGATCAAGTCATTGCTTGTCGGTGCGGGGGATTGATGGGACCCTCTTCGTTCGATGTTGTTTTCTACGTCGTCTTCCTGGTGGTCGTCCTCCTGCTGACCACGTTTTACAGCTACGTGGTGTCGCTCAGATGGACGGAAGCAGAGCGGCGGTTGATGGAGAGAGCCGAGTTGAATCTGGCCCACCTTCTCCAAATGCTGGATCAGCCAGACATGCGATGGCTCATGCGGGAGCACGGACACAGGCAGTATCTGTTTCTCGAATTTTCTGACTACTTAAAAGAAGATGTTCTCAAGCTGGCCCGCTTGAGGAGGCTTTATTTGACTTCACCGCTCTTTGCGGGGATCTTTTTCCTGAGCTACTATCTGCTGCGGCTCAAGGCCAGGCTCTTCTGTGGCCGAAACGATCTTCGATTCCTCTCCGGACTCTCAATCGCCCTCTTTCGGAAGGCTGAGGTCGCCTGATCGAACGTTCTTTTCTTCGAAAAGTAAAGGCACCAGCGAATCAAATAGTGATCGATCATCCTGGCCACGTAATGAGGGCAGCTCTCGGCCTTCAGAAAAAGGTGCAGACTCTCGTTCCGGTACCGGCGCTGAAACCACAGCCCATGCCGATATTCCAGCCGTTCCTGCAAGTAAACGATCAATCTGTCCAAGAGAAAATCGCTCAAGTCTTGAGCCAGAAGGACGCGGCAGCGGCTATCGGAGACAGAAAAGAGGGCGCCTCCTTCCGCATCACACCATTCCACCACCTCGTTCAAGCGGAAGGCGTTAATACGGTTCATGTAAAGTGCCCCTTCATCGATAGACCTTGCCGCCGTCTCGATCGGCCACACCTCTTGAATTTCGGCGCCGAGGGCCCCCAGTATTCGGAACAAATGGTCCAAGTGGATCCGGTAGATCCCTCGTTCCATCTCACTGTAGGAACTGAGTGGAATGCCTGCCCGCCGCGCCGCCTGGCTGAGCGCGAGACCTTTTTCCTGACGAAGCTTCCGAAGCCTCCTTCGCACCAGATCATTGATGAGGTTTTTTCCCGCCATGACTTTCGGCATGGTAGCATAGTCCCCGGCCGGGTGGAAACCTGGTTCAACTCGGAATCCGCCGACTCTCCGTTTTCCAGCGCCTGTTCGCTCCCGCCCCGGGCCTAGCCCGCATTTCTGACACCTAGCCGTCAGCGACCGGAGCAACGACGAGCGTCAACCCTGGTACCCCTCCCTCACGAGGGTGTCGCAAAAGTCTCTTGAGGCCGTGCAGCACGGTGACCTTGCACAACCCCGCTAGGGGTGGAATGTTTGTAGCCAAAACGCCAAGACCGGATTCGAACTCCGTAGGAGTGACATCTGGCCTGGCCTGCAATAGACGTTAA
>JBHHYX010000120.1:0-13037 GCA_046757765.1 Acidobacteriota bacterium | reverse complement strand
CAAACATTCCACCCCTAGCGGGGTTGTGGAAGGTGACCGTGCCGCAGGGCCTCAACAGACTTTTGCGACACCCTCGTGAGTGAGTGGCCATCCGGATTGGCCGGGCGCTGACGCTTCGGTTCAGCTGACGGTGTTTGACGAAGTGCCGCCGCGACGAGTTCTCAGTAGAGACAGGCATCGAGGATCGATAGCGCTTCTTCCACTACCTGTGCCGAGGCCTTCCCGATTCGCCTCGCTTTCCACAAGACCCATCCGCATACATCACCGTACTTGCGAACTGGAGTACTAACATCCAAGCTCAGTGGCGCGGCTTTGTATTGCGAATCCCGATTGCCAGATCTGGATGTTGGATCCCGGACAATTCGTTTATGGTAGAATCAGTGGTATGATTACTACCATTGACATTGCCGGCAGGATTGTTATTCCAAAGCCGATTCGGACGGTGGCAAAGCTGACTGCGGGGAGCAGGGTGAACATTCGACTGCGCGATGGGATCATCGAAATCGAGCCCGTGCCGGTAAAGGTTCGCGTAAAACCGAAGCATCAGTTCTGGGTGGCGGTGCCCGAGGAGCGCGCTGCCCCTCTCACGCAGGAGATGGTCAATGAAGCGATTGAGTCGGTCCGATCCCGTAAATAGTTCCGGTAAAAAGGGTAAGGATCGTCTCGTCCTTGACAGCAGTTGGATGATCGCCTTCGGTTGCAGCTGGCACGAACACCACGAAAGAGCCTTTGATAAGTTGACTTCGCTGCTCGAGAGTCATAAGGAGCTCTGGCTGGCGGCTCCAGCAATCGTCGAAGCCTATTCGGTGCTGACTCGCCTTCCGGTGCCACATCGGCTTTCACCCCTGGACGCCTGGACCCTGTTGCAGAGGAATTTCCAGCGTGGCGCCCGCAGCGTGGCACTCACTTCGAAGGAGTACTGGAGCGCCTTGGAAGAGGCCCATTTGCGGAAAGTCACCGGTGGCAGGGTGTACGACTTCCTTATTCTCCGATGTGCCGAGAAATGTCATGCCCAGTTCCTGCTCACTTTCAACACCGGACATTTTGAGCCGCTGATGAGTGGACGGATGAGCCTCATAGATTGAGCGCCAAGAGCCCGTTCATCTCCCGTTGATCAACAGCGATTCTCATTTCTTGTCCAGCCTGGCGCGCCCGTGTTTGGGTTGAACCTGGATCGGATGCAGGGACTCCAGCTGTTGGATCGGACGTAGGGACTCCAGTCGGGGACGGGGCGTTTTTCGTCTCGATCTCGGGCTAGGGTGCCTCGGCCGTACACGTACCCATACTCGGCATTCCCCCGGCCAAGGCACGATTCCTGTGCTTACTGGGCCGCTCTGATCTCTCACACCTTGGCCACCAGCTCAAAGAATCGATCCATCTCTTTTTCGGTGTTGAAAACGTTGGGCGAGATGCGGAGGGTGTTCAGGTGTGGGGTGGAAAAGGGCCTGAAGACGAATCCCCACTGCCGGTACATCCTTTCGAACACTTTGCGGCTATCCGTTCCCTTAATCTCCACCGCGTAAATAGAGGAGATCAGGTCCTTTGCATCCGAGGATCGCCACTCCAATCGAGGGGTTCGAGCCACGCCTCGGCGGAAGTGCTCCCGCAGTGCTCGCAAGCGGGTTTCCCTGGCCTCCGGTGTCACGGCTTTCTGGAAGGCGAGAGCGTCACCCAGGGCCAGGGTTTCCGCCAGATTTCGAGTTCCATAGTCCTCGTAAATGCGAGCGCTGGCCGCCCAGCGCTCCTGACCCCACGTGACCCACATCGGCCGCAAGGAGTCCCGCACCTCTTTGCGAACGTAAAGAAGCCCCAGACCCTTCGGGGCCTGGATCCACTTGTGGGCGCTGGTGGCGTAGAAGTCGACCCCCATCTCTTTGACGTTCACGGGAATCATGCCCACCGCCTGAGCCCCGTCCACGGCCACAAACTCAACTCCCCTGGAACGGGCCAGTTCGGCCATCTCTTTGACCGGGTAGCGCAAACCGACGCTGTTGTCCACATGGGGAAAGACCAGGACTCGGGTCTGCGGCCTGATCTGGCGCTGGTAGGTGTTGAGCAGATCGCCGGCAGTGAAGGTAGGGACTTTGGAGAGGGGAAAGTCGAATCTCCTCACCGTGAAGCCACGCGTTCTGGACTGGTGAAACCAGCAGACACTGGCCCCCGGGTGGTTGAGGGAGCTGAAGAGGACTTCATCGCCCCTCTTCAAGGGCAGACCGGCGGCCAGAAGGTTGAAGCCTTCAGTGGTATTGTGTGTGAGGGCGCATTCGGCGGGATCGCAGCCGAGAAGTTGGGAGGCCCGCCGGCGAGCCCGCTCGCGGGCCTCATCCCAGTCGCCCCCCCACATGTAGCGCCAGGGATTGCTCTCGCAGATTTCGAGATATTTTTGCAGAGCCTCCCGCACCAGTGTGGGCATGGTGCCAATCGAGGCGTGGTTGAAGTAGGTCACCTCGGAGGCCAGCGTATAGTGCCGCCTCATAGCCTCAAAAGACGCCTCGGAGAGCGGACTTCCAGCCATCGTCTCAAGCTTGCGGGCGAACACCCTTCGGACTCCACCCAGCGTGCTGACTCCGGCAAGTCCCAACCCCAGGAAGTTTCGCCGGCCGAGCGTCTCCATGGCGTGATGCTACCATACTCTTCGCTGATTCTCCGGATTCTCCGCACGAGCCCTTGGAAGCTGGCGGAAAACAGTGTATATTGAATAGTTTATAATTAACCCACTGGTGGTGTGCCTGGGACATCCGATTGACGAGGGCGGAATGAAAATTCTGAACATCTCCTACGCTTTGCCCAGCAAGAGAGTCACAAATCAGACCTTGATCGATGAGATAATCGACCGCAGCCGAAAGCACCTCCCGCTCTCGGAACTAAGAGGGCTGGAGAGGAAGATCAGGCGTTTCCTGAAGATGTCGGGAACGGTGATTCGCTACCATCGAAGCAAGGGGGAGAGGGCTCTGGATTTTGCGCTTGAAGCGGGCAGGCGCGCCTTGAAGAGTGCCGGAGTGGGTCCCAATGACGTGGACCTGCTCATTTACGCGGGTGTGGGCAGAGGATGGGTGGAGCCGGCCACCGCCAATCTGTTCCAGAGCGAGTTGGGGCTCAAACGGGCCACCTGCTTTGATGTGCTCGACGCCTGTGCCAGCTGGATCCGCAGCCTCTCCATTGCCAAGAGCTTTCTGGACCAGGCGATGTACCGCTTGATCATGGTCCTCAACTGCGAGTTCAGCTTCAGAGAATATGCCAACCTGGAGATCAGCGATGTCAAGCAGTTGGAAACCTCGTTCTCGGCCTTCACCATCGGCGAGGCCTCGACCGCCACGCTCTTGACGGCGGAAGGATCATCCGACGACAGCTTCTTCTCGTTCAAGACCTGGGGGGACAAGCACGGGCTGTGCAAGATTGCTCTTCCCAACGCGGCCGATTTTGCGCCTTCCAACGGGACAAACCATCTTCAGCCCATGTCTTTCTTTGCCTCTCCCGGGGAACTGATGGCTTTTACCATCAAGAAGCTTGTCGGCCACTTCAAGGAAACAAGGTCCATCGCCACTCAGAACTACGACTTCATCGTCACCCATGCCGTCAGTGTCGCCTCCAGCTTGAGGGTCCTGAAGCTTCTCAACCTGGACCCGCGTCGATTGTTTGAAACGCATTCCCGTTTTGGCAATACGGTCTCCGCCTCCCTGCCTCTGGGCATGGCGGTAGCAGAACACGAGGGTCAACTCGAGCGCGGCATGAGGGTGCTGATGCTGATGGGAAGCGCCGGCGTCACCACGGGGCTGGGGACGGTGACTTATTGATGTCGACGTCCTCCTGAATACGGTCCGTCGTGGATTGGCCCTGTCACTGAATTCCCCATGAGTTTCTCGCTCCAAGAGATCCGACCACTTTACAACTTCAAGTCGAACTTTCTAGATCGAAACGGTTTGAAATATCATTATCTGGACGAGGGTCAGGGTGACGTTCTGGTCATGGTCCACGGTAATCCCGCCTGGTCATTCATGTACCGGGACCTGGTTCGTGCCTTGCGAACTTCGTGGCGGACCCTTGTTCCCGATCATATCGGCTGCGGGTTGTCGGACAAGCCGGACGACTCGGTCTACGAGTACAGATTGGAGCAACGAGTCAACGATCTCGAGGCGCTGCTGGACCAACTGGGCCTGGATCGGGACATCACTTTGATCCTGCATGACTGGGGTGGCTTGATCGGGCTGAGCTACGCCACCCGCCATCCATCCCGAGTCGCCCGTCTCGTCATTCTGAACACGGCGGCTTTCTTCCTTCCTTCGGGCAAGTCGCTGCACTGGTCGCTCAGGTGGTGTAGAGACTCCAGACTGGCCGCCTTTTTGATCCGGAGGTTGAACCTCTTCGCCCGGGTGGCCAGCCATGTCGGCTGTCGCTCTCATCCCATGCCACCGGCGGTTCGCAGAGCCTACACCGGACCTTACGATTCCTGGGCCAACCGGATCGCGACGCTCCGCTTTGTCCAGGACATTCCTCTCAACCCCTCCGACCGCTCCTACCAGACGCTTCTGAAGACGCAGGAGAAGCTTCACCTCCTTCAGGACAAGCCCTGGCTCATCTGCTGGGGTAACAGGGATTTCATCTTCGATGCCGACTTTTTGAGGGAGTGGAGGCGGCGCTTTCCCGGGGCCGAGGTGCGGCAGTTTCCGGAGGCAGGGCACTACGTCCTGGAAGACGAGTCCGAAGAGGTCATTTCACGGATACGCGACTTCCTGATCAGCCACCCTTTGGAAAAGGGATAAGATGAACGGATCGGTCAACCTTGTCCGACACCTGCCCGTGCTGGCCGGGCGTTGGCCTCTGCGACCGGCTCTGATCTATCCCGGGGGCTCTCTGACCTTTGCCGAGTTGGATGAACAGACCGACTGTTGCGCGCGGGGGCTTCAGCAGATCGGGGTCCGCCGTGGAGACCGAACCGTCTTGATGGTCCGGCCGGGACCCGAGTTTCTGGTCTTGACCTTTGCGCTCCTGAAGTTGGGTGCCGTGTTGGTCCTGGTGGACCCCGGAATGGGCAGGCAAAACCTGGGACCGTGTCTTCGGGAGTCCGAACCGTTCGCCTTCCTGGGAGTGCCCATCGCCCATCTGGCCCGAATCGCCCTGGGCTGGGCACGCCCTACAGTGAAGCTTCTGGTGACGGTTGGAGGACTTCGGCTCTGGGGAGGCTACTCTTTCCAGGGCGTGATGGCTCAGGGTGTCTCGGCCCAAACCGTCGACTTTCCTTCCCTGCGGGAAGAGGATCCCGCGGCGATCGTCTTCACCTCAGGCAGCACCGGGACTCCCAAGGGAGTCGTCTACACGCATGGAATGCTGGTCGCCCAGGCGGAACTTTTGCGCCAGAGTTTCGGGATTCGGCCGGGGGAGGTGGATCTGGCAACTTTCCCCCTCTTCGCACTTTTCGATCCGGCACTGGGAATGACGACCGTCTTCCCGCAAATGGATTTCACCCGGCCGGGACAGGTGGACCCCACGGAAATCATCCAGGCCATTGAGCGGCACGACGTTACCCACATGTTTGGCTCGCCGGCCCTGCTCGAGCGGGTGGGACGCTACGGGGAGGAGCATGGGGTCAGACTGGAGACGCTGAGACGGGTTCTTTGCGCGGGAGCGCCAGTGAGGGATCAGGTCCTCAAACGGTTTACAGGAATGCTGACTCCGGAAGCGGAAATCCACACGCCCTATGGGGCAACCGAGGCGCTCCCGATCTGTTCCATCTCCAGCCGTGAGCTTCTCAAGGAAAACGGTTCGGCCCAGGGGAAGGGAGTCTGCGTTGGCCGACCGCTTGAAAACGTCCACCTGGCCGTGGTCCAAGTCACGGATGGGCCGATCGAGAACTGGTCCAAGGAACTGCTGGTCCCGGAGGGTGAGATCGGAGAGCTGGTGGTTTGGGGGTCCAACGTCTCTTCGCAGTACTTCGGCCGTCCCGGTGCCAATCGCCTGGCCAAGATCCCGAGCTCGGACGGAAGGATTCGCCATCGCATGGGCGATCTCGGCTATCTTGACGCACGGGGCCGGATCTGGTTTTGCGGCCGCAAGGCGCATCGTGTGATCCGCCCCCGGAGACAGCTGTTTACAGTGGTCTGCGAAGGTATCTACAATCAACACCGCGAGGTCCTGCGAAGTGCGCTGGTGGGGGTGGGGAAAGCGCCCAACCAGCGCCCGGTTCTGTGCGTCGAACTGGAGGATAAGGCGAACTGGAGGGGATCGAGTGCCTTGGCGGAAGAGATCTTGAGCCTGGGACGCGGCCACGCTCAAACCAAGGAGATCGAGACCTTGTTGTTTCACCCCTCTTTCCCCGTTGACATCCGTCACAACGCCAAGATTTTCCGCCACAAGCTGGCGCTGTGGGCAGCCACTCGAATCTGATGGGTCAGAAGAATAAGAGATCGGTTGACACGCCCCGGCCCCAGGTCGCTCTGGTCACGGGGGGAGGTGGCTTCTTGGGCCAGGCGATTGTGCGTCGCCTGCTGGAGTGTGGATATTGTGTGTCCAGCTTTTCGCGGCGAAGCTATCCAGCTCTCCAAGCGCTCGGTGTCAAGACATTCCAGGGCGACATTGCAGAGCCCGCGGCGGTGAAGGAGGCCTGTGCGGGTTGTGATGTTGTCTTCCATGCGGCCGCCAAGGCCGGTATTTGGGGCCCCGAGGAAGAGTACTACCGGACCAACGTGATCGGCACTGAGAACGTCATCGAGTCTTGCCGTTCCCTGGGCATTTCCCGCCTGATTTACACCAGTTCTCCCAGCGTGGTCTTCAAAGGTGGGGACATGGAATCCGTCAATGAGTCGGTGCCTTACGCCTCCCGCTTTCTGGCCTCCTATCCGAAGACCAAGTGCCTGGCCGAGCGGACCGTCTTGAAGGCCAACGGGGCGCGACTGGCGACAGTCGCGCTGCGACCCCATTTGATCTGGGGTCCCGGTGATCCCCACATCATCCCGGGCTTGATCGCAAGGGCAAGGCAAGGAAAGCTTCGCAGAATTGGAGAGCGGAGACTGCTGGTCGACTTTACTTATGTCGACGATGCCGCCCAGGCGCATTTGCTGGCGGCCCAACGCCTGGCTCCAGGTTCCCGCATTGCGGGAAGGGCGTTTTTCATTTCGCAGGGACAACCCGTTTCGCTCTGGGACTTTGTCAACCAGATACTCGAAGCCGCGGAGGTGCCACCGATTTCCCGAACTCTTTCCCCCACCATGGCCTATCGGATAGGATGGCTGCTGGAGGTTTTCTATAAGACGCTTGGACTCCGAGGAGAGCCTCCCCTGACGCGTTTTCTGGCCGAGCAGATGTCCACGGCTCACTGGTTTGACATCCGAGCCGCCCGGCGGGAGCTTGGATATCAGCCCAGTGTCAGCACGGAAGAAGGCTTGGAGCGCTTGAGGACGTGGCTGCAAGCCTTGGGGAAGCCCAAACCTGATCCACCTCCGCACCGGCTGCCAGGCCAGGAGGAAGGGTTGAAGAATCTGACCACAGAATCTCAGGTGGATGAGTTGCTGGAAGGGGATACGGCGGTCATTTTTAAGCACAGCACCAGGTGTCCCAGCAGCGATTTCGCTTTGCGGGAGGTGAGGACCTTTGGCACCTGCAACCCCGAGATCCCGGTGGGGATGGTGCTCGTCGTTGAAGACCGTCCCCTGTCGCGCTATGTCGAGCGGAAAACCGGCGTCCGACACGAGTCGCCGCAGGCCTTGGTGGTAAGGCAGGGCGCCGTCCTTTGGCATGGATCACACTCCGCTGTGAAGGCCAGGCTGCTTCAGGAGAAGGTGGCGAAAGCCTCCAGCTGAGTAGCCCCACAGCCTAACCGGAGTCGACACCAATAGGAGAAAACAATGACACTTTGCAACGGTCTGAAGAGTTCATTTCTTGGCGCGACCCTGTTTTTGTTGTCCGCCTGTGGCGAGAGAGGAGTGTCCCCTGCCGAAGCCGTGGAATTGATCACTAAAGAAGGGATTCTGAGAGATATTCAAGCTCTCTCGTCGGACGATATGGAAGGCCGGGGGACGGCCACGGCCGGGGAGGAAAAGGCGGCCCGCTACATTCAGGAGCGATTTCAATCGCTTGGGCTGGCACCGCTGGGAGACTCCTATTTCCAATGGGTAGACCTGGTGGGGACGAAGAAAGTTTCCGACCGGTCTTCGCTCACCCTGGGCAAGGGAAAGAGCGAGCTGAAAGTCCAGCCCGAGCAGACCTTGACCTACTGGTCGACTTCTCAAAAACCGGTGGTGGAAGTTCGCCAGGCCCCTCTCCTCTTTGTGGGCTACGGCGTCGAAGCCCCGGAGTATCAGTGGGACGATTTCAAGGGAGCGGATGTTTCCGGGAAGGTCCTGCTCTTTTTGAATGACGATCCGCCTGTCAGTGAAAACGGGGTCGATCTCTTCGGCGGAGAGGCAAGAACCTACTACGGCCGCTGGACCTACAAGTTCGAGCAGGCGATGAGGCATGGGGCCGCCGGCGCCTTCATGATCCACACCACTCCATCGGCCAGCTACCCGTTCAGCGTGGTCCAGCACAATGGCTCGGAAGAGAACTTTGCGCTGGACCTTCCCGGCAGCGGCTACCAGGTGGACCTGTTGGGGTGGATGGATGAAGCGACTTCCAGGGAAATCGCCAAGGCTATGGGAAGCAGCCTGGAAGGTCTATTTCAAATGGGTGCCAGCCGCGACTTCAAACCCGTCGACACCGGTTTTCGGGTGACCGCCCACATCGAGACCGAAATCCGGCGGGTGAGAACCAGAAATGTGCTGGGTCTGCTGGAGGGGAGCGATCCCGAGCTCAAAGAGCAAGTGGTGGTCTTCTCGGCTCATTACGATCACCTGGGGCGAAGCGAAGCGCTTTCCGGCGACGACAAGATCTACAACGGCGCCTGGGACAACGCCTCCGGGACCGCCTGTATCATCAATCTGGCAACCTCGTTCGCCGCCCTGCGGCCGCTTCCGCGTCGATCGATCCTCTTCCTGGCCTGCGGCGCCGAAGAGAGTGGGTCGCTGGGAAGTCGTTGGTTCGTCGCCAAGCCGCCCTTCGAACTCAGCCGTTTGGTGGCCGACATCAACATCGACATGACTCAAATCTTCGGAGTCACCTCCGATCTGGCGGCCATCGGCGTGCAGACCAACACTCTGGGAGACACCCTGCGTCATGTCGCCGGGCAATTCAATGTTCCCGGCCAGGGTGGCCAGCCCCGGGCAGTGGTGGTTACAGGAGATCCCGACCCGCGGGCCGGCAGCTTTTATCGATCCGACCAGGTCAATTTCGCCAAGGCCGGAATCCCCGCCCTCTTCATTCATCCGGGAACGCACTATGTGGAGCCCCTCTCCGTCGATCCCGAAGCTTACCGGGAGGCGCACTATCATCAGGTCAGCGACCAGGTGGACGAAGCCTGGAATCTCTCGGGCGCCGAGCGCGACATGCGCATCGTCTTTCAGAGCGCCCTGCAAGTCGCCAATGCCGATCAGATGCCCAGGTGGGCCCCGGGGAACGAGTTTGAAGGGAAATGGAAACAACTCCACGGCAAGCCCAGGTGATTTCCTTGCGACGCTCCATTTCGAGGAAGCTGTGTTTCTTCGCCATTCTGCTTTGGCTCCATCCTTTGTTCGTCCAGGGCCAGGAGAACTCTGGACGGAAGGCTCCGGAGGTGGAGCCAACGCTCTCCCCGGTTTCTCCATCCCAGCCGCCGTCGTCGAAGGCCGCCCCCCCTTCCACCCGACCGGGCCGGTTGTCGGAACGGGCTTTCCTGGGGCGCGTGTACCGCGATCAAAGGGAGATTTGGACGGCTCCGTTGAAGGCCGAGAACTACAAGTGGAGGTTTGTGGTTCCATTTGGCCTGGCCACGGCGGCTTTGATCTCCACCGACAAGCATGTGGGCCGGGAGCTGAGTGAGGGACCTCCCGGCACGGGATTTGACATCAGTCGAGGCCTTGCCTACATAGGGTCGGCGGGTGGTGTGTATGGCTTTGGGGGAGCGTTTTACGGCCTGGCCCGCTGGCAGGGGAATGATGGGGCCCGCGAGACCGGGCTGCTGGCTCTGGAGGCTTTGGTCGACAGCACCATCGTCGTCCAACTGCTCAAGCTCTCCACTCAACGGGAGCGGCCCACCCGCAACAAGGGCAGGGAGCGTATCAACAACGCGACGGGAAAGTTCGGAGCGGGCGGCAGTTCCTTCCCTTCCGGCCACGCCATCAATTCCTTTGCGCTGGCTTCGGTCTTCGCCGCTCGCTACCCCGATCGGCCCCTCGTCCAGTGGACCGCCTACTCGCTCGCCTCCACCGCCGCCATTGCGCGTATGACCTCCCGCAAGCATTTCCCCTCGGATATTCTTGTGGGTGGTGTGCTCGGCTACCTCATCGGCCGTCATGTCGTCCGATCGCACACTCCGGCCAAGCCGGGCGCCGCCACTCCGCTCGTGCTTCCTCGTGTCGACCGTAGCCGAAAGGAGTTTGGAATTTCCGTCCAGATTCGCTTCTAGGCGGTAGGGCAACCGACTCACTATACTATACCCACATTCCTCACAGGCGTTGTTAGTCTTGAGGTTATGATAAATGCGGGTTAACTCTGCAAAGAGTGTGAGCTCCCGGACCGATTCGCCCATGACTCATCGAGTCCGGCTGCGCGGTGGCATGAACAGGAAGAAGGAGGGGTGATGCCCAAGTGGAGGTTCGTTTTTGTCGTTCTGGTTTTTGCTTTGACGTCGTCTCCAAGCGCGTGGGGCGAGGAGAAGCGCCCCATGACCCTGGTTGATCTGCTGGAGGTGCCGTCCGTTGGCGACCCTCAACTTTCGCGAGACGGCCTGCAGGTGCTCTACCGGCTTCAAACCAGCGATTGGAGGAAGAATCGCCGGATCGGCCACATCTGGCGGATCAATATCAATGGCGCCGACGCCGTCCAGATGACCAATGGCCCGGAGGGCGAGAGCAGCCCCAGGTGGTCGCCGGATGGGAAATGGATCGCTTTTCTGGCCAAGCGCGATCCGGCCGACAAGACCCAGATCTATGTGATGCCTAATCGAGGGGGTGAGGCGCACCAGTTGACTCACCACGAGACTGCGGTTTCCAGGATTTCCTGGGCACCGGATGGAAGTGCCCTTTACTTTCTGGCGTCCGATCCCAAGAGCAAGGAGCAGCAGGAACGAGAAAAGCACAAGGATGATGTCTTCGCTTTCGATGAGAACTACCAGCAGCGTCACCTCTGGAACGTCTCCTGGGGGGACCGGCAACCGGACGCCAAAGCCGAGGAGAAGCGCCTGACCGAGGGATCGTTTTCAATCCTGGGCTACGATGTCTCCCGGGACGGGAGCAGGATCGCCCACCACAGAGCCCCCACCCCCCTCTTCGATGATTCGGATGAAAGTGAAGTCTGGATCATGCAGTCGGACGGGAGTCAGGCCATTCAGCTGACTCGTAATACCATCAACGAATCACAGGCGCAACTCTCAGCGGACAACAGCGAAGTTCTTTTCGTGGCTGGCGCCAATCAGAAGTTCGAGACCTATTACAATCGAAATCTCTTTCTAGTCGGCGCGAATGGCGGAGAATCCACCGCGCTACTGCCCGATTTCCCTTATGAGATCCGGCAGGCCCGCTGGTCGACCGACGGTCAGTCGATTCTGGCGGTGGCCAACATGGGAGTCCACAGCGAATTGATTTCCATCGATTTGGCTGCCCAGGCGCAGGAATTCCGACTGTTGACCAGCGGAGAGCATGCCCTGAGGCAGTGGTCTTTCAATCCCACAGCCCGGCGCCACGTGTTCTCAGTCGACCAGGCTGAGAGCGCGGGTGATCTCTGGACTTATTCTGCCCAAGACCAGCAATTGAAACAGGTGACCCATGTCTTCGACCCTCTGAAAGAAGAGTTTCTCTTGCCCCACCAGGAGAGAATCCAATGGAAGGGCGCCGACGGGCAGCGGGTCGAGGGACTGTTGATCTATCCACTCCACTTCGAGAAGGGAAAGAAGTACCCTCTGATTGTCCAGACGCACGGGGGCCCCGCCTCGGCGGACAACTTCGGTTTCGGGGCGAGTACCAGCCGTTACAACCCGGTTCTGGCCGCCAAAGGCTACCTGGTGCTCAAACCCAATTACAGGGGCAGCACCGGCTACGGCAACGCCTTTCTTCGGGACATGGTTGGCCACTACTTCAAGAACGCCCACCTCGACGTCCTGGCCGGTGTCGATTACCTGATTCAGAGGGGCCTGGCCGACCCGGACCGGCTGATCAAGATGGGGTGGAGCGCCGGCGGCCACATGACCAACAAGATCATCACCTTCACCGCCCGCTTCAAGGCGGCCTCCTCGGGGGCAGGAGCGGTCAACTGGATCTCCATGTACGGCCAAAGCGATGTGCGAATCTACCGAACACCCTGGTTTGGGGGGACACCGTGGCAGGAGAATGCCCCCATCCAGACTTACTGGGAGAACTCGCCGCTGAAGGACATTGCCCAGGTCAAGACGCCGACCCTGATCCTGGTGGGTGAGAAGGATGTTCGCGTTCCGTCGCCTCAGTCCATCGAGCTTTACCGCGCCCTCAAGAGCAACGGTGTTCCCACCCGGCTCTATATCGCTCCCCGTGAGCCCCATGGCTGGCGGGAACTGCGCCATCGACTCTTCAAGATGAACGTGGAGCTGGAATGGTTTGCAAAATATGCCCTGGGTCGGGAATACGTCTGGGAGAAGCCGCCCAGCGTGGAGGAGGAAGGCTCCTAGGCGGCACTTAGGGTCGGCGCGGAAATAAATTCACATTTTCGGCTTAAGCGGCTTCTTTTGTGCGAGGTGTTGGCTGGTGGGTTTGAGCAGGGGGGACGATCGCCTCAGGTTCCTGTTGGGAGTGGCTACTAACAGCTCGCTGTCCAGGCGAGATAGTGTAGTTCCATTTGCCGAGTGAATCGCCTTTGGTTATGGAGAGCAGCCGGTTTTCTTGGTCAGAGACCTTGATCCCTTTCTCATAAACACGGTGATCCCGGTAGGCCTCAAGCGCAGCCCCGTGTTCTCTGTGCGCGTGTTGCGGGCGAAGTTGACGACCGCGTCAAAGCTCTCCAGT
>JBHHYX010000119.1:0-13051 GCA_046757765.1 Acidobacteriota bacterium | reverse complement strand
TTTTGGCGTTTTGGCTACAAACATTCCACCCCTAGCGGGGTTGTGCAAGGTCACCCGTCGGCTCGGATCAATGGCGCCGCTATCGGCCGGAGTGTGGAAAAGACGAATTACGACCCGATTTCCACCACCATCGGGCGATCAATGTCGGCCTCGTTACGGAGGCGTCTGGCCAGGTTTCGGGCGGATTTTCGGCTGGCAAATCTCCCTACTCGAACGCGGTGAATCGTGGCGCCGGATCGCCTCACTTCATCAATGGTGACATGGTCGTAGTGCTTTTCCAGTTTGTGCTTGAGCCGGTCGGCATTCCTTTTGGCCCGAAAGGCCCCGACTTGGACGGCGAAGAGGCCTGCAACAGGGGTTGCCGAGCGGGAAGAATCGTCGGAGCGGAGAATGTATAGACGGACGGGCGCCACCCCGGACCGGATCATGTCCAGCTTCTTTGCCGCCTGTCGGGAGAGGTCAATGATCCGACCCCTGACGAAGGGTCCGCGGTCGTTGATACGGACAACGGTGCTTCGATGGTTGTCGAGATTGACGACCCGCACCCGGGTATTGAAAGGGAGCGTTTTGTGGGCCGCCGTCATGGCATTCATGTTGTACCTCTCGCCGCTTGCGGTGATCCGCCCATGGAAACCCGTCCCGTACCAGGAGGCGAGGCCTTCCTGGGCAGCCGAAACTGGGGGGGAGACATCCGGCGCTGAAGGGGCTTTTCGGCCACACGCCGGCAACAGCATGAGGACGGTGCAGATGGCAATCCAACGTCGTCGGCTCACTTCGACCCCATTCTCTCTTGTCAGGCTGACAAAAGAGGTGGTTCCTGAGGCCGATTCCCGCGCCTGGCTACAACCCCTTCATGAGAAACGCGGGGCTCACTTCGGGGTCTGCCCGCCGGAGTAAATGGGAGGCAAAGAATCCGGATCAGAGCACATCGTCAACCACTTTTTCCACCTCTCCCCGGCTCAACATCCAGGCGCCCCGCAGGCGGCTGGCGCGGTTTCCAGAGCCAGTGAGAGCATAGGCGATGAGAGTCACTGCCTCATCCGAACCGGGGTTCAGGCTGGCGGAGTCAATCGTGATATCCCAGCCGCTATAGACGAGTCCGGGGTCGTCGTAAAACTCCCACACGTCCGGGCGTTCGAATTGGGGCTCGCCGACCGTGACCAGAAAGCGGTGGCCTCCTCGCTCGCCGATAATGGCCACTCGCTCGGGGGGTTGGTTGGTGTCGGCGTTTCTGGCCCAACCTTTTGCCCGGTAGGCTCTTTCCAGCAGGCTTCCAGCGGGACCTGTTCTCGGAGTCAGCGCATCAAATGCCCCGACCACGGCGGCCGGACGCTCGATGAATGCCACCTGACCCTGATCCATTTTTTGGGCCGTCTCCATCGTCCTCTGTTGCTGCAGCGCCATCGTCGTGGATTCTTTCAGCAGCCTGGATTGCAGGGCGCTGAGGGCCTGAAGACGCAGCAGACTGGAAAAGTACTCAAGAGGATCCCGTAAGCCCCCAAGGTCAAAGACCGTGTCCGGGTCTCCCCAAACAAAACGAACCCGTCCATCCGATGTGATCCGCAGTCGAGCAACCTCGAAGGGACTGGAGTAGGCTTGTCGAAGGGTCGGATCTTCGAATTCCTGGACAAACCTCTCCAGCGGTCCTGCCCGCCAGCCCGAGTAGGGGTAGTAGACGATGGGGTTGAAGGGAAGGTCGTACCCAATCCAGACCGGCGGGGAAAGATCTTTGAGCCTCTTTCGCAGCGCCAGGAACTGCTGCTGAGAGAGGGCCTGCTCTTGGGCCCAGCTTCGCTCCGCAATTTCCGTTGTGAACCAGAAGGGCCTGACTTCATGGTGAGCGACCTGGAATTCCTCGGCGCAGCGCCTGACCAACTCCGGCGTCTCTTCCAGGTTGCGCCGGCAGACCACCGTGATCACACGGATTTCCGGCGCCCCGGGCGTGGCGGAGAAAATCTGAGTCAGACGTCGGAAGTTGTCCTGGAAAGTGGTAAATTTCGCCCCAGTTCTCAATTCTTCGAAGACTTGCGGGCTCCACGAATCGATGGAAACATTGATGTATCCGATACCGGAGCGGGCGAGTTTCTCGAAGTAGTCGTCTCGAAAAGGCTTGGCCAGGTTGGTCGTAAAAGCCACCTGCCTCTGGTGAGCCTCGGGAATCCTCAGCAGCAGTTCCAGGAACCGTGGGTGCAAGGTGGGCTCGAAACTACACGAGATGAAGAATTCACTCTCCGGCTTGAGCAGAGGAGCCAGTGTAAAGGCTTTGTCGAACAGTTCGGGGGTCATGAGCAAATTGCCCTTTATCCCCTCAAATTCGTTTACGCAGTAAGGACACCTGAGATTGCAGTTCCCGGTGACGTCCATCATGATTGCGTCACACTTGTATGCTGCCATCACTGAGCCCGTCCGTTCTCTGAAGTTGAATTGAGCGATTCTCTACGGCGGTAAGCACCCGTCTGTTGCGCTCCGCGGGTCTTGTCGATTCTCGACAGACCCAGCGGGTGCACTTGAGCACAACATCTTGGTGTTTCTCATCGGCAAGAATCGCTCAACTCAGGTCTGAATCAGAAACAGCAGGAACCACCCCTCACGGGAAGGGCACAAAAGACCCTCTCCCTTGAGAGTATCAGGGCCATTCAAAACGTGTCAAGGAAGGCTGTCAAGGCTGACTGTGTGGTGCTCGTCCCCATTGGCCGAGCTCTACTGCCGGGACGAAGGGCTGGCGCAAGAATAACCTCACATTTCGGCCTCTCATCGTGAGCGAGTGGCCATCCGGATTGGGCCGGGCGCTGACGCTTCGGTTCAGTTTGAAATTTGTCCGGGCTAATGGCGCCCCGGCAATCCGAAGCAGTCCTTGGGTTTGCCTTGGGAGGGAAGGTGGGTGTATGGTGAGGCGACATGAAGCTCGGCCCGGTATTGCTGTGTCTCGCGCTCGTCCCTCAGGCGGCGAATGCGGTTGCGGATTTCCAGACGGTTTTTGAACGGGGTCTCAGAGATTTGGCCGCGGGCCGCCTCGCGGCCGCCCAAAGTGCCTTCAGAGAAGCTCGGCGCATCCAACCGGACAACCCGGCCGTCTACTACCAGCTCGGCGAGGTTTACGCCGTCTTGGGAGAACCGGTGGGAGCCATCTCCCATTTCCGTCGGGCCATTGCTCTGGAGCCCGCGGAGCCGAGCTTCTACGTCCGACTTTCGATGTTTCAGACTCGACTCCAACAATATCACGACGCCAAACAGACGCTTGAGACCTTGCTGCGACTCCAGCCCGAGTTTGCCGAAGCCCATTTGCTGATGGGCCGCGTTTCGGAGGAGCAAGGGGACTATCCCTCGGCCGAAAGATGTCTTCACCGCTACCTTGAGTTGCAACCGCACGATCCTCGAGGTCTGGCCGAACTGGGAGCTGCTCTGCTGGCCCAGGAGAAGGATGCGGAAGCCGAGCCCTTGCTCCTTCGAGCCGTCCGGGCCAATCCGACTCTGGGGTCGGCCCATTACAACCTGGGCCTGGCCTACAGCCGTCAGGCTGAGCACCGCAAGGCCAAAGAACATCTGGAAACGGCGGCTCGGTTGTTGGGCAATGCTGATGCCTACTTTCATCTGGGTGCCGTGCTGGCCCGGCTGGGTGAGGAGGCGCCCGCTGAAACGGCCTTTCGGAAGGCACTGGCACTCTCGTCCAGTCATCTGGAAGTTCTTCATGCTCTGAGTACGCTGCTCCAGCGCCAGGACCGCATGCAGGAGGCGGAATCGCTCGTGGCGGAATACCAGCGCCTGAGCGCTCGCGCGACGAAGGCCCGCCGGCGGAACCGGCGCCTCAGCACACTCCATATGGAGGCTCAGAACTTGTTGGTCCTGAACCGCGCCGAGGAGGCCCAGGTCAAGCTTGAAGCCATCCTCGAGTTGGATCCCGACAACGACCTGGCGGATTATCGCTTGGGTCAGATTGAGTTTTTGAGGCATCATTACGCCCGCTCGCTGCAACGGGCTCGACAGGCGATTGGCTTGAAGGGTTTCGAGCCTTCGTATCGCCTTCTGGAAGCGACCTGTTTGGAACGGCTGGATCGGAGTCAGGAGGCTGTCGCTGCCTACCAGGTGGTGCTGGATCTCGCCGACTATGCTGAAGCTCGTGCCGGTTTGGCCCGGCTGGCGCTGGTCCGGGGCGACAGCCAGGAGGCTTTGCGGCACCTGCGAAAGGCGGTGGAACTGGAGCCGCGGAATCCAGACTTTCACTTCGCTTTGGCGGAGGCGCTGAAGGGGGCAGGGAACCTGGTCGAGAGTGAGGAGCAGCGGGCTCAGGCTGAAGCACTGCGCAAGACGGACAAGCCCTGAAAGGTTGCCCGGAGCCCATCCCCCATCAGGGAGGGAGACTCTCCTCAGAACCGAGGAGCCAGCTACACCGGCCATCAAGTGGAAAACTTGTTGACACCCGACAACCCAGTGTTTTTCGCCTCAGGCGGAGCCTCGATTCCAGAGGGAGCACTCAAGAGAGACGAGGGGGCGTATGAAAGTGAGAATTGGAGCTGTTTCTCTGCTGCTGTCTGGCCTTTTTGCCGCCCGGGGGGTCTTGCCTCAGACCCCTGACTCCAGACCACTGCCGCGGCTGCTTCTGTTTGTTATCATCGACCAGATGCGCGACGACTACCTGTCGCGCTTCAGGCCTCTTTTCAGATATGGATTCAAACGGCTCCTGGATTCGGGGGTCCGGTTCACCAATGCTCACCAGAATCACGCTGTCACGGTGACCGGTCCCGGCCACGCCGCCTTGGCCACCGGTCAATTCCCGGGGCACAACGGGATCGTCGACAACACGTGGTTCGACCGCGGGCTGAATCGGGAAGTCTATTGTGTGGAGGATCTCGAGTCTCCTGTCCTGGAGTCTTCTTCCACCACTGGAAGGTCCCCTCGAAATCTCCTCGTAGGCACTCTGGCCGATTGGATCAAAGAGGCCGATCCAAACTCCCAAGTGTATTCGGCCAGCCGCAAGGACCGCGGCGCCATCCTTCCGGGTGGGCATCGGGCGGGCGGCGCCTTCTGGTACGATCTGAGCGACGGCCGTTTTGTTACCAGTCAATACTATATGTCCGATTATCCGGAATGGGTACGGCGGTTTCAGCAGAGGAACATCCCTGGCACTTACTTCGGCAAGCTCTGGAAGCCAGTCGAGGTGCCGGCCGAGATTCAGAAGAAGGTCGGAATCGAGAATATTGACGCCGGGGCTTTTAGAAGCGGGTTTCCCCATGCGATCGGGTCGGCCTCGATAGTCTCCAACGCCCGGTTTTTCACTGACTTTGCCGCCACGCCCTTTGTCGACTCCTACGCTCTCGACTTTGCCAGGGCTCTGGTCGACAACCAGGGGCTGGGAAGTGATGACCACTTGGACTTTCTGGGGCTTTCCCTGTCCGCACTCGACGCGGTCGGGCATGGCTATGGACCCAATAGCCCTGAAGTTCTGGATACGCTGCTGCGCCTGGACCAGGCTTTGGGAGAGTTTCTCGACTTCCTGGACCGTAGGGTCGGCCTGGAACGGGTTGTCGTCATGCTGAGCGCGGATCACGGCGTGATGCCGCTCCCGGAGTACAGAAGCGGCAAGGGGCTGGAAGGCCACCGGATGGGTCCCGTCGATATCCAGTGTTTTCAGCAGGTCAGTAGAAAACTCGAATCTGAGTTTGGCGAAGACGACTGGTTTCTGGCGGGACTGTACTTGAAGTACGAGACCATTGGCCGGAGAAATCTTCTCAGGTCAAGGCTGGAAGAGTGGCTGGCCGGCTCGATCAGAGAGTGTCCCGGTGTGGCGGAAGTCTGGACCCGCTCTCAGCTGGAATCGTCACGGTCCGGCCCCTTTCTGGATCTCTACCGGAATAGTTTCCA
Source organism: Acidobacteriota bacterium (assembly GCA_046757765.1). Classification (GTDB taxonomy): domain Bacteria; phylum Acidobacteriota; class UBA6911; order RPQK01; family JBHHYX01; genus JBHHYX01. Next base: position 7,192 of record JBHHYX010000119.1, on the reverse strand, counting down.
CCCCGAACGCAGCCCCGATCTTTTTGTGCAGAACGGAAGGTTCGTCCTGGCCTCGAGAGGTCGGGGAACCACCCACGGATCCCCTTATCCGTACGACACCCATGTGGCGTTGCTCTTTCTGATGCCGGGTCTTCCCGCTGGGACAATCGATGGGAGAATCAACACCGTCGACGTGGCGCCGACTCTGGCCTCGCTGTTGGGCATTGCCCGGCCCGATGACCTGGATGGTGTCGACCGCAGCCAGTGGCTGCGAAGCGGTGGAGACTCGCGACTCCCAAGTCTCAGCTCCCAACTCCCAATGCGCGCGGATAAAAGACTTGCGGCGGAGGCCCGCGCAGTCGTATTGGAGAGTACGTCGAGCAGGACGACCGAGCGTGACGCAGTCAGGGCCGCTCCGTCGACTCCTCATGAACAATAAAGCCTGCAAGAGATGGGGCTGCAATCCGGGTCATGTTGAGGCGGATTCGATCTTCTCCGACTCGCCTGCCTGCCGAAGATATTCAACCAGGAGACGGACGCCGAATCCGGTAGCCGTCTTGCGATCCGAGAATTCGGTTTCCGCAAAGGCAGTGGCGGCGATATCCAGGTGGGCCCAAGCGGTCTCATCGGCGACGAAGCGCTGCAGGAACTTGGCGGCCGTAATTGCCCCTGCCGGCCGGCCCCCATAGTTTTTCAAATCGGCCAGATCGGATTCAAGCGGTTCCTGGTACTCCGTCCAGAGGGGCAGGCGCCAGAGTCGCTCACCCACCTGCACCCCGGCCCGGCAAAGGGCTTTCGCCAAACGATCGTTATTGGAAAAGAGTCCCGCCGCCCGGTCACCGAGAGCCACTCCACAGGCGCCGGTCAGGGTGGCCAGGTCGATCAAAACGTGGGGATGAAAACGCGCGTCGAGGAAGGACAAAGCGTCGGCCAGGATCAAGCGTCCTTCGGCATCGGTGTCTTCGACCTCGACGGTCAGGCCGGAATAGGTAGTGAGGATGTCTCCTGGTTTCTGGGCTCCTCCACCCGGCATGTTCTCGGTGGCCGGGACCACGCCCACGACAGGAATCGGAAGGGACAGTTTGGCGACCACCTCCATGGCCCCAATCACGGCTGCGGCTCCCGCCATGTCGCTTTTCATCTGATACAGATTGGCTGCCCGCTTCAGGGAGATGCCTCCGGTGTCGAAGGTCACGCCTTTCCCGACCAGGCCTACGCTGGGGCAGGCTGGCTGCCTCCCGGGGTCAGGCGCGTATTCCATCTGGATCAGCACAGGCGGCCGAGAACCACCCTGGCTTACGGCCAGCAGGCCCCCCATCTTCTCCTCCTCCAGCTCCTGCTTTTGCAGGATCCGCACTGAGTACCCGTGCCTGCTGCCGGACTGGAGGGAGTGATCAGCCAGCCTCTGCGGAGTGAGGTCGTTTCCGGGCGCGTTCACGAGTTCGATGGCTCGGCGCTGGCAGGAGGCGATTAGCGCTCCGCGCCGCGCACTTTGCCGGGCCGACTCCTGGTGAGCTTCCGGCACCAGAAGGATCAGTTCTTCGATGGTTGCCTGTGGTCGCTTTGCCGCGCCTTGACCCGTCTTGAACCTGGCCCCTCCGGAGTTGCTGAGTTCGCACCCTTCGGCACAGGACTGAACGGCTGAACAAGGTGTCCCCTCCTTTCCTTTCCCCCTCCACCAACCGGGTAGCAAATCCACCGCCAGCCTGGAGGAGATCCGAGCCCTCTCTTTGTAAAGGAAACTTCTCAACGCCTGTTGCAGGCCGTTGGCCGAGGGTCGGTCGCCAAGCCCGAGCAGGACCACCCGGCCGGCCACCGCGTCTCTCGTGGGGAGATAGACCGACAGAAACTCTTTCTCCTCGGCTCGAAAGTCGGAGTCGAGTCGGTCAGCGTCAATGCCCGACCAGGCGTGGACTTGTTGGAGGCCCTGATCCCTGTCTCCTTTACCGACCGGAATGACCAGAGTGTCTACCGGTCCACACGCCTGGTAAGAGTTGAAGAGAGTGATTTCCATAGCTGGCTCCTCGTCTTTTTCGACTGTGCTGAGTCGAAAACCCTCACTTTACCAGGAGGATGAGGGGAGTGAAAGCGGTATAATCACTTCAGCGAGGGCCCCCCCATTGCCTTGCCTTGCTTCGCCCTCGCTCTCAGGAACGCTCTTGGACGGCCTCGGCGAGGTTGAGTCCCGGGACCCAGGTGGAGAGCGGAGGGAAGTGGTTTTCGGATGGGAAAGCCCTCAAGCATTCAGCCGGTGGGCTGGACTTGGATTCTTTTCTTGCTTACGCTCTCGGGACAGGGGGCTGGCGGCTGGCCGTCGACGGGCATTCAAACGAGGAGGAGAACTCCAATGTCTTGGACACTGCAATCACCCGCTTTTGATTCCTTGGGCTCGATCCCGTCCCGCCACACTTGCGAAGGGCAGGATGTCTCCCCGGCGCTCAGGTGGTCCTCGCCACCGGAGGGAACCCGGAGCCTGGCCTTGATCGTGGATGATCCGGATGCCCCTGACCCCCGGGCACCCAAATGACCTGGGTGCACTGGGTGCTCTACAACCTGGCCCCAGAGGCGACCGGGCTGGCCGAAGGCGTGGAGCCCGCGCACCTGCCGCCAGGAACTCGAGAGGGTCTCAACGACTGGAGGCGGACGGGTTACGGTGGACCGTGCCCTCCGATTGGCCGGCACCGCTATTTCTTCAAGCTTTATGCCCTGGACACACTCCTTTCGGATCTCGACACCCCTACCAAGAGAGAGCTGGAAGCTGCCATGAAAAGTCATGTCCTGGCCGAGGCGGAACTGGTTGGAACTTATGAAAAAGGCAGGTGAGGCTGGCGACTCCCAGCACCCTTCAGGAGAGTCATCAGCGCGAAATGGTCATCCAAAGTGCAACTTGACCCTTTTGTGAACTTGTTTCCGGCCTAGCCCGGATTTCTCACACTCGATCGTAGCGAGGCGGTGGAGATGCCCGTGGATACAAGGCGTCGCGACCGAGGGCCCCGCAGTCGCACTGGACAGTACGTCGAGGAGCCCGATGGAGCGCAACGCAGTAGCCGCAGGTATATCCGCCGCCCTAGTAGATTGGGTGTGAGAAATGCGGGCTAGCTGCGCTAACTCGTTTTCACTCGCCCCGCGATTGAGACAGTCACTATTCGGCTGCGACCTTCCGGATTCCGAAGAGTGATGGTGATCCTGCCGTCAGTCCGGCCCGAACTCTCGAAAACGGGAGTGCCGGCCCTGACGAGGTCAATTCCAACCGGCAGACTCTTGGTGGGTTCTGCGGTCTGCCAGCCTGAAAGCCCTTCCTCCTGCAGGGTATAGGTGTCTCTGTCCGGGTTGAAGCTGACTCGAAACCTCTTATTCCTGGAGATGGCCTTCATGCGAGCCAGGTGAAGATCGAAGGTCATTTCTCTGACGGTGGAATCGAGCTGATATTCCGACGCGGGCGTCGAGTAATCCGGAAACGCCACCGCTGCCACGATACCGACGACAGAGAGAACGATAAGGAGTTCGAAGGCACTCATGCCTCGCTGTTCCATCAAAACCTCCAAGCCTCGATCGGAAGGGAGCGCTGTTCAACGCCGCCCGCGTTCGATTCCTGAATGATCGGCTGCTTGGAATCTTAGTCGGTGCGCGGCCAGTGGCGCAGTGACCGGCCTCACTGGATTTCTCCTTGAGGGTAAGCGGAGACGGGTTGAGACGGGCTTGTGAAGTGTGTGGAGGCGACGAAAACGGAGCCGGAGCGGCGCCGATGGCAGCCTCACCTTCTCCAACCACGATCTCCTTTATCCGGCGAATCGCAGCCTGGGTGATTTGACGCGCTGATTGGGCTTTTGAGCCATTTGCACCACGGCCGTCGTTCTCCATCTCCCCGGGACGGCCGCAAAACCTTGCTGCTTAGTTGCTTTCGGGCTGGAACGTCACGTGCAACTCAGTTGACTGTCTTGAACCATGTCAAGCGGATTTCTTGCCTCCACAGGAGTCGCTCGGGAGCTGCCTTGGCGTCGGGTGAGTGACAAAAATTTCGTTCAAGAGGGAGACGAGGGGCGGGTGAGGTGAGTTCTCGCTGTGGTTATCGTTCCAAACGTCAGGTAGCCTGAAGGAGCGGAATGCAGTCAGTGCCGGGGAGGATGATCTCGTCGTTGTTGGCAGGAAAAGGGAGAGGCGCTGCCCCGGTTGGTGAGTAAAGAGATTCTTGCAAGAGGAGGTAAATGTCATGACACAAGACATGGCGGAAACGATGTTGGCTTCGTCCGATCAGGAAGCCGGTAGCGCGGGGAAGGACAGTTTGTTCGTCATTGACAATCGAACGGGGAAGCAGTACGAGATCCCGATTCAGTACGGTACCTACCCGGGATACGGGGCTTCCATCAATTCCATGTACCTGCGGCAAATCAAGGTTTCCGAAGAGGACTTTGGTTTGTTGGCCTATGATCCCGGATACTCGAACACAGCCTCCTGCCGTAGCGCCGTCACTCATATCGACGGCGGAAAAGGTGTTCTGCGCTATCGAGGCTATCCCATTGAACAGTTGGCCGAACGCGGATCCTACCTGGAAACGGCCTATCTGCTCCTTGTCGGGGAGTTGCCATGTCAACTGGAGCTGAAGGAGTGGGTCCGGAATATCACCTACCACACCATGATCCACGAGAACATCAAGAAGTTCATGGACGGTTTCCACTACGACGCCCATCCCATGGGTATCCTGGTGGGAACGGTGGGTGCGCTTTCGACCTTTTACCCGGACGCCAAGGAGATTTTTGACACAGCCGCACGGCAAAAGCAGATCTGGAGACTTATTGCGAAGATGCCTACCCTGGCCGCCTTCGCCTATCGCCACAGCCGGGGCCTGCCCTATGCCTACCCGGACAATGATCTCTCCTACTGCGGAAACTTTCTCAATATGATGTTCAAGACGACCGAGCTGAAGTACCAGCCGGACCCGATACTGGAGAAGGCCCTGGATGTGCTTTTCATCCTTCACGCCGACCACGAGCAGAATTGCAGCACCAGCTCCATGCGCGCAGTCGGCAGTTCCCACGCTGACCCCTACTCGGCGACGGCCGGGGCGGCTGCCGCCTTGTATGGTCCCTTGCACGGCGGGGCCAACGAGGCCGTCCTGAGGATGTTACGGCAGATCGGCAGCAAGAAGAAGGTTCCTCAGTTCATTGAAGACATCAAGTCGGGAAAGGCCGGCCGCTTGATGGGTTTCGGTCACCGGGTCTACAAGAACTATGACCCCCGCGCCCGGATCATCAAGAAACTGGCCCATCAGGTGTTTTCCGTGACCGGCGTCAACCCGCTGCTGGATATTGCGCTGGAACTGGAACGGATCGCTCTGGAGGACGATTACTTCCTCTCCCGGCGCCTCTATCCCAATGTTGATTTCTATTCGGGGATCATCTACCAGGCCATGGGGCTTCCAGTCGATATGTTTCCGGTGCTCTTCGCCATTGCTCGAACTTCAGGCTGGTTGGCTCAGTGGCAGGAGATGCTCCTCGATCCTGAACGACGAATCACTCGGCCCCGGCAGGTCTATACGGGTAGCCACTTTCGCGAGTACATTCCGATCGAAGTCCGATCGGAGAACTCCGGCGGGAACTCCGGACCAGTCAGCCCATCCGACCGCGCTGCTAGGTGACATAACGCAGAATGAAGGAAGGGAGCGTTCCTCCTCCCGCCGTCACGTTGGCGAGGTTGCTGGAAGAAATGCGGGTCAGGCAGCCACCTACAAGAGGGCCGTTGATGTAAGGATCGAGATCCACAACGACCGGCACGATTCTCCACGATCCATCGGTCAGCTTGAGAAAGGGTTCGCGGTGGATGTTGACGCATTCCTGGACCACGAATCCCTCGTTCAAACCTTTTTTCAACCCCTGCTCCCACTCCAGTTGTGTGGCGTCGAAGCCCAGCAAGACGCCTTTTCCGCCGTACTCATCGTTGGGCTTGATGACGAAATACTTGCGGTTGGCGCGGACGAACTCCATCAAATCGATGTTGAGGCCCCGAAAGCGGGTCTTCCGCTCCCTGAGGCGGCGCGTCCAGGGAATGTATGCCTGGACGGCATCCAGTTGCTGGGAGTTGAGCACATCCTGGTAACTCTCGTCGCTGAGCAGTGCCAGGATGGCCTTCTTGTGCACAAGCTTGGTTCGGAAGGAGTTGATAAAGCACGTTTTCTGGGCCAAATAGCCTTGCATGTAGGGCTGGCAATCTTCTTTGACGCGGTAGAATTCGTTCATCAGGAGTCGACGGTACAGAATGTCGATTTTCTGACCCCCGGCGTATATCCAGCCGTTGAGGCACTCCAAGGCCCGGGGATCGGAGATCAGGCAGCGATAGCCGTCGTTTTCCAGGTATTCTTGGATGAGCAGGAACTCATGGTGGGTGGGCACTCCATCCAGATCGACGATCGCAAAAGTGGGTTTGGCTTCCTTGCCGTCAAACTCCTCATGGTATGTCCGAAGGAGGTTTGCGACCAGGTGCTCGAGGGGAGAAATGAAGCGAACCGGATGAGTGCGCTCAAATTCCTGGAAGATGGGAAGGGTGCGGTAGATTTTTCCCAATTGGTGCAGGTAGGCGGGTCCGGCCGGGACCTCGGCGTTCACCTCCACGAACTTAAAGGAATCCTCGGTCATGAACGAGTCCATCCGGGCCGTGGCGGAGAGACGAATGACGCTGGTGGGGATGGAGGCCAGCTCGATTTCCCATTCCTCCATCCCCAGGTCGTCGACCAGAACGGAACGGTCGTTGAAATACTTGGCCGCGATCTTGAGAATAGCTTGTCTCAACAGATAGACGCTGTCCTGCACATCGGTGTAAAGGAGTTCGGACAAAAACGTGGGTCGGAGAGAGGTCGCCATGGGCCGGTCCCCAAAAAGCACATGTTGCTCTTTCTGTTTTTGAAGGAGCTCCTGGCCCTGCTGGTGGGCTCCCGCCAGATCTCTGCTGATCAATTCATGGTAGTAATCCACGGCCGGCTGGAGCTGGCTTCGTCGTCGAGAGTTGCTCATCGGTCTTATGCCCGCACTTTCGAAACGTCCTGGGAAGTGTAGTGTCGAGTCAAATCCGGGTCAAGCCACCGTGAAGCCGGTGGCCGGCCCTCCCGGGGGCCGCAACAAACTCCGAGAAACGATGTTGTGGCCTGGTGAGACGATTGCAGACAGGTTCTAACCCGGATTTCTCACACTCGATCGTAGCGAGGCGGTGGAGATGCGCGTGG
>JBHHYX010000118.1:0-13114 GCA_046757765.1 Acidobacteriota bacterium | reverse complement strand
CGCAGTCGCACTGGACAGTACGTCGAGGAGCCCGACGGAGCGCAACGCAGTAGACACGGGCCTATCCGCCGCCGTAGTAGATTGGGTGTGAGAAATGGGGGCTAGCAAGGTCCAAGTCGTGGACCCTTCAGAGCCCTCTCGTCTGAGACATTGGGCTCCTTGGCGCCAGAATTGAAAATATCCGTTCCAGCCCATAAGATAGAGACAAGGGAGGGGCGGGAGGAAAAGTATGTCTCGCAAATGGATGTGGATCTGGGTGCTGGTTGCTCTGACAGCAGCCTCGGGATGGGTGCAAGTGGAGGGTGCCGGTCAACCGGCCGGTTCGACTCTGAGTCCCTTCGGAAGTGGAATCGCGCCCGGTGTGGTGGTCTGCTCCGATCCGGGCAACCAGCCCGCCGTGGCCACAGTCCCGTCCATGGTCACCGTGGAGGGAGGAAACACGGTCACCATCACCGCCGATAACGGCAACGATCCAGACGACACGACAGTCTTTGTCAGTGGAATAGAACTGAAGGGGGTGTTCTATACCTGGGAGGTGGTATCGGGAGCTGAATTCGTTGCCAGTCTGCTGGGAAGCCAGACCTCAGTCGTGACCTTGACGACCAAGCCGGTCACCCAGGACTCCAGCCTGACGCTGACGGTCACAGTCAACGACCCCGCCGGGTGTGGAACGGTTTACACCGTGGCGGTGTCGATCACGGCCGTCGAGATCACCAACCTTCCCCCCACGGCCAGGCTCACCTACCAGCTGGAGGGTTCGGGGCAGGTCCTGAGCGCGCCGGCCTTTCCGGTCACCGTGATCGCGCCGACGTCGATCACCCTGGACGCCGGCGGAAGCACAGACGAAGGCCCTCTCGTCTTTGCCTTCACTCTTGTCCCCGATCTGATTCAGGGCAGCGCCATCTTGAGCCGGATCAGCGATGCTGTGCGTCTGCTTCAAATCGAGTCCGGCAGCCAGGGAACCGTTTCGACGACCGTGACGGTGACGGACGAACTAGGTCTTTCCGACAGCATCACAATCGTCTTCTCCGTCGAAGACGTAACTCTCGTGCCCATAGCAGCCGGGGTGAGCAAGTTGGCTCAGCGGATTCTTTCTCCCGGGGAGGTGGTGGTTGAAGGCGAGACGGTGACGTTGGACGGCAGCACAAGTTCCCTGGAGGATGGCTCGGCGCCGGAAGATCTCGTCTATTCCTGGCGGCAGCTGGCAGGAACCCCGGTCTCCCTGATCGGATCGAATCAGATGATCGCCCAGTTTGAGGCGCCGAAAGTCGAGGCTGGCGACTCGATCCTGACCTTCGAGTTGACTGTCCGCAATGGGAGCTTGAGCTCCGATCCGGCCACCATCTCCATCCTGGTCAGCTCTCCCTTCCTCTTCTTTCCCCAGGTGGCCTTCGGTCCGATCGGCAGCCAGAGATTCCAGACGGTCCTGGCCCTCATCAACGACAGGAATGAACCGGCTCAGCAGGTCACAATTGAATTCTTCGGACAGGATGGTCTTCCCTTGACGGTGGCGCTGGACGGCCAGCCCTGGGACCCCGCGACCCCCATCACAGTGGGTGCCAACTCCTCGCGGGAGCTGCGTTTCTCAGCCCTGGACCCGGACGTCATCTTGGTCGGTTGGGCTCGCCTGACCACCGATGTGCGATTGGAGGGACTGGTTCTCTATCAGCTCATTGATGGGACAACCGGAGGACTCGATTCGGAAGTGAGTCTTTTCTCCTCTTCTCAAGGGACCCGTTTCACAACTCTATTCAACCTCGAAGATGGGCTGGCGGCGGCGATCGCCAACCCGGGCTCCCAGGAAGTCCGACTGAACATCAAGGTTATTGATGAGACTCTGGGCCCCGATCTCCCGCTGACCGCCCGGCCGCTGATACTCGGGCCCGGTGAGCAGTGGGCCCAATTCCTGGATGAAAACTTCCTGGGTCCACTCCCCGGAGGTGTCGAGAGTGGAACGCTGTTGATCGAAGCAGTCGACGGGAAGCCTGTTGTGACGGTTCTCAAGACTCGCTCCGGGTTGCCCATTTCGACTCTCCCCGTGGCCATCCGGCGCTAGTAGCCAGTTCCCATCCCAAGAAACTTAAATAGTTGTTATATAGCCGCTTAGAGGTCGGGGCTCCGTTACTTGCTAGTGTCCATTGTTGCCAGGCACACAAGTTGATCGTTTTGTGAACTTCTTCGCCACCTAGCCGCCCTAGCCAAGAATATGTGAAATTTTGATTCCACCGGTTGAGCGATTCTGCCGTCACTGAACCGCGAACGTGAGTGAGTGGCCATCCGGATTGGCCGGGCGCTGAGGCTACGGTTCAGTTTACAGGGCAGGGGCAACGGCGAGCACATCGCCGATGCAACGTATCTGAGAGCAAATCCTCAGTAAGCAGCTAACGAGGTTGGTCCCTCCGAGCGGCGGAGTGAGCCGGGTCTTTCATCGGGATCGGAATCGGGTTCGCAATCGCTATCGCCGTCGATTGCAATGGCGGGGAGCAATGGGCATGATCTCGGTCACCGATAGCGACCCCGATGGCGATGCCGATCCTGACACCGATCGCCAAGCAACGCGCTTTCCCATGGCCGAGCGCCTGGGCCGGCGGAGGGTTTGCGGAGACCTCGGCCAGCCCGCCTCTCTCACAAGCGGTCCATGGCAGGGCCGGATCGCGGCCTTTGGGTCGTTTGATTGAGGTCCGGCTTGCTCGGTACAATACTCCCCGATGGAGAGACGACGTACGGTGAGCGTGAAGATCGACGGCGTGAGCGTGGGGTCGGCCCACCCGATTGCGGTGCAGTCGATGACCAATACCGACACCGCCGACGTCGAAGCCACCGTCGGCCAGGTGCGCCACCTCGCCGATGCCGGCTCCGAACTGGTCCGGGTAACGGTCAACACGGAGGCGGCGGCGCGAGCCATTCCCTGGATTGTGGAAAGACTGCGGGAGCAAGGGAGCGGGGTCCCGATCATTGGCGATTTTCATTACAACGGCCACCTTCTCCTGACCCGCCATCCGGAATGCGCCAGAGAGTTGAGCAAGTACCGGATCAACCCGGGCAATGTGGGTATGGGGCGACACCGGGACGAAAATTTCCGCCACATGATCGAGGTGGCTCTGAAGTATGACAAGCCGATTCGCATCGGTGTCAACTGGGGATCACTCGACCAGTCCTTGCTGGCTCGATTCATGGATGCCAATGCGCGGCGGCCCCGGCCCCGGGAGGCGGGAAAGGTCCTGATCGAAGCCTTGATCGCGAGTGCCGCGCAGTCGGCCGAGATGGCCGAAGAGTACGGGCTGCCCCACGACCGCATTCTTCTCAGCGCCAAGGTGTCCAAAGTCCCGCAACTGTTGGAAGTCTACCGCGGGCTGGCCGGACGCTGTGATTATCCGCTCCATCTGGGTCTTACGGAGGCAGGCATGGGAAGCCGCGGGATTGTGGCCAGCAGCGCGGCCTTGTCCATCCTGCTGGCGGAAGGGATCGGCGACACCATCCGCGTCAGCCTGACTCCGCCCCCAGGCGGGGACCGGGCGGAGGAAGTGGTGGTGTCGCAGCAAATCCTGCAGGCTTTGAACCTGAGAAGCTTCTCCCCGGAAATCAGCGCCTGTCCCGGTTGTGGGCGCACCACCAGCACTTTCTTTCAACAACTGGCTCAGGAAATTCAAGACCACCTGCAGCTCAAAATGGCCGGCTGGAAGAAGTCCCATCCCGGCATTGAGGCCCTGAAGGTGGCCGTGATGGGTTGTGTCGTCAACGGCCCGGGAGAATCCAAGCATGCCGACATCGGCATTTCCCTGCCGGGCACGGGCGAAGCTCCCAAGGCCCCGGTGTTCATGGATGGCCGTCATTACAAGACCCTTCAAGGGTCGGACATTGCTGGTGAGTTTCTGGAGATTCTGGAGGAGTACGTCACGGAGCGATACGGAGCAGTTCAACCGGCCCCATAAGAGAAAGTCCTGAAGAGGTCTGTGTTCCAGTCGGCCAGCAGCCTCGCCTCATGAGTTCCCCAAGGCTTTGGGGGGTGCGCAGAGGCGGTCCCCGCCCACGGGTAACCGAACTCAACTCTCTCGCCGTTGCCGGTTTTTTCGTTTTGACCAGCGCGAGTGGAGCACCCGAGGAAAGGGGAGCATCACGACCGGTCTCTGATTTGAACCTGAATTGAGCGATTCTGCCGCCAAGTGACTGAACCACTTACGTGAGTGAGTGGCCATCCGGATGGCCGGGCGCTGACGCTTCGGTTCAGTTTACAGGGCAGGGGCAAGGGGAGCGCACGCCGTCAACGCAGCGCATCAGAGAGCAAGATTCTCACAATTGCGCTGCCAGCAGCTAAGAACGAGAGGTCATCGCCACCCGGCGACGCCTGAATCCGGGAAAGCGGAACGGAGTAACAGGATGATTCAAGTTGAGCATCTGACCAAGCGGTTTGGTCCGATTACGGCCATTGACGACGTCAGTTTTGAGGTGGAAAAGGGCCAGATCCTTGGCTTCTTGGGACCCAATGGGGCCGGCAAAACCACTACCATGAGAATCCTCTCGGGCTATTTTCCGGCTACTGGCGGGCGTGCCCGAGTGGCTGGTTTCGATGTCTTCGAAGAGGCTCTGGAGATGAAAAAGAGGGTCGGGTACCTGCCTGAGATCCCTCCTCTTTATCCCCAGATGACTGTCAACGGCTACCTTCGATTTGCGGCCACCATCAAAGCCGTCAAGTCGAGCCAGATCCGGAATCGTGTGGAATCGGTGAAGGAACGCTGCGGGCTTTCAGACTGGGGGCGCAGGCTTGTTCGCCACCTTTCCAAGGGTTACAAACAGCGGGTGGGATTGGCTCAGGCCTTGATCCACGACCCCGAGGTTCTCATCCTGGATGAGCCGACCATTGGGCTGGACCCCAAGCAGATCATCGAGGTTCGCGAGCTGATCAAGAGCCTGGGCGGCGACCACACGGTCATTCTCTCCACCCATATCCTGCCCGAAGTGAGCATGACCTGCGAGAAAGTGATCATCATCAAGAAGGGCCGGATCGCGGCCGTCGACACACCTGAAAATCTGACCAGCCAGCTGGAGGGCGGAGAGCGCGTGGAGCTGGAGGCACGGGGTGACAAAGAGGGCCTGTTGAACTCGCTTGGTGAGCTTTCCAGAATTCGGGAGGTCACCGTGTTGGAGTCGAAGGACGGATGGAGCCGCCTTCTGGTCGAGGTCGAAGCCGGAGACGAGGACGTTCGCCCGCTTCTGGCCCGGACCATCATCAACGCCGGACTGGATCTCTGTCACCTGGCCAGAAAGAGGATGACCCTGGAAGAGATCTTCCTGGAACTGACCACGGAAGAGGCAGTGCCCGTGGAGGGCGAAAGCGGCGAGACGGAGGCCGAGCTGGAAAAGGAGGATGCCGTATGAGAAACTGCGCCGCCATCATGAAGAAGGAGCTTTACACGCTTTTCACCAGCCCCATTGCCTACATCGTTCTGGCGGGTTTCTTTGCCATGACCGGTTTCTTTTTCTACATTATCACCACCAACATCATTGCGCGCGTGTTGCAGCAGTCGTCTCAAGCCCAGCAGTTTGGAGGGGCGGCGCCGGCGCTGGACGTACCCGCGCTGATCATGAGGAACTACCTGGGAGTTCTCAGCACGATTCTCCTCTTTACCGTGCCCATGATCACCATGGGACTTCTGGCCGAAGAGAAGAAACGGGGCACCATTGAGCTGCTCTTTACTTCCCCGGTTCGAAACATCCAATTGATCCTGGGCAAGTTTTGCGCGGTTTTATTGATGCTGGCCATCCTCTTGATTCCGACGGTCCTGAATTCCCTCTTGGTCTACCTTTACAGCCAGCCCAAGCCGCCTCTCGGACCTATCGTTTCAGGCTACCTGGGTGCTTTTTTGCTGGGCGGGACGTTGATGGCGCTGGGCTTGTTCGTGTCGTCACTGACGGAAAACCAGATCGTTGCGGGCTTTGTCACCTTTGTCGTCTTTCTGTTCCTGTGGGTGATCGACGCCGGTGTGGGAACCGGTACCACCGCCTTGAACGAGATCGCTCGCTACCTTTCCGTCCTCAATCACTACGACGATTTCACCAAGGGCGTCATCGACACCCAAAACCTGGTCTTTTATCTCTCTTTCATTTTCCTGGGCTTGTTCTTGACGTCCGTTTCCTTGGACTCGGCCAAATGGAGGCAGTGAAGTGGGCAAGAAAATCATAAGCTTTCTCGGCCAGGCGGGTTTGGTGGTGGTCTTTGCCGGCCTGCTCAAATACAACCTCAACAGCGAGTGGGATCTTTTCACCCAGGTGCTGGTCTACACGGGAGTTGGCCTTCTTCTCCTCTACCTGGTGATGAACGCCTCCAGGATTGCCGCCGTGTTGCGGACGCGAGGCGGCCGGGAGGGAAGCACCGCGGGCTTTTCGGTTCTGTTGGTGGTGGGCATCCTGGCCCTGCTCAGTTTTCTGAATTACCGCCACCACAAGAGAATCGACCTCACCGAAGAGAAGCTCAACTCTCTTTCAAAGCAGAGTCTGAAAGTCATCCAGAATCTGGACGCCGATGTCCACGTGGTCGGGTTTGAGGAAGACCCTTCGGGGGCTGCCGCGTTCAAGGACCTGATGGAGCAGTACCGATATGCCTCACCCAGGATTCAGTTCGAAGTCGTCGACCCGCAGAAGGACCCCTCGCGCGTGGTTCAGTACCAGATCGAGCGGAACGGACAAGTGGTGGTGGCAGCCGGGGCCAAGACTCAAAAGGTCGACAGCTTCGACGAAGAGAAGATCACCAACGCCATTATCAAAGTCACCAGAGAGAGCGAGAAGGTGGTCTATTTTCTGACCGGTCATGGGGAACATCCTCTGGATGAGAGCGGAGAGGAAGGATTTCAGTCGGCCAAGACAGCCGTCGAAAAACAAAACTATCAAGCCAGGAGCTACAATCTGGCCGTTGAAGGGAAGCTCCCCGAGGACCCCGCCGTCCTGGTTTCCGCCGGACCCAAGACCAGTTTCCTGCCTAATGAAGTCGAGCTGCTGAAAGGGTATCTGGCCAAGGGCGGGAAACTGCTTCTCACGGTGGACCCGCAGACGCGGTTTTCCATGAATGATTTTCTGGCCCCTTACGGAGTAGAGATCGAGAAGAACGTCGTGATTGACGCCTCGGGGCTGGGAAGGCTCATCGGCCTGGGACCGGTGGCTCCCCTGGTGAGCTCTTACGCCACTCACCCCATCACCCGAGACTTGGATGCAACCAGTTTTTTCCCCCTGGCGAGTGAAGTCAAATCCATCGACAGTTCTCTCGGCTACAGCAGCCAGAGCTTGTTCTCGACCTCCGACCGGAGCTGGGGAGAGACCCAGCTGGTGGAAGGGAAAAAAGTAGGTTACGACGAGGGACAGGATAGCCAGGGACCGGTTTCTCTCGCCGTCGTGTCCACACTCGCAGTCAAGGCCTCGGAATCCAAAGCCCGGGAGGGCAGTGAAGAAAAGGAGCAGGAGGGTGGTGAGGGAAAAGAGAATTCTGACAAGAAGGTGAGTTCAGAAAGTCGCCTGGTGGTAGTGGGCGACTCGGATTTTGCCACCAACAAGTATCTTGGATCGGCCGGCAACTCCGACCTTTTCCTGAATATCCTCAGCTGGTTGGCCCAGGACGAAGACCTCATTTCGGTCCGCCCCAAGGCCCCGACCAGCCGCCAGGTGACTCTCACCCAGCGCGACTCCAGAATCCTTTTCTGGGGCAGCGTCGTCCTTCTTCCCGTGGCCGTCATCCTTCTGGGGTTGGGCTTTGTTTGGAATCGACGGTGAGAAGTGCGGGTTAGAATACCTTCCTGGCTTCCGAAGGTCTCCTCACCCTGGCAATAGCTGCCATGGACGATTATCTATGGGTTGGTTATGAAGAAGATAGGTTTGCTGTCGGCGGTTTTCCTGGCTCTGGCCCTTTTCGTCTACCTCTATGAGATCGAGGGGGGAAAGGAAAGAGAGGCGGAAAAAGAGCGCCAGGAGAGTCTCTTCCGCTTCAAGCAGGAGGATATTTCCCGGCTGGAAATTGAGCCTCCGGGTCAAGAGGTCATCGCTCTGGCCAAGGAGGGCCCGGAATGGTTGTTGAAAAAGCCCATCGAGAGTGGAGTGGACCGCTTCACTGTGGATGCCCTTCTCAGGAAACTGACTGAGGCCAGGAGAGATCGAACTTTGCCAAAGGACGCCCAGCAACCCGGCCAATACGGTCTCGATTCGCCCCGCCTGAGGTTGACGGTGCAGGCGGCCGGTCGGAAACGGAGCCTGAAGGTCGGAGGCGAGGACTACACGAAGACCAAGGTGTATGTTCAGTTTGAGGGAGACGAGGAGGTCCATTTGACCGCCAAGTCCGTGTTTGACAGCGCCAACAAGAAGCTGTTGGACTGGCGTGACAAGAATCTCCTGAACTTCGACCAGGACAAGGTTCGACTCGTCGAGATCTCAAGGCCGAAGGGGAACATCCAGCTACGTAAGGAAGGAGCGGACTGGTTTCTGGACCAGCCTTTGCAGGAAAGAGCCGATTCCAGTGCGGCTTCCGGTTTGCTCTCCACTCTGAAGTACGGCAAGGTGGTCGAGTTCGTGGCCGAGGAAGCCCAGGACCTCAAGCGCTACGGCTTGGCCAACCCTCCGGTGAGTGTGCGCCTCCAGGAGGAGGGCGCGGACACCTGGAGGCAGCTGGAACTGGGGAAGAGGAACGAAGAGTCGTACTTTGCCAGGGATCCCGAGCGGTCTCCGGTCTTTACCGTGCGGCAAGCCGTCTACGAAAAGCTGACCCAGAAGCTGTGGGAGTTCCGGGACAAGCAAGTGGTTCACGTGAAGCAGAGCCAGCTGCAACGCTGTCTCATTCGCCGCCAGGATGAGGAGATTGCCGTCAGCCGGGACGGAGACGCCTGGATCATCGAATCTCCGCAAGCTCAGAGAGGCCAAAAACCGCTCGTTTACAAGTTCTGGACTCCCATCGAAGATCTCAAGTTCGAGTCCATCGAAGACCGTAAGTCGGATCCGGAGGATCCCGCCTTCAAGAACCCGGATGTGCGCATTGAGCTCACGCTCGAGGACGGATCCGTGCACAGTTTTGAGCTGGTGGAGGAAGACAACACCTACCGGGCCCGGCAGCTGTCCAGTGGAAGACAAGGAACCGTTTCCAAGGACGCATTCGAAAAACTCCAATACAAAGCTGAGGACATCACCTCATAGGGCCTCTTTAGCTGCTTACCGCCGATTGTCTGAGAATTTTGCTCTCAGACGCGTTGCATTGACGACGCGCTCGCCGTTGCCTTGTAAACTGGAACCGAAGCGTCAGCGCCCGGCCCGTTCCGGATAGCCACTCACTCACGTTCGGGTTGAGTGACTTGGCAGCAGAATTGGTCAACCCTGGGGAATCGAAATTTCAAATGTTTTTGGTTAAATTTAGACCGGCTGAAGCCAAATGAATATTGGAATCACATGCTATCCCACCTTTGGTGGAAGCGGGATCGTGGCCAGTGAGCTGGGGCAGCACCTGGCCCGCCGCGGACATACGGTGCATTTCATCAGTTCCGCCATGCCCAACCGCCTGATGGACCTGGGGGATCGGATCTTCTTCCACGAAGTGGAGCCCATGAACTACCCCCTCTTTGAGCACGTGCCCTATGACCTGGCGCTGGCGACCAAGATGGTCGAGGTGGCACAACTCATGGAACTGGATCTGCTCCACGTTCATTATGCGGTTCCCCACTCCATCAGCGCCTACCTGGCCCGGGAGATGGTCCGTCCCCGGCGGCTGCCGGTTGTGACGACACTGCACGGGACCGACATCACCCTGGTGGGGCGCGATCATTCCTATCTGCCTATCACTCGTTTCGGGATTCAGCAGAGTGACGGCGTTACGGCGGTCAGTGACTTCCTTCGCCAGGCCACCCTGAGAGAGTTTTGTGCCGACTGCGACATCCGGATGATCCCCAATTTCGTGGACGTCCAGCGGGTGCGGCGATTCTTTTCCCAGGACATTCGCCGGCGCTTCGCTCCCCGGGGGGAGAAGATTCTCGTTCACGTGTCCAACTTTCGTCCCGTCAAGCGAGTGGAGGATGTGATCCGAGTGTTCAACCGGGTGAGACAGGAGATTCCGGCAGTTCTGCTCATGATCGGGGATGGCGTCGAGCGCTCCAATGCCCAGTATCTGGTGCGCGAAATGGGGATCTCGAATCGCGTCTTTTTCGTGGGGATGCTGGGCATGGTAGAGAGTTACCTGTCGGTGTGCGATTTGATGATCCTGCCGAGTGAGACGGAGAGTTTCGGGTTGGCGGCCCTGGAGGCCATGGCCTGCGAGGTTCCGGTGGTGGCCACCCGTGTGGGGGGGCTGCCGGAACTGGTCATTCATGGAGAGTGTGGACAGCTGTTTGAAGTAGGAGACATCGAAGGAATGGCCGAGGGGGCGCTGCAAGTCCTGGACGAAGATCGATTGCAGTCTTACCGACGGGCGGCTCGTCGTCGGGCCGTCGAACACTATGCCGCTGACAGGATTACTCCTCTCTACGAAGCCTTTTACCGCGAAATCCTGGAGTCTTGAGGCCCCCAGTCCCAAGACAAGTAGCAATCATCAGAGCTCAAATCTCGAGCCGGCGCAGTGGTGCGATAAGGCGTGCCGTGGATGTCGATACCGATAGCGATTCCGATTCCGATTCCAAGTCCCCAAATTTACAGCTCATCCCAGCGCTTGAGACTCTCACCTTGTGGGGACTCCCGGTTCAGCCTGATTTCTCATGGCAGGGAAGCTTTTCCGGCGGCACAAGCTGGACACGCGAACCTGACCGACCTTCCGGAAGGCCCGGAGGGCCGGCATTCGAGTAGGTCCGTCAGGGCCGGGTGTCCCTCTTCTGCGACAGGCCCGGAGGGCCGATACAAAGGCCGTCCTGCCCGCCGCCGCCGGCCAGCGGTGGGGTTGCCGAGCCTTCATCGGTATCGGAATCGGTATCGGTTGTCGCAATCGGCCTGGATTTGCTACTAAGGGTTTGCGCAAGAATAGATTGGCACTGGCAACAATGTACACTACCAAGCAACGGAACCCCGACCGTGAGGGAGGGGAGTGCCACGGCTCAAACTCGCCGTCACTCTCCGGTCGCTGACGCTCCCGGCTCCGTTGTCGTTGTCACTTCGTACCCCCTTCTCGGCGGTATGAGGTCGCTCGCTAAAGGTTGTCTTGCCCTTTCAGGCCAACAGAGGATGTTCCAGTGGGCGGAAGCCCTGACACTCCCCTCCTCACGGCTGTACCAGCTGGGCGTCGGCGAATTGAAGATCGTGCAGTCTCCGATACAGGCCGGAGCGCCGCATCAGGCTGTTGTGGTCCCCGATTTCCACGATGCGGCCACCCTCCATGACCACGATCCGGTGAGCCATCCGGACGGTGGAGAGCCGGTGGGCGATCACTAGTGTCGTGCAGCGGCGCATGAGGTTGCCGAGGGCCTCCTGCACCAGACGCTCCGATTCCGTGTCCAGAGCCGAGGTGGCTTCATCAAGCACCAGGATGGAAGCTCTCTTGAGGAGAGCCCGGGCGATGGCGATCCGTTGGCGCTGGCCGCCGGAGAGCCGCTGTCCACGCTCTCCGATCATGGTCTGGTAGCCGTGGGGGAGGCAGCTGATGAAATCGTGGCAAAAGGCGGCCCGCGCCGCCGATTCAATCTCCTCCTGACTGCAATCCGCCCGCCCGTAGGCGATGTTATTGCGGGCGGTGTCGTTGAACAGAAGGGTCTCCTGCGTGACGATGGCGATTTGGCGTCGCAGCGAGGCCTGGGTCACCTGCCGGATGTCCCTCCCATCCACTAGAATGCTGCCCGAAGACACATCGTAAAGGCGGAGCAGCAGCCCGGCGAGAGTGCTTTTTCCGGCCCCGCTGGGCCCCACCAGAGCGACGATTTCCCCCCGCTCCATACTGAGGTTGACCCCCTCCAGCACAGCCGGAAACTGGCTTGGACCGTAGGCGAAATGGACATTCTGAAAGCGGATGCGGTGAAGCAAAGGACCCATCTCCACCGCCTCGGGCGCATCCCGGATCTCGACCCGGCTCTCCAGCAACTCGAACACCCGCCCCGCCGAAGCAAAGGCCTGCTGAAAGAAGAGGTGCATCCGAGAGAGTTTTCGAATCGGCTCATAAAGGCGAAACAGCGCCGCGATGAAGACGACGAAAGCTCCCACGGTGAAGCCGCTGTTCATCTGGAAATCGGCATAGAGCAGAAAGGGGACAAAGGAAATGTATCCGATCACCTCGATCAGGGGAGGGCCCAGGGCGCCGATCCGCGCCGCCTTCAGGTTGGCCTCCACCAAACGGTCGGTGGAGGCATTGAAACGCTCCTGCTCGTAAGTCTCCATTCCGAAGGCCTTGACGATCTTCTGTCCCGTGATCGTCTCCTGCAGCTTGCTGGAGATCTCCGCCAGGTTCTCCTGGCTGCGCCAGCTGACCTGGCGCATCCGGCGCCCCAGCCTCACGGTAGTGAAGAGAACCACGGGAAAGACAAGAAAGGAAAGCAGAGCGAGCTTCCAGTCGGTGTAGAAGACCAGAGCCAGGAAGACGAACAAGAGTAGAACCTGGCGGGTAAAGTCTGCCAAGGTCTTGCTCACGGTTTGCTGCAGACGCTCGGTATCCGTGATCACCCGCGCCATCAGCTTGCCGGTGGGATGGCTCGAGAAGAAGGCGACTGACTGATCCAGGAGATGGCGGCTGAGCTGCTTTCGAAGGGAGGCGACCACCTGCTGCCCGCTGTAGCTCATGGCATACTCGGCCAGGTACAGGCAAACGCCCTTCATGACGGCAAACGCCACCAGCAACAGCGCGATCCTGCCCAGGCTGTCTGAGCCCAAGCCAAGCAGCCGCTGCAGAAACTCGAACTTGTCGCCCGGCTGGACCACCCCGGCCGTGGCCGAAAGCTGGTTGAAGATCGGCCCCAGCAGCATCACCACCAGAGCCTCCAGAATACTGCTGAAGGAGAGAAGCAGAAGAGCCGCCGCCAGCAGGTGCAGGTGGGAACGGATGTACGGAAAGAGCTTTCGGAAGTCTCCCATTCGGGGAGATTCTAGCAGTTGAAGCCGATTTGCTGTATCCCGTATTATTCACCGACTGTCTAACCCGCATTTCTCACACCCAATCTACTACGGCGGCGGATATGCCCGCGTC
>JBHHYX010000117.1:0-13125 GCA_046757765.1 Acidobacteriota bacterium | reverse complement strand
TTACCTCAATGCCGTGAGGCGGTATGAGGCTGCTCGCTACTGCCTGTGCAGCCAAGAGCACACTCCGGGCGTAGTCCGGGGCGTAGAGCGGAACGCAAAATTCATGCAACGGCCCCCTGGGAAGTCTGACAGCGGTGCGCTGATCGCAATCCCCGCATCCAGCCGTGACCGCACTCCAGACTGACATCCGATCATCCCCCATCCGTAGCACTATGA
Organism: Acidobacteriota bacterium; assembly: GCA_046757765.1. Lineage (GTDB taxonomy): Bacteria > Acidobacteriota > UBA6911 > RPQK01 > JBHHYX01 > JBHHYX01. Next base: position 12,909 of record JBHHYX010000117.1, on the reverse strand, counting down.
CTGCTCGGCACGCGGGCTAGGAACGGATTGATGATCGTCACCTCCGGAACTTTCTGACGGTGCTGTAGGTCCTCTGTGAAAAGAGTCTCGCAGCCGGCATGAAGAGCCGCGGCAACGATGAGTGCATCGTAGAATCCATATCCCCACCTATCGGAAATTCCCAACGCCGTCGTGTACAGGTTGATCTTGCGATTGAGGAGCGGCCGAAGATGGTGTGAAGATGAGATGCCAAAATGTGAAGTTATTCTTGCGCGAGCCCTTAGTGCTCGTCATCGGGCGAGAATCCTGGAGCGGGTTCCCGCCGGCGATCAGGAGGTCGGTGATCTTTCCTTGGACCGGCTCCCGGGCGCCAAGACCGCAAGCTTCGAGCAATCGCGTTGAACTGCCCCGAGAATGCCGATAGCATGAACGGGTCGCAAACCGCAGTTGGCTGCGGAGATTCGAATCCGAACTCGGAAGTGTTGGAGGGCCGGCGAGAAAGAATCAGGGCTGTCGGACTACTCTACGAAGGGTGAATGCCCTCCTTCCCGAGAGGCTCCCGGGCGAAATTCCATGCTCGAACAAATTGTGCAGATTATCGAAAGTCTAGGTGTCCACCCGCAAGCCGCAACAATTGCCGGCCTGGCGGCCGCCTTTATCCTGGTGATGATCCTGGCAGGGATCGCCTTCTTTATCGCCAAGAAGGTGCTTCTTCGAATCGCCTCTTCCATTATCAAGAGGACAAGCACGGCCTGGGATGATCGCCTGCTGGATCACCGCTTCTTTTTCTGGATTGCCCACCTTGCGCCGGGGATCGTGATCTATCTGCTGACTCCAATAGCCCTCGAAGCTGCTCAGAGACTCATTGCGGCGGTGCAAGGAACCTGCCAGATCTACATGATCGTTGTCGGCCTGCTGGCCTTGGATTCCCTCCTCAACGCGGGCCTGGATATCTACAACAGCTACTCTATCTCTCGTCAAGTCCACCTCAAGAGCTTCATTCAGGTGGCCAAGATCCTGCTCTATGTCGTGGCTCTGGTGGTGATTCTGGCGACCGTCTTGGGGAAGTCTCCTACCTATCTGCTCAGCGGCATGGGAGTTCTCGCCTCAGTGCTCATGCTGGTTTTCAAGGATCCCATCCTGGGTTTTGTGGCGGGAATCCAGCTCTCCGCCAACCAAATGCTCTCCAGGGGCGATTGGATTGAAATGCCCAGTCACGGGGCGGACGGTGATGTCATCGACATTGCATTGACCACCGTCAAGGTCCAGAACTGGGACAAGACGATCACCTCGATTCCGACCTATTCGCTGATCTCTGATTCCTTCAAGAACTGGCGCGGGATGTCCGAGTCGGGTGGCCGCCGGATCAAACGAGCGGTTCACATTGATATGAAAACGATCAAGCTGTGCACTCCGGAGATGCTCGAGCGCTTCTCCAAGATCACATACATCGCCGACTACATCCAGAAGAAGCAGCAGGAGGTCGTCTCGTGGAACCGGGAGCGACAAGTCGAGACGAGTGACCGCATCAACGCCCGCCACTTGACGAACGTGGGGACCTTTCGTGCCTATGTCCTGGCGTATTTGAAGAATCACCCCAGGATCAACCAGAACATGACCCTGCTGGTGCGCCAACTGGCCCCCACGGGAAATGGTCTTCCCATCGAGATCTACTGTTTTACCAACGACACGCGCTGGGCCTACTATGAAGATATCCAGGCTGACATCTTCGACCACATCCTGGCGATTGCCCAGGAGTTCGACCTACGCGTCTACCAGAACCCCAGCGGCAGCGATTTCCAGGCGCTTGCCGGAAGAACTTAGTTGGGGTCGGACCTACACGGCAACAGGGCTGAAGCCACGAAGTTCTCATCGTGCCCTTACTGCGCTTTTCTGAGCCCAACCCCCACGACCGTCCACCAGCATCTGAGAGGAAAATTCTCAAATTCCGCGGTAAGCAGCTAAGAAAACCAGGCGCGAAAACGAGAGTGTCCCCTTCTCTTCCCTACTTCAGGCGCGAGCCTTGCGGTCCTCAGCTTATCCTTGATGCATTTCCTGCCAATCAAAAACCTGCCAGATCGGTTTGTTGGCCTATACCCCATCTTTGCACGCCCAGGGCCGGAAGGTCATCTGCTACATCAGCGCGGGCAGCTGGGAATCCTGGCGTCCCGACGCCGGCCAGTTCCCCTCCTACCTGCTGGGGAAACCCCTCTCCGGCTGGGCGTGCGGGCTGGGGCCGGCTGAATCGGAGGCAGCGGGGCCGGGCCTCGAAGCGCAACACTTGAGCCGAATAGGGGGTCTGTCAGCCGCTACCGTGGAATGTCGCGAGGACGAGATCAACTTCTTTGCCTGTAAAGGCTAACACGGACTTGTTGCGCCAGTTCTGGAAAACCCATCGCAACCCCCACTGGATCTTTCCCGCTCCCGGCCGTGGGGGAACCGCCATGGCCACGGCCACTCAACCGATGCCTCGCAGTAGCTTGCAGGGGGCTTTCCGGGCGGCTATCAAACAGAGTGGCATCCACAAGCGCGCTTCGGTGCTCAGAACCCCAATCTGAAGAGGTGTGTGGAGTATAGATCCGGGGTGAGGGTCCGTCAAGCCCAATGCGCGTGCTTCCGTGGAGCGTGGAGGTTGGGTCGCGAGTGCCCCATCCGCTGGCTCCGACTTCAGCTCGATGAAAAACAATAAGGAAGGGGAAAGGTAGGGCCATCTTTGCGCAACAAGCCCCGGATTGGAAAGCTCGAGGGAAACTCGGATGTGTTGACATGACAGTGCGTTTCCGCCATCGCCTCTCGATCCCAGATTGCCAGGCCGAGGGGTGTATGTCTTGGACTGTGCTCGGGTGTACAATTCTTCGGGTGCGGGTCCAGTGGCGGAGAGAATCTCGAGCGGATTCGCCGGGAAAAACCTGTTCGGAAAAGCCTCGAGATCTCGGGTTGAAGACATCAAAACCCGGCCAGACCCAGCCTTTCCCGGCGTTCCTGGACCGGGGCCACTCCCCAACCTCCCGCAAAGCTGCCGCCGCGGCCTCAACTTAATCCCCCCAACTTCTATTGAAAATCCAAGACGGCGAAGGCTTGCCAGGGGGCTTATTCAACCCTGGATTTGTGTGTCGGCTGCGCGCCACACAAATCCTTATTTCGTTAGGTGCCGTCCTTCCTGGGGAGCCGTAAGTCGGCCTTGACCGGGAGCTCGAAAAGCTCATTCCGAAGAAGACGTGTCGAGAAGAACAGCACCTCGAGGTTTTCGACTTCACCCGTATCGGCGTTGAGTCGCGCGACAACTTCGTCCCCAAGCTCCTCCGACTCTTGCTCCTCGTAAGGCGGGCACGTGTCGATGTGGAGGATGTCGGCTTCGCGGTCATACTTGAACCTCAGCTTCGTTTCCATTCGACTTCTCCGTCCGCCAGCTTTGTGGCTATGTAGGCCGTGATGATCCAGTGGCGCTCACTCGGCTCCTGCTCGCTGACGAGCACCACGACCACGTGCTTGCCTGTTCGAATGTCAGTGTACCACCGAGAGAACAACTTGGCGCTTCCGAACCGAACGCTCCTTCGGACTTGATCAGGCTCGGCGAGGGTTTGCGCAATCCGGTCCCGGTGCTCTGGCAGCAGATCTGGATGCCGCTCAGCGATGCGCTCCCGCTCCGCTGTCAGCTCGACCTCACCCTTGAGGTAGGGGCAAGGAAACCGGCTCATCACGATTCTCCATTCAACATACGCTGCTGCCCAAGGGCGCCTAACGCCAGCCGTAACCGGCGCATAAGAGGATGAGGAACTTCAGAAATGTTCTTGATCGCATCTCCACACCTGGTTAGCGTTAGCCCACCGAACGTAAAGGATTGTATCCGGAGTGCGTTTGGAAGACCAGTCCAGCGGATCGGCGGGCGGTGGAAGCATTCCGGGTACAATCTGTTTGGACTGAGCCGGGCTCCTACCCGCTATGGGAATTGTATGGGTTCAGGAGAGGTCAAGTCGACTGGGCCGGAGCGGAGAAGAAGGTTTGGGGGTTGCGCGACATACAGGGCCGGGCTTGTATTCTGGTACGGGTTGAGCGCTTGGCGGCCGGAAATCCGGGTGACGTCAGACCCGTCGGGAAGGCGTATCGGAATTGCGGATCGATTACGGACCTGGCTGCCCTGACGCGTCGCCACCGTCATCTCCCCGCACCTCTCACAGACAAATGAAGAGAAAGAGTGGGGAGGGTCTTCCCACTCCCGGGGCTGGACTTCGCCAACGGCCAGCAGTTGCTCCTCAGGAGCGCTCATGACCCGTTCCACCAGAGGCTCGACGATGTGGGGAGGGACTTGAGAAGCCGGAACCCCCTTCTCCCGATAGTCTTTGAAGAAAGAGGTCTTCTTATTGGCCAGCATGGCTTCTGCCCTGGGCGTCACCCGAACCGAGCGCCCCCCCTTCTTGTCGACGAGCGTGAGACCCCATTTGCCATAGCCCAGTCGCTCACCCGTTCATACGCATAGGCAAATGAGTGGCCACTCGGGCAGGGCACGCGGCGACTCTCGCGGTGATCTCCCTAACAGATGGATATGAAGGAAGATACAAGAGGTAGGCTGTCGTGGGCATCGGCCCTGAGAGGAGGCGGCAAGAAGAATCAACAGAGCGAAACGCCACAGTGGGTGAGGCAACGGACGCCTCGATTCTCCCTGACATCCAAATGAAGGGGGGGACCCCGTCAGGGGACTTCCGGGCTGGAGCTTTCCATCTCCAGGGGAATGATGCGGGCCTGGCTTTTCAGATTGACAAAGTCGCGCGCGCGGCGGTAGGTGGGGCAATGGTAACACTCACGGAGCTTTTCGGGGCACAGCTTTTCCGGCGCAATCCAGCAGGGATGCCGCCATTCGAAGCGCATCGAACAGTGGGCATGATCCTCGGGTCGGCACGGCTTCAAGGCCCAGCAGGGGATCTGAGCCAGAAGCCTTCGTATGCCGACAAAGTTGAGACCCTCGGAGATCAGTTCTTGTATGCGGGCAATCCAGAGCAGGTCATCGGGGCCGTACCAACGAGTTCCCTTGCTCGATTTGAAGGAGATGATCAGGCCCTCCGATTCGTAGAGCCGAATGGCCTGCACCGAAAGACCCAGTCGCTTCGCCGCCTTTCCAATCTTCACCATCCCCGCTTGTGGCTTCTCGAAAGGAGCGACCATAGGGATGGCGGGACGTTCCTCCCTGCGACTACGTTCCGGCTTTCTTCGCTTCATTCTCCCCCGCAGGCGATCGGACCTCTCCTCGAGGCCAGGGGCACGTGTTGGGTAACCAGGCCCAGAGACGCGGGGATGATTAGGTGGTTTGGCCCATTCCATCAGCATCTGCCCCCCTGAACGTCCACCCTTCCCCACCTAAGTCTTTCCTCCTCAACATCTCCTTGGAATGGTACGCAATTTGCTCAAATCTATGTCAGACAGTGTAGATACTCACAGAAACGGAGCTGAGTCTCAAGTCGCTTTCGAAATCCTGCAAGGTGAAAAGGGGGGCGGATGTGATGGACACGAACCGTCCAATGTTTCACGGCCACACCTGGGCCATCACCGTGCCGGAGGCGGATGGTACCGACACGGTGTCCTGCACACAATGCCACTCGACGATCGACACCAAGGAGAGCGCCTACTCCGTCATTGATCAATGGCAATCCGTTTTCCAGATCGTTGATGGCTGCGCCGGGGAGAAAGTCGCTGCGGCTGTCAGCGCCATGGAAGACGTCGATGACCCTTCATTGCAAGCCAAGCTCGATGAGGCCCAGCACAATCTGAACTATGCCGAATCTGACGAGAGCGGCGGCTTTCACAACCACTACTACTCCATGGTGTTGCTTGTGGACGCGTACAATAAGGCAGAAGAGATCCTGACTGCCCTGGGACGGTAATGCGTCGCGGCCACTTGCTCCCTCAAAGTACCTGCGAATGAACAGGGGAGCGGCGTGACCGGCCAGAGCCACGGGAAGGCCCAGCACGGAAAAGATTCCTCCGCCCACCATTCCGCCCACTCCCACGGCAAGCAGCCCATCGTGTGGCCCAGCTCGATACCCGCCTGCTCGGCCAGCTTTGTGTTCGGCCGCACGCCCACCCCCATCACCACCAGCTCCGCACCACCTCACACTTCCTGAAATCCGGGCCAAAAAACTTCGCGGACCGGCGAACCTGTGACGTTATTGGCTTTGTGAAGCCGGTTCGCCTCATCAAGCAGATTGCCCAGTCCCTCATTTTCCCGCAGCCGTGCGTTCTTTGCGCCGGGCGGGCTCTCAATCCGGATTGCAGTCCTCTCTGCCAAGCTTGCCTCCAGTCGCTCCAACCGCTGGGTGGCCGGATCTGCCACCGCTGCGGAGTACCGGTTCCAGGCAATCTTCTGGAATTGTTTGCCACCTGCGGACGATGTCGATCCGAGGCCACGCCTTTTGATTTTGCCCGAGCCTGGGGAAACTATGAAGGTGATTTGCGCCGAATCATCCATAGATTCAAGTTCGGTGGCTATCGCCGGCTGGCCGGGCCTTTGGGGGCTCTGCTGGAAGTCTGCTATCGGCGCGGCGCAACGGGGTTGCAAGGGGATTGGATCATACCGGTGCCGTCCCACAGAAAGCGAAGTCGGGAACGAGGCTTCGACCACACTCTGCTGTTGGGGCAATCCCTCTCCCGGCGTCTGAAGATCCCCCTCTTCCGAGGTCTCGCCAGGAACCGAAATACGGCGCCCCAGTTTGGTCTGGACAGGAAAGATCGGCGCCGTAATGTCCGGGGGGCATTCAGCCTCCGAGAGACGGCCGCGCTGTCGAAGAAGACGGCCCTGCTGGTGGATGACGTCATGACCACGGGCACAACAGTGGGCGAGATTTCGAGTCTGCTGCGCCAGCAGTCCGAATTGGAACAAATCATGGTTCTCGTGGTCGCCAGAACGCCCCTGCTGCGGGGTTGAGCGAAGTTCTCATCCGAAAAACTCTAACGCCCGGACAAAATGGTCCACCGGCGCAGGGCCGGTGGGGGAGGCGCCCCCTTTTCTCGTCACTGGGATGAAAACCGAATATCCCCATAATAAGTGGTCACCGAACTTCGTGTGTTGTCGGTGTCGGTCATGAGGGCCACTGCGATCACTCGACCGGGAATCTTGCGGAACGCTTTCTTGAAGTCGTCCGCAATGTTTCGCCGCACCTCGATCCACTTGCCGACCCCATCACCTCCGGGACCGGCCGCCACCATCATGACCTTTCCAGTGTAGGGGCTGCGGGCCATCTTTTCCTCCCCGCTTCCATCGTTCCAAACGTAGTTCAGAGACCGCCCGGGGAGCCCACCGGAGAGGCTGTTGATGAACCTGCCGAAAAAGGAAAAGGGGCCTCCTTTCTTCTCGAAGACGACAAAGAGGCGAGCCGGGAAATCATCTCGCTTTTTCTGACCCCATTGCGCGTCCTTGATCTCACTCTCGACCTTCCAGGACCACTCGAGATAGGGCGTTTCCAGAGGATTAATGTCGACCTTCTTCACCAGTGCCGAGGCGGACGCCTTGCTTTCTGCCTTCAAGACCGTTTTTCCGTCCACCACATCCACCAGATAGGTGGTGTGGCGGGAGATTTTGGGGAAGTGATGGAGCCCCCATCCGGGGGGAGGAGAGTCCGGTTTTTCGATCGAGAATCGACCTACCCAGGAGACGTTCCCGCCCCCTCCCCAGGCAGGCGCCACAGTCAAGACAGCCAGGCCAATCCAAGTCGCCACAGTGCCCTTCATCCACTTCTCCTTCTCTCTCTCCACTTTTAGGGCTCGCTCAAGAATGACTTCACATTTTAGCATCTCATCTTCACACCATCTTCGGCCGCTCCTCAATCGCGAAGTCCTCAACCTAGGCCCGGCTACGCCTGCGGTTTCGCTCAATCGTTCGCGGCCAAATCTGGTGCAAATCTGAGCGCCAGGTCTGCGCAGTTATTCTTGCGCCAAACCTTAGATGTTTGAAGTTCCCATTCGTCGGACCTCAGAGGCGGTTTTTTCCCCTCTCCTGAGCCTGGCCCGCTCCCGCCTGGCGGCCCGGATCACTCACAAGATGTCATCACCAGGCGGCCGGGGGCGTCGAGAGCTGAACACACCAGTCAAAACGGATGATTTGGCCGATGGAGTAGACCATTAATGCCTCAATGCGGGTGAGCGGAAAAACCCGCTTCAGCGAGAATTCCACAGCTCTGCGGATTGCGATAGAATTCCAATTGCAGGGTCGGCCATCGCAAGCTTCGTTGCGGCGAGGATCCCGCACAGTGGAATGGAGAAATGAAAATGACAACAAGAGAAACTCCCAGTGCCCAGTATGCCATCACCATGAGGCTGGAGTGCCCGCACGCCCCCGGCTGGATTGCCAAAATAGCGCGCCTGATTGCAGAGGAAGGTGGCTCTATTGGAGCCATTGATCTGGTCCAGATCCGCAAGGGAAGAAGTCTTCGTGATTACACGGTCGACTGCGCCTCCACCGATCAGGCCAAACGGATCATTGAGACGATTAAAGGGATCGGCGGAGTCACCCTCCATTCCGTATCGGACAAGACCTTCCTGATGCATCTGGGAGGCAAGCTGGAAATCACTTCGAAGGTTCCCCTGAAGACGCGGGCAGATCTCTCGATGGCCTACACGCCGGGCGTCGCCCGTGTTTGTGAGGCGGTCCATGCGGATCCCGCCGCATCCTTCAACCTCACCATCCGTAAGAACTGCATTGCAGTCGTCTCCGATGGAAGCGCGGTCCTGGGAATGGGCAACATCGGAGCCGCGGCGGCGATGCCGGTGATGGAAGGAAAGGCCATTCTTTTCAAGGAGTTTGGAGGCGTTGACGCCTTCCCCTTATGCATCGACACTCAAGACGCTGATGAAATAGCCAATTTTTGCCGGCATATCGCACCCACCTTCGGCGGCATCAATCTCGAGGACATCTCCGCCCCAAGATGCTTTTACATCGAAGAGAAACTGATCGACGAGTTGGATATCCCCGTCTTTCACGATGACCAGCATGGAACGGCCGTGGTCCTGCTGGCGGGGATCATCAACGCTTTGAAGATTGTCCAGAAGGAGCCCGGCCAGTTGAAGGTGATCGTTTCGGGAGCGGGGGCGGCCGGCGTGGCCTGCACCAAGATACTCCAGCAGTTCGGCATCTCCAACATCGTCGTCTGCGATCGGAAGGGATCGATCTATGAGGGCCGCGACGTCGGCGACAACCAGGCCAAAGCGTGGCTTGCCACTCACACCAACCCGCGACAGGAAAGGGGGAGCCTGAAGACTGTGCTGGAGGGGTCGGACATGTTTCTTGGGGTGTCCGGACCGGGTTTGCTGGTGGGTGACGATATCAGGAAGATGAACCCCAACCCCATCATCTTTGCGATGAGCAATCCCGTGCCCGAGGTGATGCCGGAGGAAGTGGAGGGGATCGCCGCGGTCATGGCCACAGGGAGAAGCGACTACCCTAATCAAATCAATAATGTGCTGGCTTTTCCGGGCATTTTTCGGGGCGCTCTGGATAGTCGGGCCACGAAGATCAATGAGGCAATGAAACAGGCCGCGGCTCACGCCATCGCCAACATCATCCGTCCGGATGAACTGTCCAGCGACTACATTGTGCCGAGCGTCTTTGATCGCCGCGTCCTCAAGGAGGTCGCCTCCGCCGTTGCCACTGCCGCCCACGAAACCGGAGTCGCCCGACGAATCCCCAAGGAGACCCAGGCCTACGGATAGTGAGCCCGGCCGATTTCCAGCTGACAAATCCCGGGACTGCCGAAGCGACCTTGATCGGGCCGAGAGAGTCTTCCATGACTTTGAGGCTCGGGCCGGGCGACTTTCACCTGGTGAAGGTCTCCACACAACCGTAAACGTTCGGTTCTCCTGGATCAGGTGACAGCCTGGAAAGCTAGTGGCTCGTTGCGTAAATCCCTGTCCCCTCTCACCGGCCCTTTGTGTCGCTGGCGGCGTTGCTCCTCCTCGAAATATGGGGAATATGACGTCGTCGGAGCGCCTTGCCAGCGGCAAAATTGCTCGGCGATAGAGGGAAAGGACTTCCGCAACAAACCACTAGATTGGGGTAGAATTGGGACAGCCCTTTTCTCCAGATGCGGGCAGGGTTGAGGAGCGACGCCCGGCCTGGGAGAAGAGGATCGCTCTGCCAGGGCTGAGCGGCTGCCAGGGACCAGTGTCCTGTGAAGTCGCCGGGATAAGAGGACGGACTCTATGAATGAGGGCATCCAACAGTCTCTTCAAGAACTCTGCGGCCCACTGCCCATTGTGGCCCTCTACGTCTTCGGAAGCCGAGCGCCGGAGCTCAGGTTGGAGGGAAGAAGCGTGAGGCCGGAGCGGATCGACTCGGACCTGGATCTGGGCGTCCAGGTCGAGCATGAGACACGATTGACGGCTGCCGAGCGGGTCTCTTTGACGATCGCTCTGGAGGACCTTTTTCAAGTTCCCAGGGTGGATCTTGTAGTCTTGAACGAAACGGGGCCGTTCCTGGCATTGGACATCATTCGGGGCGAGCTTCTTTACTGCGCGGATGCGCTGTGTCAGGCCGAGTACGAGCTTTACGTTCTGCGGCGGGCCGCCGACTTGGCCTGTTACCAGAAAGAGCGATGCCGCCAAATCATCTGCGAAGGAGCCCGATGACCCCTTCCAAGCTTCAAGTCAAAGTCCTCGCCAGTCGTGCTGCCAAGGTTCGGCGGATGATTGAAGGCATTGAGCAGCTCCCCTTGGACGACTTTTCCCACTTCCAATCCGACCGGCGCAACCTTGCGGCGGCCGACTCCTATCTGCGCCGAGCCCTGGAGGCACTTCTGGATTTGGGAAGGCACGTGGCAGCTCGAGGATATGGCCGCCCGGTGACCGAATACAGACGAGTCGGGCCGGCGCTGGTCGAGGCGGAAGTCCTGGATGAAGCAGAGGGTCTGATGTTGCGCAAGATGGCCGGCTATCGAAATAGGCTCGTCCACTTTTATCAGGAAATTTCCGATTGGGAACTATTCGAGATTTGCATCGAGAACCTGAACGACATAGAGAAAGTACTCACCGCAATTCTGACCTGGGCCAAGAACCATCCGGAAAAGGTTGAAGGGAGTTTGTGACGCCGGCCAACCGACCCCAACGAGAGTCGGCGAACCTGTCGGCCACTCCACGCCTAGCCATGGCCTCCGCAATTCAAAACATTTCAGAAGGACCTGGAAGACAAGGCGATGCCGGGATACGTAGTGCATCCGGGTGATATCAGACTGCCGCTTGGCCCAGGCGTGACGGCCCTGCCATTCGCGAACCTCTAAGCGGATCTCTCACGCCCGGTCGTAGCGAATCGAAGCGTCAGCGCCCGGCCCCATCCGGATGGCCGCTCACTGACGTTCGTGGCTCAGCGCCACCAGGGCGCGTCGAGGAGGTACAATGAGCAGGAGACGATGGGTGGTGGACCTGCTGATCGCCGCCGGGTGGATGCTTTCCAATTTCCCCCAGCTGGTTTACGTTGCGGAGGCGGCCACCGCTTCCGCAACCAACCGCAAGGCCCCCACCGAGACCGAGATGCCAACCCGACCCAGGAGCGAATTCATCTTCACCTCGGCCCCCTTTGCCTCGTGTCATGCCTCGACTGTCGTCGAGCTGCGCAATGGCGATCTTTTGGCCGCCTGGTTCGGCGGCTCCGCAGAGGGAGAGCCCGACGTCGCGATCTGGGGCTCGCGACGCACGGAAAACGGATGGTCCGCGCCCTTCGAGCTCGTCCGCGAGCCCAGTGTCGCTTCCTATAACCCCGTGCTCTTCCACAGCCAGGACGGGCTCTTGTGGCTCTATTACAAGTTCGGTCCTCACCCTACCAGCTGGACCGCGGGACGGCTCTTCAGCGGGGACGAGGGGAAGACCTGGTCCCCGGTTGAGCACCTTCCGGCAGGACTCTATGGCCCGATCCGGGCCAAACCGCTGGTTCTGGCGGCCGGAACCATCGTCAGCGGCACTTCCGTGGAGAGCTACCGCTCCTGGTCGTGCTGGATCGAACGGAGCACGGACGGGGGCAAGACCTGGTCGAAGTTCGGACCCATCACCGTTCCCGAAAGATTCGCCCGAACGGAAGTCCGAGGCCAGCCGCCAGCCCAAGTCCCCGGGTCCCAGACACGAGGAATCATTCAGCCCTCCGTGGTCTCTCTCGGCGGCAGCCACTTGAGACTCTACGCCCGCTCCACTTCGCGAATCGGCAGGATTTGCGTGGCCGACTCCTTCGATCGAGGCGTGACCTGGACCCAGGGCCGGCCTCTCGATTTGCCCAATCCCAACTCGGGCATCGACGCCGTGGCCCTGGCCGACGGGCGAGTGGTGCTCATCTACAACCACACCACCCGCGCCAGGACTCCCCTCAACCTCGCCGTCAGCCGCGACGGAGAGCATTTCCAGATGTTTTACACCCTCGAAGAGGAGCCGGGAGAGTACTCCTACCCGGCCCTGATCCAAGGCAAAGACGGCGGTCTGCACATCACCTACACCTGGAAGAGAAAGAGGATCCGTTATATCGACTTCCCTCTTTCAGCGATCCCGTAGCTCACCCTGACAGCGGGCTCTGCAGTCTCCTGACTGGCGACCGCAATCCCTTGCTGCAGGAATTCCAGGCCCAGTCGTGGCGAAGAGCTGGAAGCGCGGTTCTGACGAGGCGTTACGACCGAAGCCCGGGAGGCGTAGCCCGGACTATTCACCAGCTTTCTGCTGCGGCGCCGTTATCATCCGCGCTGACTGCGTTGCCCACCCTCGGCCTCCTCGACGTAGTGCACGGCTACGCCTCCGGGGACCTCGTGACCCGATTTGCTCCCGACGGCTCTGTCGTTTTCTCCACTCTTCTCGGCGGCTCGGACTGCGACATTCCCCAGGGGATCGCCCTGGATCCCGCCAACAACATCTACCTGACGGGCTGGACCAATTCGGAAGACTTTCCCACGGTGAACCCTGTCCAGCCGCAACTGA